>NZ_CALVHE010000051.1 GCF_944327235.1 uncultured Desulfovibrio sp.
CGCTCGCTTGTTGGTTTGTCTGGTAACTTCCAACTTACCGAATGAGGAAAGGGTGAACAACCTATCGGAACACAACAACTAGATAAAGCAAATAACCTGTACACGCTCCGCTTGCTTTGGGGGCGAGAGTCACCTTGCGCCCCCGCTCTTTCCCCGAATAAAAGCGCGCTGGGGAAGGGATGGGGGGCTTGGGGGGAAGGATGGCGGGAACGCCTTTTCTCGCTCCGCTGCGAAAAGGCTGGGCCCTCCCGCGCCTGCGGCGACCGAAAGGCGGCCCGCAGGGCCGTGCCCGTTGGCGACGCAGGAGCCTTACGGGCATCGACGCAGAGCGAGGGGTTCCCCTTCCCCCCAACAGGCATCGACAGCCCAAACACACAGCAAAAAGTGTCAAAGCCCCTAGCGGGGCAGGCGTGCGGTCTCCAGTTTGGCGCGGATGGCGTTCAGCCCCTCGCCCACGCTCATGCCCTGCGGCAGGGGGCAGAAGAGTCCGGCCGGGGGCAGCAGGCGCGCGCCGGGCGTCTCGGCGGCGAGGGCCACGAGTTTTTCCGGGGAGACGGCATCCTGTCCGTCCGCCCAGACCAGTTTGACATGATCCTGTGTGATGTCGGCGCGCTGGACCTGCATCTCGCTCAGGAACTGCTTGAAATCCAGCACGGCAAGGAAATTCTCCAGCTCCACGGGGAAGGCCCCGAAGCGGTCGCGCAGGGAGAGGGCCACCTCCTCGCGGGCGGGGCCGTCCACGGCGGAGGAAAGCGCCTTGTAGCAGCGCAGGCGTTCGCGGCCGTCGGCAATGTAGGTTTGCGGGATATGGGCGGGCAGGCCGATATTGAGTTCCGTTTCCGCCTGTATGGCCGCGGGCATCCCCTTGAGGCGGGAGACGGCCTCCTCCAGCATCTCCAGATAGAGATCGAGGCCCACGCGGCTCATGTGCCCGGACTGCACCTCGCCCAGGATGTTGCCCGCGCCGCGCAGGCGCAGGTCCTCCATAGCCACCTGGAAGCCCGCGCCCAGATAGTCCATATCCATGATGATGCGCAGGCGTTCCTCGGCCACGTCGGAAAGGCGTTCGGCGTCCGGCACCACGAAGAAGGCGTAAGCCTGACGGTCGCTGCGGCCCACGCGGCCGCGCAGCTGGTAGAGCTGGCCGAGGCCGAACATCTGCGCCTGATCCACCACGAGCGTATTGGCACGGGGGAAGTCCAGACCGGACTCCACGATGGAGGTGCAGACCAGCACGTCCAGCTCCCCGTGCCAGAATTTGTGCATGTTCTCTTCCAGCTCCACCTCGCCCATCTGGCCGTGCGCCATGCCCACGCGGGCCTGCGGCACGAGGTTGCGGACGTATTCGGCCACGCGCGGCAGGCCCTGTACCCGGTTATAGACCCAGAACACCTGCCCTTCGCGGGCTATCTCCCGTTCCAGCACCTGCCGCAGGACGTTCTCGTCCCGGCGCAGCACGGCCGTGGCCACGGGCTTGCGCTCCTGCGGCGCGGTCTCGATGACGGAGAGGTCGCGGATGCCGGACATGGACAGTTGCAGGGTGCGCGGGATGGGCGTGGCCGTGAGCGTCAGCACGTCCACGTTTTTTTTGAGCGCCTTGAGCTTTTCCTTGTGGCGCACGCCGAAGCGCTGTTCCTCGTCCAGGATGAGCAGGGCCAGATGCGGCAGGCTGACGTCCGCCGACAGCAGACGGTGCGTGCCGATGAGGATGTCTATCTGTCCGGCGGCGGCCGCGGCCAGCGTCTCTTTCTGGCGGGCGCGGGGCACGAAGCGGCTCAACAGGCCCACGTTGACCGGGAAACCGGCCAGTCTGGCCCGGAAGGTCTGGAAATGCTGTTCGGCCAGTACGGTGGTGGGACAGAGCAGGGCCACCTGCCGTCCTTCGGAGGCCGCGCGGAAGGCCGCCCGCAGGGCCACCTCCGTCTTGCCGAAGCCCACGTCCCCGCAGACGAGGCGGTCCATGGGTTCGGGCTTGTCCATGTCGTCCAGCACGTCCTGGATGGCGCGGGCCTGGTCCGGCGTCTCCTCGAAACCGAAGGTCGCCTCGAACTCGCGGTAGAGCTCGCCCGGCGGGTCGTAGCGGAAGCCCTTGGCCACCTTGCGGTAAGCGTACATCTCCACGAGGTCGGCGGCGATCTTTTCGATGGCCTTGCGGGCCTTTTCCCGCCCTCCGGCCCAGGCGGAGCCGCCCAGCTTGTCCAGCGCCGGTTCCGCGCCGTCGCCGCCCTTGAAGCGCTGCACCAGCCCCAGACGGTCCACCGGCACATAGAGCCGGTCCTTGCCGGAATATTCCAGCAGCAGGAAGTCATTGCCCGTGCCGTTGCGGTCGAGGCGCTCCAGACCGGCGAAGCGGCCGATGCCGTAATCCCGGTGCACCAGCAGGGCGCCGGGCTTGAGGTCGTCGAAGCTGTCCATGCCCCGGAAGGCACGGGAGGCCACGCGCGGCGTCTTTTCCGCGCGGGGATAGAGGATGTCCTCACCCAGCAGGAGGCTGTCGTCCCAGACGAGGTCCACGCCGCCGCGAAAGCCCGACACGAGGGCAAAGAGGCCGTGCCTGTCCGGGGCGTAGCGCAGGGCCGGGACGATGCCGTCCTGTTCGGCCAGTTTCAGGAATTTGTTGCGGCTGCGCTCGGAGGCGAAGCTCAGGATGATCTGCCTGCGTTCGCCCTGCCACTGCCGCAGGCCCGCGGCAAGCTGCTGCCACGGTCTGTCCGTGGCGCCGGGCTGGGGGAAAAGGTCGGTGAAGCCGTGCAGACGCCGTTCCGGCAGGGCCGTGCCCTGCTCTTCCACGCCCATGACCAGCGGTTCGGCAAAGATGGCGATCTTGTCCCGCCACGGGGCCGCCTGCGTATCCGGGCGCAGACAGAGGGACGCCGGCTGCGCCAGATCGCCGCTCTCCTCCTCCAGCCGCCGATGCAGCCGCAGGGCGGTCTCCCGCAGGACATCCTCCGCGTCCGCCCTGCCGGGCAGCAGCCAGAGCGTGTCCGCCGGGAGCCAGTCTTCCAGCAGGCTGGCGTCCTCGTGCAGCAGGCCGGGGAAAAGCCCGGCCCCGCCGCCGTGCAGGGCTTTCTTGAGGCTGTAGTGCTGGTTCTCGCTCAGGCGGCCCTGAGCGAACAGGCCGTCCAGACGCTCGCGCCAGCGCAGCATGTCCGCCGGGGCGCAGGTATGGGGCAGCACAGGCAGGAGGCCGCATTCCTCCAGTTGCCGGAGGGAGCGCTGGCTTTCCGGGTCGAAGAGGCGGATCTCCTCGATGATGTCCCCGAAGAATTCCAGTCGCAGCGGACGGGCATAGCCGGGCGGGAAGATGTCGAAGATGTCGCCGCGCCGGGCCATGTCGCCGGGACGGTTGACCAGCGGGACGCGCTCATAGCCCCACTCCACGGCCTGCTCCAGCAGGAGCTCCGGCGAGAAGTCCTGACCGCGGGCAAGGTCGAGCCCGGCCTGTGCGAAAAAATCTCGTGGCGGATGCCGCAGCAGCAGGCTTTCCGGCCCGGTGACCACGCAATGCGGCCCCTCGCCCGCCAGCGCGCGGAAGGCGGCCATGCCCGCGGCCCAGACATCGCGTCCCTGACGTATGCTCGCCGTATCGGGCAGCACGAGGCAGGGCGAGCGCCAGGCCGGACGTTCCAGCGGCGCATCCCCCACCGAGAGTTCGGGGACGAAGAGGGAGAACAGCGCGCGGGCGGCCTGGAGCTCGTCGCGGTCGCGCACGAGCAGGCAGGAGCTGCGCCCGGCGGCCAGCGCCTCGGCGGCCAGACGGCAGCGCGTGGCCAGTCCGCTGCGTTCGAGCCGCCACTCCCCTGCCGGGGCCTCAAGAAAGGGAAGGAGTTTTTCCGCGGTCATGAAAGGGAAATGCCTGGGCCGTGGCCCGTGTTTGTATCCTGCGGCTCTGCCGGGAAGCGGGGCACAGGCCCCGGCATGACGATGGCGGCGGGGACGGATGGAGCCGTCTCCGCCGCCGTACGTTCACGAGTCCCGCCCGGACGGGCAAGGGCCATGTCCGGCGCGGAGCGCTCCTGCGGCGCGGACGAGGGGCCGCCGACACCGGGAGCGCGGGCTTTCGGCCCGCGAGATGTCGCCGCCCGCCCGCGTCGTGACGGACGCCGTCCCTGTCGCGGACAGGGTCGGCATCAGTGCGTGCCGCAGGAGGTGCAGGAACCGCAGCTCCCCGAATCGCCGCCGGAAGCCAGCGGCACTTCGGGATCGAGGGTGAAGCCCATGTAGCTTATGCCGATGCTCACGCCCTTGACCTGAGCAAGCAGTTCCTTGTCGATGCAGAAGCGGAAACCGGCTTCTTCGATAACGTCGTCAGAATCGAGAGGCTCATCCAGAGCCAGCGCGAGGCGCGGGCCGCTTCAGCCTCCAGGGGCCAGGAAGACCCGGATGGTCTTCTTTTCCTTCCCGTCAAAGTAAGCTTCAAGCTCCTTGCGGGCGTCTTCGGATACGGTCAGCATATATACGCTCCCTATAGGTTAATGTGAGCCGCAGCCGCCGCAGCATCCGCCGCAAGCGCTGCCGCCCGTGGAAGGCAGGGGGTTCTTGGGGGTCAGCTCGAAGCCCAGCGGCGAAGCGTCGATGGCGACGGCCTCGACCTGATCCAGCAGTTCCTTGCGGATGCAGAAGCTGAATCCTTCGGCTTCCATGGACTGATCGTCCTCGCCGGGCGCGTCCAGAGCCAGCGCGAGCCGCGGGCCGGAGCATCCGCCCGGCGCAAGATAGATGCGGATGGGTTCGCGATCGCGGTCGGCAAAAAAGGCTTCCAGTTCCTTGACGGCCTGTTCGGTCAACGTGAGCATGGCTCCTCCGATGAAGTATTTTGCGGTCGTTGAGAAGTAAGTCCACTCCCGGCCCTTGTCAATGCGGCCTTGCGGCCGTCTTTTCAAGTCCGGGAAAAAAGTATAGATGAAGAGAGATGGAGACGGCGGTCGGGACGGGGCGGCATACGCTCCCCCGGCTGCCGTCCGTGCGGTCGGAGCCGCGCCGTGTCCGCATGGCCCGCTCCGGCCCCAAACGACCTCAAGGAGACCACATGAGCGCCCATGTCATCCTGAACAAGGAAGAGATTTCCCGCACCCTCGACCGGCTGGCCAGCCAGATCTTTGAGCGGCACGGCAGCTGCGAGACCCTCCAGCTCGTGGGCATCCAGCGCCGCGGCGTGGATCTGGCGCGCCGTCTGGCCGATCTGCTCTCCCGCCGCACCGGGCGGCCGCTGCCGCTCGGCTCGCTGGACATCAACCTCTACCGCGACGACTGGACGAGCCTGGAAGGCAAGCCGCATCTGGGACAATCCCGCATCCCCGCTCCCGTGGACGCGGCGGACATCCTGCTGGTGGACGACGTGCTCTTTACCGGGCGCACCATCCGGGCCGCGCTGGAAGCCCTGCAGGACTACGGGCGTCCGCGTACGGTGGAGCTGCTCGTGCTGGTGGACAGGGGCCACCGCGAACTGCCCATACAGGCCGCCTATGTGGGACGCAGCGTGGCCACCCGCCGCGAGGAGCGCATCGACGTGCTGATCGAGGAGCGGGACGGTCTGGACGAGGTGCGCCTTTCCCGGCCCGACGGGGACCGCGCATAGAACGTTTTGCCTTTGAAAAAGGCGGAATGCGAGGCGGCGGCACAGCGCCGCCCGTCACACGGTTGTTTTTCGCCGGCACGAAGGAAAGGATATGGCAGTGCATCTCAGCCGGATCAGCCCGGCAGACATGGCTACGGAATACGACAATTCTCATATGGGCGGCACGATGCTTACCCCGTGGCCGGAGACTCCCGGGGAGCGGGGGGCCGGTGACGACTCCGCCGCGAAAAAGGACAAACTCCCCAAGCTCTACGGATTCTTTGCCATCCTGGCGATGGCCTCGCTCGGCTGGGTGGGCTGGAGGGCCTTTTTCTCCCCGCCGGAGCTCGATGAGGAGGAAGAGACGCAGAGCTCGACGCGCGGCGGCACTTCTTCCACCCCGATCTTCATACCGGGCGTGAACAGCGCCCGTTCGGGGTCCGAAAGCCCCTCGTCCGGCTTCGTGTCCCCTTCGCGGCCGCGAGCCAACATCACGGCGCGCGGCGGCAGCTTCAGCGGCATGAGCACGGGAAGCTGAACATGGACCTGTTTCGCTTCCCGCCGTTCCCCGACAGTCTGTACGACGCCCTCGGCTACCCGAAGGAGGGGAAATGTTCGGACATCCTCATCATCTCGCGGGAGGAGGCCGACGCCTATTATGCCGCGGCCGAACGCTGCTTCCGGGACGTGGACAGCGCGGCGGAATACTTCATCGGCTCGCGCCGTCTGGACGAACTGGGCATCCCGGATTATGCCGTGCCGGTCATCGAGCGCACCTACCGCGAGTACATGCGGCATCCGCACATGCTGGGCCGCTTCGACTTTGCCGGGGGGCTTGACGGTCTGCCCATCAAGCTGCTGGAATTCAACGCCGATACGCCCTTTTCCATCTTCGAGGTCTCCTCGCTGCAATACGCGCTGGCGAAGCACCACGAGCTCGACCCCGATCATTTCCAGTACAACAGCCTGTTCGAGCAGCTGCGGGACTTCTTTCTCGACCTGCTCCCGGCCCATGCCGGACGGGGCGTCCTGTTCACCAACGCCGCCGACGGCGAGGACGATCTGAACACCCTCATCATCAAGGACGCCGCGGAGCACGCCGGGCTGACCGGGACCTATCTGCACTGGACGGACGTCTGCATCGACAGGGAGCGCGGCCTGTGCTCCGTGGACAAGAGCGGCACATATATCGAAAAGATATTCCATCTCATGATCAAGATGGTGCCCTGGGACCTCCTTTTCCTCGAGGACGAGCACATGGCCCGCGAGCTCCTGCGGAGCATGGAGCGGGACCCCGGTCTGGTGGTCTGCAACCCGCCTTACGCGGCCGTCTACCAGAGCAAGGCCCTGCTGCCCTTCCTGCGCCGCATCTTTCCCCTGAATCCCCATTTCCTGCCCGCCGATACCGCTCCCCTGCCGGGCGTGGATCAGGTCTCCAAGCCCATCTGGGGCCGCGAGGGCCGCAACATCACCTTCTGGGAAAACGGCGGGACCACCGCCGCCACCGACGGCTTTTACGCGCAACAGCCCTTCATCTATCAGCAAAAGGCGGAACTGGCCTGCGACGGCACGCACTATTATCAGGCGGGCGTGTTCATCTCCGCGGAAGTCCCCTGCGGCCTGGGCTTCCGGCGCGGCACGAGCAGGATCATCACCACCGACGACGCCATGGTCGGCCATATCGTCGATCACGGCGACATCCGCAACCGCCCGGCCCTGCGGCGCTATCTGATCTCCCTGAACTGACGCCGCCGGGCGGACGCCTTTTCCCGTCGTCCTCCTTGACCTTTCCTCCCGGCTTGCCTAAGCTTCTCTCGCCGCTCCCCCACGAGAGAGGGAGGGCGGACATCTTCGGAGGAGGCAGCGCAATGCCGTCGTATCGCAACTGACGCCCAAGCCTTCGCTCCACGGTGTGGAGCGTCTTCGGACGGAAGCGTCGGCGGACGGCCGCGAGCGACGCCCCTCCTCCCCGCCTCTGACCGGTCTTCCGTCCCCTTCGGGCTTTGACGCGACTCGCGCGCGGTCTCGTGCGCTGCCTTGTGTCATCCGCTTCACAAGGGGGTTTCATGAAAACCGGTTCCAACTTCTTCTCCACCACGACGGGCGTGGTCTGCACAGGGCTCGTCCTGGGCGCGCTGGCCATCCTGCTGCAACGCATGGGCAATCCCGGCAACATGGGCATCTGCGTCGCCTGCTTCAACCGCGACATCGCCGGGGCCATCGGCCTGCACCGCGCGGCCATCGTCCAGTATCTGCGGCCGGAGATCCTCGGCATGGTGCTGGGCGCGCTGGGGGCTTCGCTGCTCTGCGGCGAATACCGGGCACGCGGCGGCTCCTCGCCCATCGTCCGCCTGCTGCTGGGCATGGTGGCGGCCATCGGCGCGCTGGTCTTTCTGGGCTGTCCGTGGCGCGTCATCATGCGTCTCGCCGGTGGGGACGCCAACGCCCTTTTCGGGCTGGCCGGTCTGATCGTCGGCGTGGGCATCGGCACGCTCTTCTTCCGCCGGGGCTTCTCGCTGGGCCGCAGTCAGAGCCAGGCCAGGGTGAGCGGTCTCATCCTGCCCGGCATCATGCTGGCCCTGCTGGCCCTGCTCCTGCTCGATCCGCAGGTGGAGGGACAGGACAAGAGCGGCGTGCTCTTCTATTCCCTCAAAGGCCCCGGCGCGGCACATGCGCCCGTGTTCCTCTCGCTGGCGGCGGGCCTCGTGGTGGGCATCCTGGCCCAGCGCAGCCGCTTCTGCACCATGGGCGCCATCCGTGACGTGCTCCTTTTCCGGCAGTGGCATCTGGCGCTGGGCGTGCTGGCCATGCTGGTCTGCGCCCTCCTGCTCAATGCCGCGCTGGGCGGCTTCCATCCCGGCATGGAAGGCCAGCCCATCGCCCATACCGACAGCCTCTGGAACTTCCTCGGCATGGTCACCGCCGGACTGGCCTTCGCTCTGGCGGGCGGCTGCCCCGGTCGTCAGCTCTTCATGGCCGGTGAAGGCGACAACGACGCCGCCGTTTTCGTGGTCGGGCTCATCCTCGGCGCGGCCGTGGCCCATAATTTCGGTTTCGCTTCCAGCGCCACGGGCATAGGCCCCAACGGGATGCTGGGCGCGCTGGGCGGACTGGCCGTCTGCCTGCTCATCGGATTCTTCAACTGCAAGCGAGGCGCCTGATGGCTGAACTCATCGATGCACGCGGTCTTTCCTGCCCGCAACCCGTCCTCCTCTTCCTCACCGCCGCCAAAAAGACGCCCGGCGGCAGCTTCACCGTGCTGGTGGACAACGAGGCCAGTCGCGAGAACGTCACCCGCGCCGCCCGCAACGGCGGCTTCACGGTACGATCCTCGCAAGACGGGACGGATTTCCGGCTCGACATCAACAAATGACCCATGACCGCGCGGCGGGCGACGCATATCGTTCGTCCGCCGCGCGGCACACGACGAAAAACGCCATGCCGACCCTGTTCCAACGTCTCTCCTCCCTGCTGCGGCCCGCCGCCTCCCCCGGCGCGCGCACGGCCGCCGCTGCCGCCACGGCCCTGCTGGTCTTCGATCAGACGGGCGAGGTCATCCGGGCCGAGCGCCGCCTGCGCGAAGCCGGTTTTTCCGTGGAAGTCAAAGGCCCGCCGCCGCAATTGCGGACCGGCTGCGACATGGTCATCGCTTTTCCGCTCCTGCGACAGGCGGCCGTGCTGGAATGCCTGCGTCAGGGCGGCCCGGAGCCGCGTCAGGTGGCCGTGGTCACGGACGAGCTGCTGGAGCCCGTCTCCCTCTGTCAGGTCAAGCGGCTGGATCACTGGCTCATGGTGCGGGCGGCCAACATGAAGATCACCGTGGATACGCGGGACGGCCGCATCGTCAACATCTCCGGCGGCGGCTGTCCGGACGTGCCGTGGCTGGCGCACGAGCTGTGCGGTCGTCGGCTGGAGACGGCCGTCGAGCCGCTGCGGCTGGGCCAGACGCTTTGCTGCTACAGTCTGCAAAAGGCTTTTGAGGAAGCCCGGAGGCAACTCGCATGTGGTGCATAGCGGGCAGCGTACCGGACGCGGATTTTTCTCTGGCCCCGCCCGACGGTCCCCTGCGGCTGGACGGCGCGACCCTTCGCCTGCCCGACGGACGCGGCGTGCCTGTGGAACGCGGCACCCCAGCGCTGGCCGCCACCGCCCTGCTGGCCTGCGAGGCCCTCGGCACGCAAGCCCCCCGCGCCCTGCTGGCCGGGGACATCGGCACGGGCGACGGCAGCCGCCGCCTCTACGCCTGGCTGTGCGACAACGCCGCCCGCCTCGCGCCTCGTGGACTGACCTTCCATTACCTTTTCCCGGATGTGGACTGGCACAATCGCGTGCTGCTGGCCCTGCAGGCCCTGCCGCGGCCGCCGCTCATGCTGGCCGACGCGGGTTTCATGTACGCCGCCAAGATGAGCGGTTACGCCGACGCCTACGACCTCTTCACGCCCGACGTGGGCGAACTGGCTTTCCTCGCGGACGAGAAGGCCCCGCATCCCTTCTATACGCGCGGGTTCCTGCTGGCCGAGGATCACAACATCCCCCCCCTGCTCGCGCGGGTGCTGGCGCACGGCAACTGTCCGCGTCATCTGCTCATCAAGGGCGCGGCGGACCATATCGTCTGTGCGGGCGAGGTGCGCGCCGTCATCGACAGCCCGTCCGTCCCGGCTATGGAGTGCATCGGCGGCACGGGCGATATCGTGACCGGCCTCGTCACCGCCTTTGCGGCAGCGGGCTGGCCCCTCTGCGCCGCCTGCCTGGCCGCCTCCCGCACGGCGCGCCGCCTCGCCGCCCTCTGCGCGCCTCAGCCCGACACGCCGGTGGCCGACCTCATCCGCCGTCTGCCCGACGCCCTGTCCCCCGACTGGCTGCGGGAACTGGATGCCTGCCGCGACTGACGCGCCCAGAGCGAGTTTTTTTCAGGAGAACGACACGCAAAAAGGCGGGAGGGATCCCACCTTTTTACGTTGCCTGTGCGTGGGGACGGATGCGCCGCACTGTTTGTTTGGGGGGAAGGGAGGCCCCTCGCCTCGCGCGGGAGGGGCCTCCCTTCCCCCCAAGCCCCCCCATCCTTCCCCCAGCGCGCTTTTATCTTTTCACGCGTGTCGTCTTTGAAAAAAGACATGACGTGAGGCGGAGGCACCGCACCGCCCGCCCCAACTGGTCGAAAAGACCGCGTTTTTTCCGCGAAACGACAGGCTGTCTGGTGACTGTATGGTTTGAAACGCGAAGCGTTCCAAGCTGAAAATGCTCTCTCAGGGGGAAACGACGAGAGAGCGAGACCACCGCTCACCCCAGAGCAAGCCGTGCGTGATGCTCGCTCCATGTCATATCTCTACCGACACGCCCGGACCGCGCGCCGAGAACCTCCCTCCCGCCCACACGGCGAAAAAAATTTTTTTCGCCTGTTATTTCGGTCGACTGCGAGAATATTCAATTTTCATATAGAAATAACCGCGCCCTGTTGACGGCGGAGCCTTTTTGTCTGAAAGACTGGAATATGGTCATGTTTTTGGAGGTCTTTCATGCGCGAAACGCTTGCTCCCCTTCTTCTGCGTCTGCCGGAGGACATCCAGAGCGAAGCCGTTCTGGAATACCTGCGCCGTCTGCAACAGGACGGCGACGCCGGGCGTCTGCTGGCTGTGCTGGGGCATGTCCGGCGGCTTGACGGGTTTTTCCCCCTCAAGCTGGAAGCCGCCCGCCTTTTCCTGCTGTATCTGCTCTGGCGGGGAAGATACGGCAGGGCCGTGGCCGTCTACCGCTGTCTTGCCGCGCTGGAGGCCCGCACCGACCCGCGCGGCAGCCGCCGGACGGACGCCCTGTGGCATTTGTGCCGGACCATGCTGCCCCATGCGGCCTCCACGGTACGGAGCCTGTGGTGCGCCCTGCCCGGCCGCGAGCTTTCCGCCAACGCCCAGCATCTGTATGCGCGCGGCGGCGTGCTGCTGCTGGATGCCTTGTGCCGCAATGCCGACGGCGACGGGGCGCGGGAGGTGCTGCAACGTCTGCGCGAGCTGCGCCATCCCGTTTGCCGTGCCTCCCTTGCCGCTGCCGAGGCTATGTTTCGGAAAAGCTTTGCTGATTGGCCGGGCCGTCTTGATGGTCCCGGCTCTCCGGAGCCTCCCGACGGACCTGCACGTCCGCTTCCGTCTCCGCCTCCAGAAGGCGCAGCCGTTCCGCCTCGATCATGTCCACCAGACGACCCGGCGGCAGCCCCAGCGCCTGCGCCAGCAAAAAAACGGCGTTGAGGGTAGGACGATATTTCTTCTGCTCCAGCTGGAGCAGATACACTCTGTCGATACCGGTCAATGTGGCCAGTTTGCGCTTGCTCAACCCGGCATCCTCTCGCAGACGGGTCAACACGGCGGCAGTGGCTTCGGTAAGTTTCGGATGATCGTCCATCTCATCATGGTAGCAGCATCCATTGACTTGCCCATAGTGTTGGTATACTCAACAACTACGACCCCCAGCCTCACTGGGGCTTCACCATGCAACGCAACGAACACGTTCCGGGAGGGTCTCATGCGTGCATCTTGTATCCTCACCGCCCTTTGCGCCGCCCTCGCCCTTTCCGAGCTTGCCTGCGACGCGCTGGCCGCAGGCCGCTCCTATGCGCCGCGCCCCGGTCATGTGCGGCAGGCTGGCGGCAATGCCCGGCAGCAGTCCCGTCTCGAATATGACCGCGGTGGCCGCCGTCATTCACAGGTCGTGCGCCCGGGCAGCACGGCACATATCCCGCCGGACGCCCGCAATATCCAGGTAAACGGCCAGCAAGTCGCGCCCGGTAGCCGCGTCACCGTCAGCCCTCAGGGCAGCATGTTGCTGGAAGATTGAAACACTTTGCCTTTGAAAAAAGACAAAAGGCGAGGTGGCAGCAAAGTACCGTCCGGCCAAAAGTGGGTGGGAAAATCGCGTGTTCCACGAAACGACGGGACGTATGCTTTCAATGCAAAACCTTTCAAACGGAAAATGCGCTAATCGTCGTATCCCAGGAGATCGTCGCCGCACAAACCAACAAACAAGCGTCGAAAATGGTGGACACTCTCAAAAATGCCCAACTTTCCCTAGAAGCTGAGGATAAGAGTAACAATAGTAACAATCTCGTTGGAAAAACCCTTCACCTGACAAATATCTGTCCAACTTCTTAGCAAAAAGGAGATAGTCTATGGAAAAGTACTACCTTATCGCAGGTATCGCTGCTATTTTATTTTCGTTCTTTACAGGATTTAAAGCACGCCAGGCAAAGGGAAAAGCCATGGTAAACGATTTTTCTGTTGAGTTTGGTGGTGGAAGTTTTTTTGGGACGATATGGGCAAAATTAATGTACTTATTTTGGTGGATAGTAACTTTTGCATGTGTAGCAATTGGCCTCATCTTGCTGGGAGTATTTTCAAAAACAGCATGATACACTTTTGTTACAATTTCTATCGTAGGTAAGAAAATCAGCTTGTATAGCTTGATGCAAGAGGAGAGTCAGGTTAAGCAATCAGCTTTTTTGCGTCACGTCCTGGCCATGTGCGACCAGCCGGCGGCAATGCCCGCCGGCAGGTCGCGTCCGGCAGCCGCGTCATCGTCAGCCCTCTGGGCAGCATGTTGCTGGAAGATAAAAGGATCCCCGACACACTTTGCCCTTTCAAAAAGGGAACCGCGTCCTGCTGGAAGGACTTCTTGAATTTCGTCTCAGGAAAACATGGTCCCTTTGACATGGAGGAGAAGCAAACATTCCATTAGAGCATTTTCAGTTTGAAACGCTTCGCGTTTCCAACCATACGGCCTGTCGTTTCGCGGAAAAAGCGCGGTTTTTCCGCTTGGTTTGGGCCGGGCGGCGCTGTGCCGCCGCCTCGCATTTTGCCTTTTTCAAAAGCAAAATGCTCCAGGGGCAACTGTCATGATGCAGATGTAAAACCATTTAAATTTTTTGCGCACGCAAAAAAAGGAGACAGAAAAAATGGCTGAAGTCATCATGATGAAACATCCCCAGACAGGGGTCATCAAGAAAGGTTTTATCGGGTTCAGCTGGACCGTTTTTTTCTTCGGCTGGCTTGCCATGGTGTTTCGGGGAGATGTGATCCTTGGTCTTTGTCTTATCCTTGCAACAGCGTGCAGCCTGCTGTTCAACGAAACACAGTATCTGTTCGCACACTTGTTGTTACTTTGGCTTTTGCAGATTATCTTCGCGTTCACCTATAACAAAGCCTACACCCGAGGGCTGATCAAAAAGGGCTTCCGATTCAGCGATTCGGATGTCCGCAATCAGCTCGGCGCAGCCGCGATGGGGATGCCGCAGGAAGCCTGCGTTTTGGCTCCGCAGGCGAGCACGACGGGAACATCGCAGCCGGCAACGGCTGCGGAAAGCCTCACGGAAGCCGAAGATGCCGCTAAAGGGGATTTGTCGAAGAACATTCTTCCGGCCGATAGCGGAAAAGGGATCAGGAATCTTCTGATCATATCCTTTTTGGTGGTGGCTACTATCCTCGTACTCATCAAACAGGATGACATACAAAGCATGGTGGATAAGGATAAGGGAGATCCCGTCCCCACCACCTCAAAAGATGAAAAGATCAAGGCGCTGGAGAGCTTCTCCGGGGTATCCGACATTTCTCCCTTTGGTGAACTCCATGAAATATTCAAGTTCAACAGCCAATATACGGATGTGCAACGAGAGAACCGCTTGGGCGATCTGAAAGGAAAGGTGGTCAGATGGGAATGCACCGTGTACGAGGTGAACAAGATCGGAGACAGACGGTACACCGTCACCCCGAAACCGACAGACGGTCAAGTTGGCTTCATCCTCAATGTCATTGCCCGAAATGACGCGGAGGCCAGCTATCTCGAAAACCTGATGACAGGTTCCCCCTTTGCGTTTGTCGGCATGTTCAACGGTGAGGACTTCTTGCGCAGCCTCGTTTTGGATCCCGTCGTCCTGGCGCAGCCGCTTGGGCAGCAAAGGGAAGTGGCGGCCGAGCAGCGGGGAGAGGGCGGAACTCCCCGCCCCCAAATGTCAGAGGAGGACAGGGAGAGGCGCGTCTTGAAGGCGACGAGCTTGGATGAAAAAATCAAGGCGCTGGAGAGTTTCTCGGACCTGTCCGACATTTCTCCCTTTGGTGAACTCCATGAAATATTCAAGTTCAACAGCCAGTATACGGATGTGCAACGAGAGAACCGCTTGGCCGATCTGAAAGGAAAAGTGGTCAGCTGGGATTGCACCGTGTACGAGGTGAGCAAGATCGGGGACAGACGATATACCGTCACTCCAAAGCCCCAAAACGGTCAGGTCGGCTTCATCCTCAATGTCATTGCACGTAATGAAGCGGAGTCCCGATATATCGAAAACTTGATGACAGGTTCACCCTTTGCATTTATCGGCATGTTCAACGGTGAAGACTTCTTGCGCAGTCTCATACTGGATCCTGTCATCCTGGCGCAGCCGCTTGGTCAGCAGGCGGCCGAGCGACAGGGAGGTGGCGGGACTCATTCCCCCCAACTATCTGAGGAAGAAAAGAAGGGACGGGTTTTGAAAACTGTGACGATCTCCGCTGTATATATGGGCGTTGACGCAGATAATCCCGAATTTGATGCCTCCTATATTTTCCGCGATGCCGACGGCATAGAATACAATATCATTGGAACTCACGAAAATGCCTTCGAACTGGCCCCCTATCGTGGTCGTATGCTTAACATCACGTATACCATCGAGACCTATTACTATGAAGGCGGGGAAAACATGGCGCAAGGCATGTTTCTGCAACACTTTGAACCTGCGCCCTAATGCCCATCCGGTGAAGGATATGTTGTGCCTAGAGGAGACCATGTACGGTCTCCTCTTTTTTTGCGGCAGTAAGGACTTACGCTGACAGGAATCCGCTTTGCTGATTCGGCTTGCCTGATTACTTCAGCTGATGAGCTTTGCGGGCATCTGTTTGCAGAAGGAAAAGAGCTTTAACACATTGATGACCTTGTTTTACCCAAAGCTCATACCAGCTCCGGCACGACATCCGCTATGCCTTGTCGGCGCACCAAGAGCGGTAGAAGCAACGGGCTGAGGAAAACGACTATAACAGCGAGAAGCAATGCTGGTCCGGCAAAACCATTCCCATAACTATTTTGACAAGTGAAGTAGACACATCCTGTCGGGCAAGTGCATTTTTTTCTGTGCCTGCTCCGCAGATTCCTCTCCCCCCAAAAAAACGGCCCCCGAATCAAGCCGGGGGCCGTCCTTTTCTACTCGCTTGCGCGCGCCGCTCGTTACGCGTCGCCGGTCGCCTGCGCCTTTTGTTCACGCTTGCGCTTGTGGCGGCGCAGGCTCACGCGCCACAGCCAGCCCACGATGACCAGCGCGGCGATGCCCGCAAAGCCGAGCAGCACATGCGGCGCGTTGAATCCCTGATCGAAGCCCCAGCGTTCCGCCCGTTCCCAGTGCGGCGCGTAGACGAACCAGCCCAGCGCGAAATTGACCACCAGCACCCCGAAGGCGGCCCCCAGCCAGTACAGGGGGATAGGCTCTTCCCAGAAGAAGGACGAGCGGTAGAAGCGCCGCCGCCCCAGCACCACGGCCAGCAGGACCACGGCGCTCATGAGGGCGCACCCCCAGGAAAAGGCGTTGAACAGCGCCCCGGCGATGCCCAGCGCCAGCGCGCCCGCCGCCAGGAGATAGGCCCGCCGCTGCCGCCGTTCCAGCCCGTAGGAGACGAAGAGCAACGCCGCACCGGACAGCGCGCAGACGAAGTGCCCGGCCCCCATGAGCGCGCGCGGCAGGATCTCGCTCATGCGCGCCAGCGCGGCGGCCCGGACGGGCAGCGTCATGGAGACGAGCAGGAACACGCCCGCCGCGAAGGTCAGGTAGGCGGAAACGGAATGCGAGACGGCCGACAGCCAGCGCCCCGCCTCGCGCAGCATGTTGCGGCTCTGGCGGGCCTCGTAGACGGCCAGCAGCACCGCCGCCGCCAGCAGCGGCAGGATGTAGTAGATGAGGCGGAAGAGCAGCACCGCCGCAAAGACGGCCTGCTCGCGCGGCGTATGGGTCAGATGGAGGATGACCAGCTCAAAGACCCCCACCCCGCCGGGGATGTGGGTCAGCACCACCGCCACCTGCGCCATGAGGTAACCGGGCAGGAAGTCGATGAAGCTTATGCCGAGATCATGCGGCAGCAGCACATACATGCAGGACGCGGCGGCGATGAGATCCACCCCGGCCACGACCATCTGTGCCACGGCGAGTCTGGGCGCGGGGAAGACGAATTCCTTGCCGAAGATATGCACGGGCTTGCGCACGCGGAAGCAGAGCACGAGATAGACCACCGCCACGGACAGGAGCAGCACGCCGAGGACGCGGATGTCCTTGATGGGCATCTTGGCCAGCAACTCGTCCGGGATGACGGGCGGGGCCACCAGGAAGATGAGGCCGCTCAGGCCCAGCGCGCCCACCCAGAAGGTGACGGCCAGCATGAGCACCAGCCGCACGATCTCGGAAAAGGAGAAGCCCCAGGCCGAATAGAAGCGGTACCGCACCGTGGTGCCGCCCAGCAAGGCCCCGAAATTGTAGCTGACCGACTGTCCCACCAGCGAGACCAGCCCCACCCGCGGCAGGGGCAGGCTCTTGTGGATGGCTTTCAGGGCCAGCCAGTCATAGCCCACGAGGATGAGATAATTGATGACGGTCAGGAAGATGGACAGACCGATGCTGAAATAGGAGACCTGCTCGATGCTCTGCCGGATCTCTTCCAGGCTATAGGCCTTGAGCTTCTGATAAAGGAGATAGATAGCCAGCAAAAAAAGACAGCTGATCAGCACAGGGCCAAGATAGCGCAGATATTTTTTCATGGCGGCTCGAAGGGAACAGGTTGTTATGTATTGCATCACGGTTAGCGCATTTTCCCTTCGTTCGCAAGCCGGGGGGGCATTGTCGAAAGCCCCGCCCCATCAGACGATGGCGCGGGGCTCCAGGGGCGGGGAGGCGTCCCTTTCGCTCCCCGGACAAGGCGTCCGCTCTACAGCTCTTCGGCGTCGGGCTCCTCATCCCTGGCCATCCGGCGATTCCAGCCGGTCAGCGCGGAGAAGATGAGGACGGCCAGCAGCGCCCAGGAATAGGGATTGTACAGCGCGGCGCTGATGGAGGGCGGCGTGATCTGCCAGCTCTCCGCGGCGCTCACCAGCGCCCCGTACCATGCCGCCACGGCGATATGCCACGGCAGGATGAAAAAGATGGTGCAGACCGCGCAGTCCATCAGATTGGCGCGCCGGGCCGCCGCGAGGCCGAACCGCTCGCCCATGGGCCGCACGAGGGACGGCCCCACCAGCAGTTCGGCGGGCGCATTGGCCGAGATGGGGATGGAGGCCAGCACGGTGACGCCGATGATGAAGAGTTCCGCCTGTCGCACGGTGGCCACGATGCTCTTGTGCGCAAAGTCGAGGATGCGCTGCATGATGCCGCATTCCACGAGTATCTGCGTGACGGCCAGGATGAGGATGGCGAAAATGATGGCCCCCACCACCCCGTCGATGCCGGACTGGATGATGCCCGTGCTGCCGCCGGCCTTTTCGGGGATGCCGAAGATGTCCGTCAGCCGGATGTTGCCGATGAGTATGCCGATGATCGCCGCCGCCACGTTGCCGTAGACCAGCGACTCGATGATATGCCGCCCCAGCAGGGCGCTGGCCACCACGACGACAAGGGCGAGCAGCAGGAGCGCGCCCGCCGGATCGAGCCGGGCCTGGATCTCGGGCAGCACGCGCGCCTCACCGCCGCCGCCGAACACCAGGAAGATGACGGCGGATATGGCGGCCGCGCTCATGGACAGCGGGAAGCGGCTGCGCACCACGTCCTTCATGCGGGCGCCCTGCGTATAGGCCGAGACGATGGTGGTGTCGGATATGGGGGCGAGATTGTCGCCAAAGGCCGCCCCGGACAGGATGGCCGTCCCCAGCAGGGCCGGATCGCATCCCAGGAAGTAGCCCGCCGGGAAAAGCACCGGCGTCAGGGCGATGCAGGTCCCCGTGCTCGTGCCCGTGCCGAGCGAGAAGAGCATGGCCGCCAGGAACACCAGCAGCGTGAACACGCCGCCCTGCGCCCCGGTGGACATGCCCATCCACAGCAGGCCGTCCACCAGTCCCCCCGCCGCCATGAGCTTACCGAATACCCCGGCAAAGAGCCAGGCGGTCACGATGACGATGCCGGTCTTGTCACCGATGCCGCGCATGGCCGCACGGCAGAATTGCGCCTTGTCCTTCGCGAAGAACATCCCCACGGCCAGCGCCAGCCATGCGCAGGCCCAGAAGGGCTTCGTCCCTCCCCGTTCCGCGACGGAAAGCCAGACGAGACCGATGACGAGCACGAGCAGCGGGATCATGCCGCCCCAAAGCCCGCCGTACATCCGCAATGGTTCATTCTGTCGTTCATCCTGCATGACATGCTCCCGGGAACCGGCCCGCCGAAGCGGGCCGGGATGGTTTGTGAAGGCTATTCCCCTCTGCGGAGGCTATTCCCCTCTGCGGAAGGTATCGAGATAGGCATACAAGGCCGGAGAGCCGCCGGTGTGCAGGAAGAGCACATTGCTGCCGTCAGCGAAGTGGCCCTTGCGCACCAGGTCGATGAGACCGGC
>NZ_CALVHE010000052.1 GCF_944327235.1 uncultured Desulfovibrio sp.
ATTCGGCTCTTGGCAGAAAACCTCCAGCTTCATGTCTGAGCAGAGGGTGAACAACGTATTGACACTCTACATCTAGCCCGGGCGGCGCTGTGCCGCCACCTCGCGTTTTGTTTTTTCAATGGCAAAGCGTTCGCAGTGCTCCGTGCCCTCACTGACGGAAACGGCAAGCCCGCACACGGCATCCGCGCGAAGTGTTCGCGTGGACGTCGGGTGCGGGCTTTTTTTACAGTAGGCGTGCCGCCGGTCAGGCCGTGGAGAAGCGGCAGGCGGGCAGGGGCCGTCTTTCAAAGGCAAAATGCTCTATTCACACTTGATGATCAGGTTGCGCATGGGGGTCTCCCCCACGGCGGAGGTGTTCTGGGACATGATCTGGTACTTGCCGCCGTCGCACATGTCGGCGGCCTTGTTGTAGCATTCGGCCCAGTCGTTATCCATGCCGTTGCAGTTGACGGAATAGCCTTCCGTTCCGTCAGGAAGGCGGGCGGTTTGTGCGCTGCCGCAGCCTGCGGCCAGCACGGCGCAAAGACTGAGCGTCAGTGTCAGCAGTTTCATGGCATATCTCCTGTTGCGGATGATCCCCCCGTGGCGGCGGACCTAGTGTATCAGGGCCTGGCCCATGCCGACCAGGGAGATCAGTACGAGGAAAAGAAGCACATAGCGCTTGAAGCGGGCTTCGTCCACACTATGGAACCAGCGCGTGCCGATCCACATGCCCAGCCACATGAACGGCAGGACGACAAGAGCATCCACGATGGTTTGCCAAGTCATCAGGCCGGAATAGGCGAAAAAGCAGGATGTCTGGATGTCGAACGCCAGAAAAAGGACGATGATCGTCGATCTGGCCGCAGCTGCCGGCAGGGTCGCCAGCATGAAGATGACGATCGGCGGGCCGCCATTGGAAGAAGCCCCGTTGATGAAACCGGCTACCGCGCCCACCCCTACGATGCCCAGGGGGCCGAGAGGATGCCGTGGGCGTACGCCCGCGAGGAGGACGAGGGTCAACAGGAGGACAACCGCATTGACGGCGATGGCCATGGTCTGCTCGGGGAGATGTATGAGGAGTTGCATACCGAGCGGCGTCATGGGGATGATGCCTGCAAGCAGCAGTCCTGTGATCCTCCAGTCGCACTGCCTCCAGACAAAGGGGGCGTGTCCGGCGCTGGCGAAGATCTCCCAGATGAGCAGAAGCGGGACGACCTGCGCCGGAGGCAGCACGAAGGTCAGCAGCACCAGCGCCAGCATGGAGAAGCCGAAACCGGTAGCCCCGCGGATGACGCCCGCCGCAAGCACCGAACATGCCGCAAAGGCAAAGACGATCCAATCGAATGACATGATCGACCTCCTGACTGTCCGCCGAATGGCGGCTTGTCCCCGATAGCACAACCCGGAACGGAAGAGAAGGCTTTACGAAGGCGGCGTAATGGCCTATGAATAAAAAAATTCACTGAACGCCCCACGGCGTGACCCGGCAGGATCTCATGAAGAATTCGCATGGCGTGCTGAGCGGCACACTCTGCCTTGCCCTTGTGGCGGTAGCCTATTGCGTCTGGACGGCCTTCGGCAACGACGTCAACGTCTGCGTCACCGAAGGGTGCAGTCTGTATCAGGATGCCAACCTCGGCGGCGTCTCCCTCTGGTGGATCGGCGCCGTGACCTTTGCCGTCCTGGCTCTGCTGGCTCTGGTGGGCGCGGCGCGCGTGGGGCGCGTCATCGCGGGGCTCGCGCTGGCTGGCGACATCCTTCTCCTGCTGCTCATGGCGGCCACGGCCCCCTGCATCAGCTGCCTTGGCGCGGCGCTCTTTTTCGCGGGCGTGTACACCTGTTTCCGGCGGGCGGACATGGACCCGCAAGGGAAGGGGGGCCCGACGCGGCGTTCCATCCTGGTGCTCTGCTGGCTCGTGCTTTTCCTCATCAATGCCGGGGCCTCGGCCCGTCTGGCCGCCTCGGTCTGGAGCATCAGCGATCCCAGCGGCGCGCCGTCGGTGCGGGTCTTCTATTCTCCTTCCTGTGCGGCCTGCGCCCAGGCCATCGACGCCCTGTCGGGCAATGTGAGCGTCGCGTTCTATCCTGTGGCGGAAACGCCGGATGACGTGTATATGGTCGCCGCCATGCGCGAGGCCGTGGATAGCGGCCATAATATGAAAGAAGCACTGGAGATGGCGAAAAAGGCGGAAAATCCCGGAGGTTTGGCCGCTATTTCGCCGGATATGCTCTGGCTGCGGCTGCGACTGTTGCGCAACAAGGCGCATGTCTATCTCTCCGGCTCGCAGTCGGTGCCCTTCATCGAATACCACGGCCTGCCGTCCATGCTTGCGGCCAAGCCGGACAACAAGGCCCGGCGGCAGTCCGCCGGACGGCAGGAGGAAGCGGCGGCGCAGGACGCCGCGCCGCGTCCCTCCGCCTCTTCGCTGCCGCTGGAGCCGGTGACCGGCGGCCTGACGCCTCGCGGCGGCAATGCGGCAACGGAGGGTACGTTCGGGAGCCCTGATCTCTTTGACGATCCCGTGGCCGGCAGCTGCGGCGGGCAGACGCCCTGCCCGGAATAACGGCGGGCCGTTCCCGCCCGCGGATTTTCGTATGCGTCGCGCCCTGTTCGTCCTTGAGCAGGGCTTGACGCAACACGTGCTTGTCTCGTATATCTAAACGCCTTTTGACTCTAGCTTGTGAAAAGTTGGTCCCATGAAAATTCATGATATCTTCAGGCCGCAGAGAGATGCGGTGGTCAGCAAGTGGATAGAGGCCGTATACGAGACTTATCCGCTTGAAACGACGGGATTTCTCAGGACGAGGAAAGACCCCTTCACCAATCCTGTGGGGGACATGACCCACGAGGCGGCGGGGCGCTTGTTCGACGCCGTGTCGGGTGAGGACACCGACCCTGTGACGGTGCGTCAGGCCATCGACCGCTTCGTGCGGTTGCGGGCCGTCCAGAAGATGACCCCCAGTCAGGCCATCGGGGTGTTTTTCCTGCTCAAGCCCATCATGCGGGAGTTGCTCTTGCCGCTCTGCGCGGGCGACAAGGCCCGCGCGGCCTATCTTAACGCGGAATCACGGCTGGACAGCATCGTGCTGCTGGCCTTTGATATGTATACGGAGGCGCGCGAGACGCTGGCCGAATCGCGCATCACCGAGATCCGCTCCCAGTATGCACAGGTCGTGCGCTGGGCGCAGACGGTGGATGGCAGCCCGGTTTCGGGCAAAAGCTAACACATTTCCAAGCGAGGTAGGGAATGATCGCAGCGTTGGCGATGGTGGCGCTCATCGGGTGCATCGCCTGGGCGGGAGCGGCCGGCGGGCTTGCTTTCCTGTTCAGCGTGGTGCTGCCCTATGCGGCGGTAATCATCTTTGTAGTGGGCGTCATCAGGCGCATGGTGTATTGGGCGAAGTCGCCCGTGCCGTTCCGCATCCCCACGACGGGCGGCCAGGAAGCGTCCCTTGACTTCATCAAACAGGAAAAATGGGACTGCCCCTGTACCAAGGGACAGACGGTCGTCCGCATGATCCTTGAAGTGCTGACCTTCCGGTCCCTGTTCCGCAATACGCACGCCGAGGTGCTGCTGAACGACCCGGTCAACAAGGGCCCCCGCGTCGTCTATTATTCCTCCAAGTGGCTGTGGGTGTTCGCTCTGCTGTTCCACTACTGCTTCCTGGTGGTATTCATCCGCCATTTCCGTTTCTTCATGGATCCGGTGCCGGCCTGCATCACCCTCATCGAGACGCTTGACGGTCTCATGCAGGTGGGCGTGCCCCGCTTCTATGTCAGCGGCGGTCTGCTGCTGGTGGCTCTGCTCTTCCTGCTGACCCGCCGTCTGGTCAACGAGCGCGTGCGCTACATCTCGCTGCTCAACGACTACTTCCCGCTGCTGCTGCTCATCTGCATCGTGGCCACCGGCCTGTGTATGCGCTACTTCGACAAGGCCGACATCGCCTCGATCAAGGTATTCATCATGGGGCTAGCGCACCTTTCGCCGGTGAGCACGGAAGGGCTGCCCGCGCTCTTCGTGGTGCATCTGACCTTCGTGAGCGTGCTGCTCCTGTATTTCCCCTTCTCCAAACTCATGCACATGCCGGGCATCTTCTTCAGCCCCACGCGCAACGTGCCCAACGACACCCGTCGCGTGCGCCATGTCAACCCCTGGAATCCTCCGAAGCAGTTCTTCACCTATGCCGAGTACGAGGATGAGTACCGCGAGTTCATGGCCGATGCCGGCCTGCCGCTGGAGAAGCAACCCGAAAAGGGCATGGCCGATGATGGCCTGTCGCTGGAAAAGTAGCCCGAAAGGCCGCCGAGTAAGGAGTTTACATCATGGCTAAATTGCCTACGCCACACGAACTCATGGCCAGCCGCAAGGACTTTCCCGCGGGCAGCTGGCTTGACGTAAAGCCGGAATTCGCGCCGGGCAGCTTCTGCTATCCGGCCAAGGTCGAGACCATGGAGCGCCTGCACATGCCGCATCCGCATGAGTGGGATCCGGCCGCCGAAGACTGGAATCTGCCCGCCAACTGGGAAAAGATCCTCTGCGACGCCTTCGAGGAGCGCCTGGAAAAGCACCGCTCCCTCAAGCTCTTCATGGACATCTGCGTGCGCTGCGGCGCGTGTGCCGACAAGTGCCACTTCTTCCTGGGTACCAATGATCCCAAGAACATGCCGGTGCTGCGCGCGGAACTGCTGCGCTCCCTCTACCGTCGCGACTACACCATGCTGGGCAAGCTGCTCGGCGCCAGCGTGGGCGCGCGCGGCTGGGACAAGAACGTAGTCAAGGAACTCTTCTACTACGCTTATCAGTGCACCGAGTGCCGCCGCTGCTCCCTCTTCTGCCCCTACGGCATCGACACGGCCGAGATCACGGCCATCGTGCGCGAGCTGCTGCATGAAGTGGGCCTCGGCACGCACTGGATCATGGACCCGGTGAAAAACTGCTCCTTCACGGGCAACCATCTGGGCATCCAGCCGCATTCCTTCGTGGAGATCGTGGAAATGCTGGCTGACGACTGCGAGACCATCACCGGCATCCGTCCCAAGACGCCCTTCAACGAGAAAGGCCACGAGATCCTCTTCATCACGCCTTCCGGCGACGTGTTCGCCGACCCGGGCATCTATACCTTCATGGGGTATCTGCTGCTCTTCCATGAACTGGATCTTGACTACACCTTCTCGACCTATGCGTCCGAAGGCGGCAACTTCGGCTCCTTCGTGTCCTTCAACATGGCCAAGAAGCTGAACGCCAAGATGTATGCCGAAGCCGAGCGCCTGGGGGCCAAGTGGATCCTCGGCGGCGAGTGCGGCCACATGTGGCGCGTCATCAACCAGTACATGGGCACCTACAACGGTCCGGCGCCGTCCTGCATGATGGACGTGCCCACCTCGCCCATCACCGGTACCCGCTTCGAGAATGCGGCGTCCACCAAGATGGTGCACATCACCGAATTCACGGCCGACCTCATCCGGCACAACAAGATCAAGCTCGATCCCAGCCGGAACGATCATATCATCACGACCTTCCATGATTCCTGCAACCCGGCGCGCGCCATGGGCCTGCTGGAAGAGCCCCGCTACATCCTCAAGGCGGTGTGCAACAACTTCGTGGAAATGCCGGAAAACACCATCCGCGAGCAGACCTTCTGCTGCGGCTCCGGTTCCGGCCTGAATACCGAGGAAATCATGGAGCTGCGTATGCGCGCCGGTATGCCCCGCGGCAATGCCCTGCGCTATGTGCAGCAGAAGTATGACGTCAACCACATGGCCTGCGTCTGCGCCATCGACCGTGCGACCCTCACCCCCCTTGCCAACTACTGGGCTCCGGGCGTGACCGTGAGCGGCCTGCACGAGCTGGTGGGCAACGCCCTCGTGATGAAGGGCGAACAGAAGCGCACCATGGACCTGCGCCAGGAAGACCTGCCCAATGTGGATCCCGATGAACCCGAAGACGATGCGGAGCAGGGGGAGGAGTAGTCCATGTATAACGCCAAAGCAGTCATTGTCGGCGCCGTCATCTTCGCGGTGCTGTTCAGCTCTCCGTTCTGGCTCAACTTCGGCAAGGACGACTACAAGCGTCCCGACGTGGTGCTGCCCAAGAACGAAAAGGAATGCGTCGAGCCCGTGGAATACATGCGCGCTGAGCACATGGCCCTGCTCAATCAGTGGCGGGATCAGGCTCTGCGCAACGAAAAGCGCGTCTATGTCTCCTCCACCGGCAAGGAATGGACCATCAGTCTCCAGAACACCTGTCTGAAGTGTCACAACGACTACGCCAATTTCTGCGAGAAGTGCCACATCGCCAACAGCGTGTATCCCTACTGCTGGACCTGCCACATCACTCCCGAGGGGAAGAAGTAATGAACAAGAGCAGAAGAAGCTTTCTCAAAGTGGCGGGGCTTTCGGCCTTTGCGTTGAGCAGTGGTGTGGCTGCGCTGTCCTCCACCGCTCAGGCGGCCGCCACCATGCCCGGCAGCAGCTACAAGGCCAGCGCCGCGGCTCTCAAGGCCAAGCGCTGGGCCATGGTCATCGATACGCGCGCCTTCAAGGGACCCGAGGACTATCAGCCCCTCATCGACGCCTGCCACAAGGCGCACAACGTCCCCACCATCAAGGGCAGCAACCAGAACATCAAATGGTTCTGGCTGGACAAGTTCGATCATGCCTTCCCGGACGACATCAACGACTACCAGACGGCCGGCATCAAGGAGCGCATGTTCCCGCTGCTGTGCAACCACTGCACCAATCCGCCCTGCGTGCGCGTCTGCCCCACGCAGGCCACCTATCAGATGCATGACGGCATCGTGGCCATGGACTACCACCGCTGCATCGGCTGCCGCTTCTGCATGGCCGGCTGCCCCTACGGCGCGCGTTCGTTCAACTTCATGGATCCGCGCAAGCATCTGCCCAAGGAAGTGCCCAATCCCGCCTTCCCCACCCGCATGATCGGCGTGGTGGAAAAGTGCACCTTCTGCGCCGAACGTCTGGCCGTTGGCCAGATGCCCGCCTGTGTCGCTGCGGCCAACGGGCGGATCATCTTCGGCGATCTGGACGATCCCAATTCAGATGTGCGGCACGCCCTGGCCGAAAACTACAGCATTCGCCGCAAGCCGAACCTCGGCACGCAGCCCGGCGTGTACTACCTCATCTAGGGAGATCTGGCTATGCTTGAAAAAGTGCTTACCGGTCCCAAGACCTTCTATTTGTGGCTGCTCTTCCTGGTCTGCGTCATCGGGGCCTGCGGCCTCGTGTACTGGCAGCAGCTGCAGCAGGGCCTGTCCATCACCGGCATGAGCCGTGATGTCTCGTGGGGCCTTTACATCTCGCAGTTCACCTACTTCGTGGGTGTGGCGGCCTCGGCCGTCATGCTGGTGCTGCCCGCCTATTTCCACCACTACAAGAAGTTCAAGCGCATGATCATCTTCGGTGAGTTCATGGCCATCGCCGCCGTGTGCATGTGCTCGCTCTTCATCCTGGTGGACCTCGGTCAGCCCCAGCGTATGCTCAACGTCATGCTGCATCCCACGCCCAACTCCGTCATGTTCTATGACATGATGGTGCTCATCGGCTACCTCACCCTCAACGCCATCATCGGCTGGGTGACGCTGGAAGCCGAGCGCCTGGACGTGGAACCGCCCAAGTGGGTCAAGCCCCTTATCTACCTGTCCATCATCTGGGCCTTCTCCATCCACACCGTGACCGCCTTCCTGTACGCCGGCATCCCCGGCCGCCATTACTGGCTCACCGCCATCATGGCCGCCCGCTTCCTGTCCTCGGCGTTCTGCTCCGGTCCGGCCATCCTGCTCCTGCTGGTATTCATCGTGCGCCGTCTCACCGGCTTCGAGCCCGGCCGCGACGCCGTGAAGACGCTGACGACCATCATCACCTATGCCATGTGCGTGAACGTCTTCTTCTACCTGCTGGAGATCTTCACGGCCTTCTATTCCGGCATCCCCGGCCATCAGCATCCCATGACCTTCCTGTTCGGTGAACATGCCGGTCATGTGACCTGGGTCAGCAACTGGATGTGGGCCGCCGTCATCATGGCGCTGGGTTCGCTGGTCATCCTCATCCCGCCGGCATGGCGCAACGGGCCCCTGCTGCCCCTTGCCCTGATCATGCTGGTGGTGGCCAGCTGGATCGACAAGGGTCTCGGCCTGCTCATCGGCGGTTTCACGCCCAACATGTTCGAGACCATCACCGATTACGCTCCGACCTGCATGGAGATCTCCGTGGCGCTCGGCGTGTATGCCATCGGCGCGCTGGTGCTCTCCCTGCTCTGGAAGATCGCCATCGGCGTGAAGAGGGAAGCCGGTCACTTCAGCGACTAGGCGGATCCGCCCTCGAATCCTCAGACCCCGTGCTCCGGCACGGGGTCTTTTCCTTTTCGGCTGACCGGGAATGCGGATAAAGCACCGTTGCGGCCTGCGCCGTTCTGGCGTATAGTTTTTTGGTTAGCCGCTCAAACGGCCTGGAGCATATCGTATACCGCCCGCCGCCACAGGAGATTGCCATGCACGAAGCGCTCAAGGTAGCCACCATCATCTGCACGACCATGCTTCGCAACGGGTATGATGCCCATATCGTCAACGCGCCCCTGCAGCAGCATCTGCTGGAGACCAGCGACGTTTCCGCCGTGGATATCGCCTGTGAACCGGATATCGAAGTCCTTGGCAAACTGTTCCCGGCGCTCGTGCCCGTGGAGGAGGGGCCCCTCATGGCCCAGCTGGAAGAGGATGGCGTCACCATCCGCTTCTATCCGCTGGTCGTGGAGGATTCCAGCCATCCTGAACTTTCGCTCATGCGCATCACGCCGACCATCGCGGCGCAGCTCGAGCCTCGCGAGCGGCTGCTGCTGCGCTTGAGCGGCTGCGCCTCGCCGCAGGATTCCGGCAGCATCTATGCCGGTTTTTCCGAAGTCAAATCCGGTGCCATCCGCCTTTCCGGTCTGCCGGACGAAACGCTGCGGCACAATTATCTGCTGGCCATCCGGGCCTTGCGCTTTGCCGCCAACTTCGACGTGCCCATCGAGCCCAATACCTGGCTGGCCATCGTGCGCAGCGCCGCGCGCGTGCTGGACTATGTGCCCGCCGCGGACATCATGGGCGAATGGCGGCAGGTCTCCGCAGAGGCCATGCACCGCTTCGTGCGCCTGCTCTATGATGCGCAGATCCTGCAGGGGCTCATCCCGGAAGTGGCCGCGCTGGCCTGTATCGTGGAGCGCAATACCAATACCGGCGAAGAGCAGTCCGTTTTCGAGCACACGCTGCAGTGTATGCGCCATTATCCCGAAAAAGATTTCCATTACGACTGGCTCGGCACGCTGGCCATGCTGTTCCATGACGTGGGCAAGCTCTTCACCGGCGAATACTTTGACGGCGAGATGACCTTCTATCAGCATCATCGCGTGGGCGCCAAGGTGACGCGCAAGATCCTGCGGCGTCTGCATCTGACCACCGAGGACATCGACCTGCTCTGCCATCTGGTGCGCTACCACATGCGTTTCCACTTCATGATGACCGACCGCGGCATCCGGCGTTTCAAGGCGCTGGACGAATATCCCCGGCTCATCGCCATGGCCCGCGCCGATGTGGAAGCCCGCGACGGCAATTTCACGGCCTTCAACCACAACATGAAATACCTCGAACGGGCCGAGACGCCGGAGCAGATGCTCGAACCGCTGCTCAACGGCAATGAGATCATGAACGAGACGCGTCTTGCTCCCGGGCCGCTGGTCGGCGTCATCCGCGATGCGCTCCTGCAGGCCCAGATCGCCGGCGAAGTCACGGACAACGATTCCGCCGTGCGCTTCGTGCGCGCCTATGCCCGGCGTGTGAGCAACTAGCCGCCCATGGTCAACCTGCTCGACTTCACGCTGCCCGAACTGACGGACTGGATGCAGCAGGAGCTGGGGGAGCCCCGCTTCCGCGCGGTGCAGGTCTGGCAGTGGCTGTGGCAGCGCATGGCCCGCGACTTTGACGAGATGACCAACGTCTCCAAGGCCTGCCGGGCGCGTCTTGCCGCCTGCGCTTCCATAGACTGGCCGGAAGTGGCCCGCGTGCAGGAGAGCCGCGACGGCACGACCAAATTCCTGCTGCGTCTGGCCGACGGGGCGGAAGTGGAGACCGTGCTCATCCCTTCGGAATCCCGTGACGGCAGCCGCCGCTGGACGCAGTGTCTTTCCTCGCAAGTGGGCTGCGCCATGGGTTGCACGTTTTGCAGCACCGGCACGATGGGCTTTGAGCGCAATATGCGCATGGGCGAGATACTGGGGCAGATCCTCGTGGCTCGTGCGCATCTGGGGGATACGCGCCCGGACTGGCCCATCCTGCGCAATCTTGTCTTCATGGGCATGGGCGAGCCGTTATTGAACCTGCATGAAGTCATGCGGGCGCTCAAGAGCCTTAATGACGACAAGGGCCTCAACTTTTCGCCGCGCCGCATCACCGTCTCCACCTGCGGCATCGAAAAGGGACTGCGCGAACTTGGGGAAAGCGGCCTGGCCTTTCTGGCGGTCTCGTTGCACGCGCCGACGCAGGAACTGCGGGAACGCATCATGCCCAAGGCCGCCCGCTGGCCGCTGGACGAGCTGCTGGCCGCTCTGAAATCCTATCCGCTCAAGACACGGGAGCGCATCACCTTCGAGTATCTGCTGCTGGGTGGCGTCAACGACGGCCCGGAACAGGCGCGGGAACTGGCGCGCGTGGTCAGCGACATCAAGGGCAAGCTCAACCTCATCGTCTACAATCCCGCCGAGAATGCGCCCTATGAGGCCCCCACGCCGGAACGGGTGCTCGCCTTCGAGAAAATGCTCTGGGATCGTCACATCACGGCCATTATCCGCAAATCCAAGGGGCAGGACATCAAGGCTGCCTGCGGGCAGCTCAAGGCCGACCAGGCCGCCCGCCAGTCCGCTCCTCAATCAACCCCTTAGGCCTGTTGATACTATTCGTCGCCTGTTTGGAGGGGAAGGGAACCCCCTCGCTCTGCTGTCGATGCCCGTAAGGCTCCTTTGTCGCCTAACGGGCACGGCCTGCGGCCGCCTTTCGGTCGCGCTCTGCTGTCGATGCCCGTAAGGCTCCTTCGTCGCCCAACGGTCACGGCCCTGCGGGCCGCCTTCGGTCGCGCTCTGCTGTCGATGCCTGTAAGGCCTTACGGCCTAACAGGCACGGCCCTGTGGGCCGCCTTCGCTCGCTCCCTTCCCCTCAAGCCCCCCATCCTTTCCCCAGCGCGCTTTTACCGGGGGGAAGAGCCAAGGAAACGGGTAATCCCGCCCTTGGGTATTCTAGAGCGGATGCGCATTGAAATTGCGTCCAATTTCCCTGCTGACGCTGCCCTCACACTACGGAAAAAGCGTGGTTTTTCCGTGTGTTCGGTTGCGGGTAGTCGCTCTCGCGACTACCAGGGCAATCCACATTTTCAATGTGGAATTGCTCTATCTTTTTCAGAGATAAGACACTCATGCTTGGCAGCAAAGAGGAGAAAAGGACGGGCGCCTTTTCTTCCTTCCTGCCTGCCGTGTCTTTCCGCCGCTCAGGCGGTAGCGGGGCGTCCTGTGCCGTCGCTGAAGCAGCCGCAGTTTACGGCAATGATGTCGCTGATCAGCCAGATCAACAGTACAGGGCAGGAAAGAAGCATCCAGCTGCTGTCGTTGCCGGCGAGCTTCAGGAAAGGGGTATGCAGCCACAGGTGCAGGATCACCAGGGACAGACATGCCATGCAGAGGCCGGTATACGGACGCCGGACAAGGAAGCGGTGCGCCCCGACGACGCCCAAAAAAATGGCCAGCAGTGTAAGCCTCCGGCGGCTCCGCGAGCTGCGCTCGTTCCTTTTCTCATCCTGCTGGTCGGTGATGCGCCGTCCCTGTCCGTCCCTGAAGCGCCCCCTTGCGACGAAAACAAGATCGCTCAGCACCCAGAGCACCACCGGGATGAGAGGTACCAGGTCGTCAATAAGGTGGAGATGACCGAGCAAGCTCAACAGCAGCATGTAAAGGCCGGACAAGGGACGCCCGGCATAGAAGCGGTGTACCCCGAAGACGCCGACGAAAAGGGTCAGCAGCAGAAGGAGCCGACGATCCCCGGGCCTGAACGCGCGAGCGGCCGCGTGGAACATCAGGCCGCACAGCAGCGTCAGGAAGCCGAGACAGGCCAGAGGCGGAAGCGCGCCAAAACACCAGGAGGTGAGGCCAAAGGCCGTCAGGGAAAGCACCGGATCGTTGCGGGGGGCGGCCTCCTGCAAGGCCATGACGATAGGGGGGATGAAGAGCAGCGCGTGAGATGCGAGGATGATCTCCTCGGATGACGGTCTGAACATTGGGAACACGCCGATCCAATATCCCTTCGTGAGCGAAGCGCCCAAAGCGGTCAGCAGCAACAGCGAGAAGCAAAGCTTGGTCATGGATGCGCCCCTGGCAGTGGCCTGATCGTTGCACATTTTTTGCGGCAGCCCGTCACGTCGGGCAGGATCGGCCTGCCACGGCTCTTGGAATCTATTATTACTAATTTCACGAATAATCTCAATATATAATCAATATTTCTCGTACAAGCTCCGCTTGCCGTAGAGGCGGGGTTGCCTCGTGTCCCTGACCCTTTCCCGGTAAAAGCGCGCTGGGGAAGGGATGGGGGGCTTTGGGGGAAGGGAGCGACCGAAAGGCGGCCCGCAGGGCCGTGCCCGTTAGGCGACGCAGGAGCCTTACGGGCATCGACAGCAGAGCGAGGGGGTCCCTTCCCCCCAAACAAACTGCCAATAGTGTTAACAGGCCCTAAAGCGTTTTATCTTTTTCAAAGACAAAGCGCTCATGTCCGGCCGCTCAGAGGAGAAGAGGGCGGGTGTCCTTTCTTCCTGCCGTGTCTTTCCGCCGCTCAGGCGGTGGCGGGGCGTCCTCTGCCGTCTCTGAAGCAGCCGCAGCCCACGGCGGCGATGTCGCTGAGCAGCCAGCTCAATTGCAACGGGATGGTAAGGAGGAGCCACATGAAGTCGGTGGCCTCCCTCATGAGCGGGATACACTGCAGGGAGTACACGTTCACCACGAACAGGCATACCATGCAGAGCCCGGTATACGGACGCCGGACAAGGAAGCGGTGTGCCCCGACGACTCCCAGAAAAATGGTCAGCAGCGTAAGCCTGCGGCGGCTCCGCGAGTTGCTCTCGTCCCTTCCTTCATCCTGCCGCTCGGTGATGGGGCGGCCCTGTCCATCCCTGAAGCGCCCACTTGCGACGAAAACAAGATCCACCAGCATCCAGATCGTCACCGCGCTGAGCGGGAACACGCCAATGAAGGCCACAAGGAGGATCAGACCGAGCGGGGTCAGCATCAGCATGTAGAGGCCGGACAAGGGGCGCCCGGCATAGAAGCGATGCATCCCGAAGATGCCGCCAAAAAGGGTCAGCAGCAGAAGGAGACGCAGGTTCCCGGGCCTGAACGCGCGAACGACCGCGTGGAGCAACAGGCCGCACGGCAGCGCCAGGCAACCGTCAATGGCCAGAAACCGAACGCCGAGGTTCCCGTTGGTGAGCCCCCAGAAGTTGAGGCCAAAGGCCATCAGGGAAAGCGCCGGATTGTTGCGGGGGGCGGCCGCCTGCAAGGCCATGACGATGGGGGGGATATAGAGCAGCGCGCTATGTCCGCGGATGCCCTCGGCGGATGACGGGCTGAAGATCATGGGCAAACCGCCCAAAGCGGCCAGCAGCAACAGCAAGAAGCAGAGCTTGTTCATGGATATGTCCTGGGTGATGGTATCTCTCAGGATACAGGTATGCCGTCGGCGTGTCCATTTTCAGGGTCGCCGGTGGCATCTGATCCAAAGAGCACATTTCCCGTTTGAGACGCTTCGCGCTTCCAGCCATACGGCCTGGCGTTTCGCGGAAAAATGCGTGGCTTTCCCGCCCGGTTGGGGACGGGCCGCGCGTGCCGTCGCCTGGTGTCCTTCCTTTTTTCAAAGACAAAGCGCTCATGCCTGCCTGCTCAGAGGGGAAGAGGGCGGGTGTCCTTTCTTCCTGCCGTGTCTTTTCGCCGCTCAGGCGGTGGCGGGGCGTCCTCTGCCGTCTCTGAAGCAGCCGCAGCGCACGGCGGCGATGTCGCTGAGCAGCCAGCTCAATTGCAACGGGATGGTAAGGAGGAGCCACATGAAGTCGGTGGCCTCCCTCATGAGCGGGATACACTGCAGGGAGTGCACGTTCACCAGGAACAGGCATACCATGCAGAGGCCGGTATACGGACGCCGGACAAGGAAGCGGTGTGCCCCGACGACTCCCAGAAAAATGGTCAGTAGCGTAAGCATCAGGCGGCTCCGCGAGTTACGCTCGTCCTTTCCCTCATCCTGCCGACCGGTGATGCGATGGTTCTGTCCGTCCCTGAAGCGCCCCATTGCGACGAAAACAAGATCGATCAGCATCCAGATCGCCACCGCGCTGAGAGGGTACAGGCCGATGATGAAGATAACGGTGAGCAGGCCGGTGAAGTTCAACAGCAGCATGTAGAAGCCGGACAAGGGACGCCCGGCATAGAAGCGATGCATCCCGAAGATGCCGGCAAAAAGGGTCAGCGGCAGAAGGAGCCGGCGATCCCCGGGCCTGAACGCGCGAACGACCGCGTGGAGCAACAGGCCGCACGGCAGCGCCAGGCAGCCGGCATAGGCCAGGATCAGAAGCGCGTCGAAGGTCACGTAGAGGAGCCCCCAGGAGTTGAGGCCAAAGGCCATCAGGGAAAGCTCCGGATCGTTGCAAGGGGCGGCCTCCTGCAAGGCCATGACGATGGGGGGGATATAGAGCAGCAAGAGAAAGCTGAAGGGCATGATGGATGGCGGTTTGAGCCAGGGGAACACGCCGCTCCAATCTACCTTGGCAAGCACGCCGGTCAAAGCGGTCAGCAGCAACAGCGAGAAGCAGAACTTGGTCATGGATGGGTCCTGGGTGCTGTTATCTTTCAGGATACAGGAATGCCGCCGGCGTGTCCATTTTCAGGGGCACCGGCGGCATCTGGTCCAGATGGATCGGCAGCCTTCACTGTCTTCAGGGCAGGACTTCGAGATAGCGGACGCGCAGATGCGGGTCCTGCCGGTCGTGATGACGTTTGCCGCCGATCTCGCCGGTGATGCGGATGGTCTGTTCCGGCCGGACATCGGTCTGGCCGAAAACGTGCGGCGGGATGTCCACGATCATCCGGCCGCCTTCGGCGTCAAAAAGGTAACGGTTGCGGCGTTCGTGCCGGGTCAGATGGCCGGTCAGGACGCAGGTGGTCATCTCTTCGGCGCGGGAGCATTCTTCAAGTGAGGTCGTGGGGGCCGCGGTATTGCTGGGACCGAGGAAACCGGCCCGCGCATCCTGCGGGGACAGCAGCGTCAGGGCCGAAAGCGCGGCAAGACAGAGCAGGCGGAAGGCATGATGGCTCCTCTCGGTCAACGGATGGCGCAATTGCCGTCCTTGCAGTCAGTGGACGGCACGACAGGGGTGGCCTGGAACAGGACGACCTGTTCCGTATCGCCGTTCTTGGCGATGACGATGGAATAGCGCATCAGCCCTTCGGGCAGGGCGGGCGTCGCCTTGCCGCGCAGGATGCCGTTGCCCGTCATGATGGTGCATCCACCGATCATGCTGCGGCGCAGGTTGGTCAGCGTCAGATGATTGATGACGAGCTGCTTGTTCTTGATGCTTTCGATGAAATGTTCCTTGTCCTGGATGTGTCCGTTGGCGGCGACATGCCAGTAATTGGGGGCGAGCACCTTTTCCAGCATCGCCGTATCGGCGCTGATGACGGCATTGGCATACAGCTCGACGACATCGGCCTTGGCCGCGGCCGTCCGCGCGCCGAAGCTCAGGGTGAGGGCACATGCGGCAAGAACCAGCAGACAGGTACGAATGGACTTCATGGGCAACTCCTTGATGACAGACGATACGGATACCCTGCCGACGCAGACGTCGGCAATCCTCTAGTAAAAGGCTACGTCCTGCCCCGCGGGCCTGTCAAGGCGGCCTGTCGTTGCCAACCGGGGGGGTTTGGCCTATCATCGAAAAAATACACCGCAGAGAGGACTTCATGCTGACTACGGTTTTGCAAAGCATCGGCAGTACCCCCTTGTTACAACTTTCCCCCCTGTGCAGCGACCTGCCCGGCAGGGTCTGGCTCAAGCTCGAAAATTGCAATCCCGGCGGCTCCATCAAGGATCGCGTGGCCTTCCACATGGTGGACCGTGCCCTCGACAGAGGAGATGTCTTGCCCGGCGGCACGCTGGTGGAGGCCACCAGCGGCAATCTCGGCATAGGACTGGCGATGGTGTCGGCCGTCCGTGGCCTGAAATGCGTCCTGACCATGCCCGAGACCATGAGCATCGAGCGGCGTCGGCTGCTTGCGGCCCTGGGGGCCGAGGTCGTGCTGACGCCCGCCGCGGACGGCATGGGAGGCGCGCTCAAGGCCGCGGAACGCCTCGCGGAGGAGCGCGGCGGCATCATCCTCGGTCAGTTCACCAATCCCTGGGCCGTGGAGGCGCATTACAGCACGACCGGTCCGGAGATCTTCCATGACAGTGTGGGCACCATGCAGGTGCTGGTGGCCGGGGTGGGCTCCGGCTCGTCCATCACGGGCATCGGGCGGTATCTCAAGGAGAACGGGACGGACGTCAGCGTGTTCGCAGTGGAACCGGCCGAATCGCCGCTGCTGTCCGGCGGCAAGGCCGGGCCGCACGGCATCCAGGGCATCGGCGCCAACTTCGTGCCCGCCATCCTCGACCGTGAGCTGCTGGACGGCGTGCTGACCGTCTCCACGGAGGAGGCCCTGCGCACCGCCCGTCTGCTCATGCGCACCTGCGGCGTCTGTGCGGGCATCTCCACGGGGGCCAACGTGGCCGCGGCCCTGCGGGTGGCCGCTCGCCCGGCCATGCGCGGAAGAAATATCGTCACGCTCGCCTGTGATACCGGAGAGCGTTACATGTCCACGGAACTCTTTGCAAAATGATCTTCTCCTGCTCTGCAGTGACGTGCGCCCCCGCCTTCTTTTCGGTAGGGGCGCTAATCTTTTTTCAAGGCCTGCCGTAAAGGTTTGGTGAAAACTTTATATGAAGTTTGTATCGCCCCATCCGGAGTACCTATGTCGCAGACCAACATTCTTCTTGAGACCGGCACCAATGAACTGGAAATCGTGGAGTTTTATGTCAATCAGGACGGGTACGAAGGACATTACGGACTGAATGTGGCCAAGGTGGTGGAGATCATCCGCCGCCAGAACGTGACGGCCATGCCGGAGATGCGTCATCCGGCCGTGCTGGGCGCCTTTTCCCATCGCAACGGGCGTATCGTGCCGCTCATCGACATGGCGAAGTATCTGGGCAGCACGCCCATCGCCAACGATGACGCCAAGATCATCGTGACGGAGTTCAATACGGTCTGCACGGGCTTTCTGGTCTCCGGCGTCAATCGCATCTACCGTCTGAGCTGGACGGACGTGGAAGCGCCCGGCAAATTCCTGCAGAACATCAGCCAGAGTTCGGTCATCGGGGTGGTGCGTCTCGAGGAGCGGGTCATCTTCCTGCTCGACCTGGAAGCCATCGTGGCCGAACTGCATCCGGCCATGGCCATCCGCTTCGATCTGGAAACGGCCAAGCGCCCCGTGGACGGCCGCGTCTACAAGATCCTGCATGTGGACGACTCTTCCTCCATCAGAGCGCTGGTGCTCGATCTGCTGACCAAGGAAGGGCGCTTCCAGGTGCAGCAGTGCGTCAACGGTCAGGAGGCCTGGGACGAGCTCTGCCGCCTGCGCCGCCTGTGCGAAGAGAACAATGTCCCCATCTCGCACTATCTGCAGGGCATCATCTCGGATATCGAAATGCCGACCATGGACGGTCTGGCCCTCTGCAAGCGCATCAAGGAGGATTCCATCCTCAAGTCGCTGCCGGTGGCCATCTTCTCGTCCATGATCAATGAAAGTCTGGCCCGCAAGTGCGGCGTGGTGGGCGCCAATGCCCAGTACACCAAGCCGGACCTCAAGGCCCTTTCGGAAAAGTTGTACGACCTCGTGGTCGCGACGTGGGGCACCGGCGAACTGTAGGACGGCCCCGGACGTCGTTCCCTGCCCGATGCGTGTGGCGGGCCGGTCTGTCGCGCCCGTGCCGGGCGTGACCGCCTCCAAATGTGGATGCTTCCGGCGGTTCGTGCCGGTACGCAAGACTTCCATCACTAGGGTCAGGACTCATTAAAGGTAAAAAATGACAATGGCAGCAATATGGATTGCCGAAAGGAATGTATGGGCAC
>NZ_CALVHE010000053.1 GCF_944327235.1 uncultured Desulfovibrio sp.
CCCAACGCGCTTTACTTGAGCGTTTTGCCTTTTTCAAAGGCAAAACGCGGGACAGCGCCGCCCTGCCAGACGTGAGCGGAGAACCGCGCTTTTCCGCGACGCGACAGGTCACAGGGTTTGACACGCAAAGCGTTTCAAATTGAAGATGCTCAATGAAGGATGAAGGGCAGGGCAACACGCAAGCCTCCTCCACCTGCCTCACCGGCAGAGGGAAAAGGGCCGGGATGACGCCCTCTGACAGGGATACGGGAAAGCTCCCGCCGTCCCGGAGAACCGGAGCGGCGAAGGCGCAAAGACGAACAGCAACACGACAACAACGCCGCAAGGCAACAACGCGGCAACACGGCAATGAAGCTCGGATCGTCTTGCCCGCAGCATGGGCGGTAGTGTCTCTCCGCGAAGGATTTTCAGATATTTCGGATAAATAAAAATTGTTGCCAAGAGGGGCCCGGTTTGCGGTGAGTGGCTCGTGTGCCACCTTGGCAAAAGCCACTGGCGGAGGGGAGCTTCCCCCAAAAAGACACTATGCGAGGGAGAGCACATCCGGCTGCGGGTGTTCGGGATGACGTATGGAATATCTGGCTGATGGTCTCGCGGCGGCTCTTCATCTGCTGCTGCATCTGGACGACGCCACCCGCGCCGCCATCGCGGCGACGCTCCTTTCCACCGGCTACGCCATGACGGCGGCCATGCTGCTTGGCCTGCCCGCGGGCTTTGCGCTGGGCTACGCGCGCTTTCCGGGGCAGCGTACGCTGCGGTTGATCTCGGATACGTTGCTGGCCTTTCCCACGGTGCTCATCGGCCTGCTGGTCTATGCCTTCATCACCTACCGGGGGCCGCTGGGGGAGTGGGGCCTGCTCTTCACCCTGCCGGGCATGGCCATCGGGCAGGCCGTGCTGGCTCTGCCCATTGTGGTCTCCTGGACGGCGCAGGCCGTGGAAGGTCTTGATCCGCGCTGCCGGGAAACGCTGCTCACGCTGGGGGCACGTCCGCTGCAGGTGGCCCGGCTCACGCTCTGGGAATGCCGCTACGCCATCGGCATGGTCTGCGTCACGGCTTTCGGCCGGGTCATCACCGAGGTGGGCATCGCCATGATGCTGGGCGGCAATATCCGTTACGCCACCCGCACCATGACCACGGCCATCGCGCTGGAGACCAGCAAGGGCGAATTCGCGCAGGGCATCGCCCTCGGACTGGTGCTCCTGCTCATGGCTTTCGGCGTCAATCTGCTGCTGGCGTTCTTTCGACGGAGGGGCAGGGCATGAGTCCGCTGTATGTGTGCCGGGATCTTGTCCAGCGCTACGAGGGCCGCGAGGTGTTGCGTCTGCCGGAGCTGACGGTGGACGAGGGCGAGGTGCTGGCCCTGACCGGCCCCAACGGCTGCGGCAAGTCCACCCTGCTGCGGCTGCTGGCTTTTCTGGAACGTCCCGCCTCCGGTCGGCTGCACTATGCGGGCGGGGAAGACCCACGACAGGAAGTGACGCTCCTCCTGCAGGATGCCTACCTCTTGCGCGCTTCGGTCTTTGCCAACGTGACGCTGGGGCTGCGGCTGCGACAGCAGCGGCAGGGGCTGCGCGACATCTATGAGGAATGTATGCGGGCCGTGGGCTTTGCCGAACCGGACGAGCTTGCCGGACGGGACCGGCGGGCCCTTTCCGGCGGTGAGCGTCAGCGCGTGGCGCTGGCGGCCCGCCTTGCCCTGCGACCGCGCGTCCTGCTGCTCGATGAGCCGACCTCCAGCGTGGACGCCCGCAGCGGCCGGGCCATCGTGGAGGCCGTGCGGTCCTGCGTGGATCGGGGGACAACGGTCATCTGCGCAACGCACGACAGGGCGCTCATGACGGCGCTGGCCGCGCGGGAGGTCGCCCTCGGCCGCCGCTGGGATGAAGGTGAGGCCGGGGCGGGCGGCGAAGCGTAAAAAACTCCCGCTTTCGGCGGCAGGTCGGAAACGGCGCCCAAAAGCGGGATTGTTCCGGCCGGAGCTTGCCGGGAAACGAGGGGCTTCCTAGACTGGCGGCAAATGAACCGCGAGTCCCGCCGCGCCGGGAAGGAGGAAGCACAGATGTTTCGTTTCTTGCGTGTGAACATGGCTGCCAAGACCTGCGTGTTTGAAGACATCCCGCAGGAGTATGCCGGTCTGGGCGGTCGTGCCCTGACGTCCACCATCGTGGCCCGTGAGGTGGATCCCACCTGTACGCCGCTGGGTCCCCATAACAAACTGGTCTTTGCGCCTGGTCTGCTGGGCGCGACCAACAGCCCCAACGGCAACCGCATCTCCGTGGGCTGCAAAAGTCCCCTGACCGAAGGCATCAAGGAATCCAACGCGGGCGGCCAGCCCGGCGGACATCTTGCCCGTCTGGGCATCCTCGCCATCATCGTGGAAGACATGGCCAGGGAAGGCGAGTGGTGGCAGCTTGAGATCGGGCAGGACAGCGCCCGTCTGGTGCCCTCCACCGTGGCGGGCTGCAACAACTTTGCCGCTGTGGAAAAGCTCGTGGAGACCTACGGCAAGGACTGCAGCTACATCACCATCGGCCGCGCCGGGGAATACCGGCTCACCGCGGCCAGCATCGCCTGCACCGACCGCGAACTGCGGCCCATGCGTCATGCCGGACGCGGCGGGGTCGGCGCGGTCATGGGGTCCAAGGGCCTCAAGGCCATCATCGTCAACCCTGAGGGCGGCCGCAACCATCCGCTGGTGGACGAGGCCGGTTTCCGTGAGGCCGCCAAGCGCTTCGCCAAGGCGCTGGCCGGACATCCCATCACGGGCAAGGGCCTTGCCGAATACGGCACCGCCGTGCTGGTGAACATCCTGCACGAAGCGGGCGGCCTGCCCACGGCCAACTTTACGGTGGGGCAGTTCGACAAGCACGAAGGCGTTTCCGGCGAGACGCTCAATGCGCTGACCAAGGAGCGCGGCGGCGAAGGCGCCGTGGCCCACGGCTGCATGAGCGGCTGCGTCATCCGCTGCAGCGGCATCCTGCCGGACAAGAAGGGCAAGTTCCAGAGCAAATGGCCCGAATATGAGACCCTGTGGAGCTTCGGCCCGCACTGCGGCATCGGTGAGCTGGACAAGGTCTCCCGCTTCGACTACCTCTGCGACGACTTCGGCGTGGATACCATCGACGTGGGCGTGGCCGTGGGCGTGGCCATGGCCGGCGGCGGCATCCCCTACGGCGATGCGGACGCGGCCCTCAAGGCTGTGGAAGGCATCAGCGAAGGCACGCCGCTGGGCCGCGTGCTGGGCTGCGGCGCGGCCACCACGGGCCGGGTGTTCGGCGTACGGCGCGTGCCCTGCGTCAAGGGCCAGAGCCTGCCCGCCTATGACCCGCGCGCGGTCAAGGGCGTGGGCGTCACCTACGCCACCACCCCGATGGGCGCCGACCACACCGCGGGCTATGCCGTCACGGCCAATATCCTGAATTGCGGCGGCAAGGTCGATCCGCTGAAAAAGGACGGGCAGATCGAACTCTCCCGCAATCTGCAGATCGCCACGGCGTCCGTGGATGCCGTGGGGCTGTGCCTCTTCACCGCCTTTGCCATCCTCGACGTGCCGGACGCGCTGCCCGCCGTGGTGGACATGCTCAACGCCAAGTTCGGCTGGAAGCTCACCGGCGACGACGTGGTCACGCTCGGCCAGCGTATCCTCTCCACGGAGATCGACTTCAACCGCCGGGCGGGCATCACCCAGGCGGCCGACCATCTGCCGGACTTCTTCGAGGACGAGGCCCTGCCGCCGCATAATACGACCTTCGACATCAGCCGCGACGAACTGAATACCGTATTCAACTGGATCGAAGAAAAGTAGCCTTCTTCGCTATCCTCCCGCCGTCCGTCCGGGCGGCGGGAGACAGCGAGGGCATCACTGACAGCATCTTTTCGGCGTCGGCGTCGTCCGCCGCGCCGCTTGTTTCCCCCGCCGTCGCCGGGTATGCTTCTCCGGACGGCTGTTCCGGGCGCAAGGGTCCGGGGCACGACACGACATGGCGCGTTCCGCCTTTGAAAAAGGCAAAACGCGAGGCGGCAGCACTGCGCTGCCCGGCCGAAGCCACGCGGAATGACCGCGTTTTTTCCGCGAAACGCCAGGCCGTATGGTTTGGAACGCGAAGCGCTTCAAACTGAAAATGCTCTAAAGGAGAGGATATGCGGATACTCGTCAAACTCAGCACGACCCTGCGGGACTGCGTGCCGGGCTATGACGCCGAGACCGGCTTGTCGCTGGACATGCCGGAGGGGGCAAGCGTGTGGGAACTGGCGCGGCATATCCATGTGCCGCCGGAAGAGATCAAGATAGTCATGATCAACGGACGTCAAAGCGAGGGTACCGATACCTTACGCGACGGGGATCGTGTGGCCCTTTTCCCGGCAGTCGGGGGAGGCTAGACGTCCGTTGATCATGACACCTTCCATGTCCATGCCTTCCGAGACGCGGCCTCTGCCCGCGGATGAGCTGCTGGCGTTCATCAGCGGCCATCCGGCGCGGCGCGGCCTTCCTGCTGACGGCGCGACGCCGCCGGATGCGGCGCACCCCCTCTTCGTGGAGCGGGAAGTGCTCGCGGATCTGGCCAGGCTGCGGGGCTGTCCCCTGCGGCAGATCATGGACGAATGTCTGTCCCGGCATATCTGGCCGGAACGCTTCCGAAGAAATTACGGCCTTTTTTCCGTTATGGCAATGCGTCGTCTGCTGGGAGCGCGGGTGCTGCTGGCGGGCTGCGGCGGCCTTGGCGGCCATCTGGCCGGGCTGCTGGCCCGGCTGGGCATCGGGGCTTTCGTGCTTTGCGATCCCGACAGCTTTACGGAAAGCAACCTCAACCGGCAGGCTTTCTGCACGGAAAGTACGCTGGGCAGGCCCAAGGCCGAGGTCGCCGCACAAGCCGTGCGGGACATGGCGGGCCATGCGGAGGTCGTGCCGCACATCCTGGCCGTCACGGCGGACAACCTGTCCGCGCTGCTCGACGGCGTGGACGTGGCGCTGGACTGTCTGGACTCTGTGACGGACAAAGCCCTCCTGGAAAATGCCTGCCTGCGGGCGGGCGTGCCCTTCGTGCACGGCGGCGTATTGCGGCACGAGGGCATGGTCTTTCGCAATGTGCCAGTGCCGGACAGTGCACCGGATGCCCTGCCTGACGCCGGGCTGCGCCGCCTCTATCCGCAGGGCCAGAGCGCGGCCGAACTGGACGCCGCACGGGCCGCCGGGGTCAGCGTGCTGTCCGTGGCCGGGACCGCCTGCCTCATGGCCGGACAGTGTCTGCGTATCCTGCTGGGCGAAGCCGCGCCCGGACTGGGCCGTCTGTATCATCTGGACAGCGGCCTCCCCGAACTGGAATCCTTTGCCTGGTAAGGGCGCTCAGAGCAGTTTCATGCGATTTACGGAAAAAGCGTGGTTTTTCCGTGTGTTCGGTTGCGGGTAGTCGCTCTCGCGACTACCAGAGCAATCTACATTTTCAATGTGGGATTGCTCTATCTGTTGAAATAAATTGAAAATTTATATTGAAAGGCCTTGGCCGGGTGACGCTGCGCTGTCGCCATGTTCCCCGCGAACCATCGTTCGGGAGACCAGCGGTCGGGGGATGGTCTGCGGGAGAAACCCTCCCCGTCATCCTCCAGAACAAGAGTTTTTGCGGGAGGAAAGGGGGGCGTGGGGGGGAAAGGAGGGGGCTTTTTGCAAAAAGCCTCCTCCTTTCCCCCCACATAACAAAACAACCTCTCCCTGCTCCCTACTCTGACGCGCGTCCCGGGTATTCCCAAATGACCTCGCCGGTGCGGGCCGTGCCGTAGCCGCCCAGGGCATCGACCTGTTCACGGAAGGCATCGGAGCGGATGACCTCCAGCAGGGCAAGCACAGGCTCCTCCCGCGCCAGCCGTTGCGGGATGACCAGGTCGTATTCCTCCACGCCGACAGGCACGAAATCCAGCCCCAGAGCGCGCGCGGCGGCGAGGACGCCCAGCCCGGCGTCCGCGCGGCCGGACAGCACGGCGGCGGCCACGTTCATGTGGGTGTATTCCTCGTCGCGGTACCCCTGGATGCGAGAGGGGGAGATCCCTTCGCGGGCCAGCAGGTGATCCAGCAGCACACGCGTGCCGCTGCCGCGCTGGCGGTTGATGAAACGGACGCCTTCGCGGGCCAGATCCGCCACGCCGCGCAGATGCAGCGGATCGCCGGGCCGCAGCATGAGCCCCTGTTCCCTGTCCACCAGCCGGATCAGCAGCATGGGCTCGTCGAGCAGTTCGGCTATGGCCTGCCGGTTGTAGACGCCGTCCGCCCCGAGCAGATGGCAGCCCGCCAGATGGCAGCGGCGGCGGGCCAGCGCCTGCAGGCCGCCCAGCGAGCCGACATGGGCGGAGGTGAGGCGGAAAGCCGGGTGGGTACGGCGCAGCAGGCCGTCCAGCAGATCGAGGGTGTTGTCGTGACTGCCGATGGCCAGCAGCGCGCCGTGCAGGCTTTTGCGCGAGCGGAGGAGTTCCACGGATACGGGCACGTCCGCATCCAGCCCTTCGCAGGCGGCGGGGATGGTCAGGATGCCGTCGGCGCGGCTGAGGCTGGTCACGGTCCCCGCGCCGCGCGACAGGGGGACGGCGATGATGGTCTCATCCACCTCGCCCAGTTTGACGCGCAGGCGCTCTTCCATGCCCGGCCGCGAGGGCAGCGGATAGCAGGGCAGGGCCATGACGCGCTCGCGTTGCGGCAGGGGACGGCGTTGTCGGCGGGCCAGCAGGGGCAGGAGGAACTCCTCCACGGCCACGCAGGCCGAGACCGGGTAGCCCGGCGCGCCCATGACCGGACGGCCGCGCACGAGGCCGAGGACAGTGGGCTTGCCGGGCATGACGGCGACGCCGTGTACCAGCAGTTCCCCCATGTCCCGGACCACCTGCGCGGTATAGTCGCGGCTGCCCGCCGAGGAACCGGCATTGAGCAGCACCACGTCCGCGCCGTCGTCCAGCGCCGCGTCGATGGCCGAGGCGATGGCGGCGGGATCGTCGGGCACGATGGCGCGGATGTCCGCCACGCCGCCCGCCTCCTCGATCATGGCCGAGAAGATGAGGGAATTGAATTCGGGCAGCACGCGTCCGCTGTTCAGGTCCTCTTCCCGCGCGTCGGCAAGGGGCACGATCTCCGAACCGCTGGGGATGACGGCCACGCGCGGCCGGACGAATACCGGCACGTCCAGCACGCCGCCCGCCGCCAGCGCGCCCAGCTCGCAGGGGCCGATGCGCGTGCCGGGCGCAAGGATGATCTCCGTGCGGACCATGTCCTCCCCCAGCTTGCGGACATGCTGCCAGGGGAAGGCGGCTTTCTCGATGACCACATGGCGGCCGTCGGCCTCGCTGATCACATGTTCCACCATGATGACGGCATTACAGCCTTCGGGCAGGGGGTGGCCGGTATTGATCCAGTGGGCCTGCGTGCCCACTTCCAGATGCAGGGGATGCTGCGGGCAGGCGTTGAACGTCTCTTCGGCGCGGACGGCGATGCCGTCCATGGCCGCGCCGTGGAAAGCCGGAGAGGAACGGCGGGCGGCCACGGGGCGGGCGGTGATGCGGTGCAGGGCCGCGCCGAGGGGGACGGACTCCTCCGGCAGAGGGGCGTCGTCCAGCGCCGCGAACCAGCGGCGGCGGGCGTCTTCGGGGGAGAGCAGCGTCAGATAGGCCGTGCGTTTCGTTTCCATGATCTCCTCGTGAGGGCAGGGGGCGGCGGGAGCGGGCAGCAAAAAAATGGGACGCGGCGGAACGCGACCGGATGACGGACGGGGCGGCGGGATCAGGACAGGTCGTCCAGCAGCTCCACCTCCACGATCTCGTCGGCATAGAGCCCTTCGCGGTTCTCCGGGCAGACCACGAGACCGTCGGCCTGCGTCAGACCGGAGATGCAGCCTGACGGCCCGGTAAGGGGGACGGCCCGCCAGCGCACGGGCGGACGATCCGTCGTTACGGGACATTGGTCCGGCGGCAGGGCCTCCAGCCGCACGCGGATGTAGTCCCGCCGTCCCTGCGCCGAGGCCAGCGGTCGGCTCAGGATAGCCGTCGTGCCGGGGACGGGCCGGATGTCCCCGCTCGCGCCCTGCAGATGCCGCAGCAGGGGGCGCAGGAAGACGTGGGCGCAGATGAGGGCGCTGCTCACATGGCCGGGCAGCCCCATGAGGCAGACAGCTCCCTTGCGGGCAAGGATGAAGGGCTTGCCCGGGCTGAGGGCCACGCCGTGACAAAGCAGCTCGCCGCCCGTGCCGCCGGTGAACACTTCCACCGTGTGATCCCGCATACCCGCCGAGGAGCCGCCGGACACCACGACCACGTCCTGCGTGGCGCAGAGGGCGTCCACGGCGGCACGCAGGGCTTCGGGATCGTCCGGTACGAGTCCGGCCTGCGTGACGACAGCGCCGCAGCGACGGCAGAGGGCCGCGAGGCTGTGGGCATTGACATCCCGTATCTGGCCGGGAGCGGGCGTGGCGGTCACGGGCACCACCTCGTCCCCGGTGGAGAGGATGCCCACGCGGGGGCGGCGGCGCACGAGCGTGCGCGTCAGGCCAAAGGCCGCCAGTAGGCCGATCTCCTGCGGACGCAGAGGATGCCCCTGCGGCAGGCAGATCCGTCCGGCGGCGGCGTCCTCGTCATGGAGCAGCACATTCTCGCCGGGGGCGACGCTGCGGGTCAGCTCCACCAGCCGCTCCCCCGCCGGGCGGGAATATTCCACCATGACCACGGCGTCCGCGCCGGAGGGCAACATGCCGCCCGTGAGGATGCGGGCCGCCTGGCCCTCTTCCAGCGTCAGTTCGGCCGCTTCGCCCATACGGCAGTCCCCGGCGATGTCCAGCAGGGCCGGGGACGCCTCCTGCGCGCCGAACACGTCCCGCGCCCGGACGGCAAAGCCGTCCACGGTGGAGCGGTCAAAACCGGGCAGATCATGCGGGGCCGCCAGCGGGGCGGCGGAAAAGCGCGACAACGCCTCGTCCAGCGGCGCCTCCTCCGGCGGCAGGGGAGGGAAGGCGCGCAGATGGGCAAGGACATCTTCCACGGACTGGAGCTTGAGAAAGGCTTTCATGCGGTTTTCCCGGAGTGTGTGACAGAAACGGCCGAAGCGCTGGAACGTCGGAACGATAGCGTAGGGCAGGGCAGCGGCCACGCCGCCAATGACGGCGGCTGAAAGGCAGCCTACACCATTCTGCCCCCAAGGAAAAGCGGCGGCTCCCGCAATAGAGGCCGTGCAGGAGGGCAGGGGAGAGGGAGGTCCCTCGCTTTGCTGTCGATGCCCGTAAGGCTATTCGTTGTTTGTTTTGGGGGGAAGGGGAACCCCTCGCTCTGCTGTCGATGCCTGTAAGGCCTTACGGCCTAACAGGCACGGCCCTGCGGGCCGCCTTTCGGTCGCGCTCTGCTGTCGATGCCCGTAAGGCTCCTTTGTCGCCTAACGGGCACGGCCCTGCGGGCCGCCTTTCGGTCGCCGCCTGCGCGGGAGGGGTTCCCCTTCCCCCCAAGCCCCCCATCCCTTATTGAGATCGGACACGATTTCCATGCGGATCCGCTCAAGGAGGGAAAATGCTCATGGAAAAAAGGGAAGCAGGCCGTTGCGCCATGCTTCCCTTGTCCGTATTTCCGCGTGTCCCGGCAGGCCGGAACGCCGTGCCGTTACACCTCGAACAGCATCTCCAGGTCCTCGCGAGTGAGGGACTTCCAGGTGTCCTGTCCGGGGATAATGGCCTCGGCTACGCCGCGCTTGGCTTCCTGTAACTTGAGGATCTTTTCTTCCACCGTGTTTTGGCAGATGAGCTTGTACGAAAAGACCTGTCGCGTCTGGCCGATGCGGTGCGTGCGGTCGGTGGCCTGACTTTCCACGGCCGGGTTCCACCACGGGTCGTAGTGGATGACGTAATCCGCGCTGGTCAGGTTGAGGCCCGTGCCGCCGGCCTTGAGGGAGATGAGGAAGATGGGGATGTCCGGGCTGTTGTTGAACCTGTCCACCTGCTCGAAGCGATCCTTGCTCGCGCCGTCGAGGTAGCAGAAAGGCAGCTGCGAGAATTCCAGCCACTGCCGGATGATGTGCAGCATCTGCACGAACTGCGAGAAGACGAGCACCTTGTGGCCGCCTTCCACGATCTCCTGCACCATGTCCTTGAAGGCGTCGAACTTGCCGGAGGGCAGGTTGTTGGAAAAGCCGGGCATGTCGAGCTTGAGCAGGCGCGGATGGCAGCAGATCTGCCGCAGCTTGAGCAGGGCGTCCAGGATGGACATCTGGCTTTTGGCCAGACCCTTTTCGTCCACGTCGGCCAGCACCTGCGCCCGCAGCTTGCGGGCAAGGGCGGCGTAGAGTTCGGCCTGCGCCTCTTCCAGCGCGCAGCAGGTGACGCTCTCCACCTTGGGCGGCAGGTCCTTGGCCACTTCGGCCTTGGTGCGGCGCAGGATGAAGGGGCGCACGCGGGTGCGCAGGTATTCCAGCGTCTCGGCGTCGCCGTCCTTGATGGGCTTGACGATGCCGCGCTGGAAGGCGTGTTGCGAGCCGAGGAAGCCCGGCATGAGGAACTCGAACAGGCTCCAGAGCTCGAAGAGGTTGTTCTCGATGGGCGTGCCGGAGAGGCAGAGCCGCATACGCGCATTGATGCGCCGCACGGCGCGGGCCGTGATGGTATTGGGGTTCTTGATGTTCTGGGCCTCATCGAGGATGACGGTATTGAACTCGTATTTCTCCATCTCCTCGAGGTCGCGGCGGAGCAGGGCATAGGTCGTGATGACCAGATCCGACTCCGCGATGTGCTTGAACATGCCTTCACGCCGGGTGCCGTAGATGGTCAGGCGGCGCAGGTGCGGCACGAACTTCTCCGCTTCGCGCTCCCAGTTGGGCAGCACGGAGGTGGGCACCACGATGAGGTTGGGGCCTTCGTAATGATGTTCCACCATGTGCTCGATGAAGGCGAGCGTCTGCACGGTCTTGCCGAGGCCCATCTCGTCGGCCAGGATGCCGCCGAAGCCGTATTCGGACAGGAAGTTGAGGTAGGAAAGCCCCTGCAGCTGGTACGAGCGCAAGGTGGCCTGCAACTTCTGCGGCGCGGGCACCGGACGCACCTCCCGGAAGGAGCGGATCTTCTCGCGCAGGTTGTTCCAGAAGGAGTCCGTGCTCGCGCCGGGCAGGTCCTCGAGCAGGCTGTCCAGCACAGGCGCTTCAAATTGCTTGAACTTGGTCTGCGGCGGCTTGCTTGGGTCAAGGCCCAGCGCGGTGAGCTTGTGGGCGATCTTCTCCAGCCATTCCTGCGGCAGGCTGGTATAGGAGCCGTCCTTGAGCTGCACATAGCGCTTGCCGCGCGTCCAGGCCTTCCAGATCTTTTCCAGCGGCAGGGACTGGCCCTCGTAATCCACGGAGATGTCCAGCGAGAACCACTTTTCCTTCTCGTTGCTCACCACCTGCGCGGTGATGGTGCTCTTGGCCGTGCGCACCTTGTAGCGGGAAAGGGCTTTCTCGCCGTAGACGCGGTAATAGTCCACCAGCTTGGGGTAGGAATCCAGCAGGAAGGAGATGGCCTCCTCCGGTTCGAGGAACCACAGGCGGTTGGAACGGGACTGGAAGTCCATGGCCGCCAGCTCGCTCATGAGCTGGGCCTCCTCGTCCTGATGCCGCCGCACCAGATAGGTCTGCCCCTCATAGGTGTAACTGCCGGTCTGGAAATCGGGATTGGGACCGTTGAGCGTGAACTCGCCGTGCTTGGTCTCGTAGATGTTGTCGATCTCCAGCGTGAGCAGGCTGCCTTCCTCGTCCAGGAAGAGCTTGGGATTGTAGGTGGCGGGCTGGAACACCGGCTCCATCTGGCGCAGGAACTGCTGCGGCTCGTACAGTTCCGAGGCGGGCAGGCGCGTCCACACCCGGTCGAGGAACTCGGAGATCTCCTCGTGCGGCACCACGGGGCGCTCGTAGATGAGTCGCCGCACCAGCGAGGGCGCAAGCCCCGTCTGCACGGGATAGAAATTGTGCTGATAGCAGACCCAGAGCGGCATCTGCCCGTGGAAGGTGATGGGCGCGGCCTCTGGGCTGCTCTCGTCGCGCGCCTCTCCGCCATTGCTGACGATGGGCAGGGGCTGGCGGCCCTCACGCTTGAGCAGCACGTCGAAGCAGAATCCGGCATCGTCCAGATTGGGCTTGAGCTTGAGGGCAAAGGGCGTGCTCTCGATGCGGCAGGGCTTGTCCGTATCCTTCCAGAGCAGGTAATATTCCCGCCGCACGGCCCAGAAGAACCACGAGGTCAGGCCGTTGGGGATCTCCACCCGGTGGCCGTAATAGTCGAGGTGCTGGCCGATCTGCTTGGCCACCAGCGGCAGCTGCGGCGAGAACTCGCACCAGCCGGGATTATGGATGATCTGCTCCAGCGTCACTTCATTATGTACGCTGGAAAGGCCGGACTTGTTCTGCCGCCCCCGGAAGAAGGAGACCAGCAGGCGGCCGGGTTCCGGCTCGAAACGGAAGATGAGATAATGCCGCCCCGGCTCCGGCTCCATGTCCGTGGAAAAGAAGGTGCGGAAGCTTTCCTTCCAGTCCGAGACGGGAGCGGGCACGGCCTCGTCGTTGCCCTGCTCCTTGCGCAGCTCCTCCAGCAGGCGCAGGGCCAGCGCCGCCACATGCCGACAGATGCCCGTGAAGGCGTCCGAACAATTGCACTGGTGGCGCGTGCTGCGGTCGGAAAGGGTAAAGGTGAGGCTGGGCGTATAGACCTGCAGGTCCTCGCCCTGGATGAGGCCCTGCACTTCCCAGGGATCGCCCTCCTGGATATTTATTTTTTGCACACCGCCTTCGGAAAGGATAGGGTAGGCCGTGTCGCGGATATATTCGGGGACGGAATCGTGGAGGAAGGCCTCGCACATCTCCGTGATGACAACTTGTTCGGATCTGCTCATACTTCTCCCACCCTGCCGCTGCGGCAGGGGCATAACGACAATTTTGAGTCAATAGCACAAACCAAACCCTAAAGGCAACAAAAGATTCCAAGTTATGTACAATCGTTATCAAAAACCGCGCAACGACAGATGGACAGGCCCTTGCGGGGTTTTCTCCCGTCGGGTCGTCAGGGCGGCGGCAAGGCTCTTTTGCGCCGGTTTTCTTGGCGCTGCGCTGCTGTTTGGAGGCGTCAGCCCCGTTTTGGCCCAGTCTGAGGCCCCCGGGAAGGGGGCATCCGCCCAGAATCCGTACTCCACCCCCGTGGACGGGGACCGCATCCTGTTCGGCAGCATCGGGGAGGCCTCCAACCTCATCCCCTACCTGACCTCGGACTCCGCTTCGCACGAGGTGGCCGACATGCTCTATGTGGCCCCCCTGCGCATGAACAAGGACCTTGAGCCGGAAGTCTGGGCGGCGGAGAGCTACAGCGTGGAGGACGAGGGCAGGCGTTACCGCTTCACCCTGCGCAAGGGCATCCTCTGGGAAGACGGTGTGGAACTCACGGCCGAGGACGTGGCCTTCACCTGGAAACTCGTCTGCGATCCGGCCACGGCCAGCCCCTATGCCGACGACTTCCTGCGCGTCAAGGACCTGAAAGTCATCGACCGTTATACTTTTGAAGTGCTGTACGATCAGTTCTTTGCCCGCGGCATCTTCACCTGGATGCAGCCCATCCTGCCCAAGCATGTCCTGGAAGGGCAGAACATCCGGCAAACGCCCTTTTCCCGCAAGCCCGTGGGGGCCGGGCCCTATCGACTCAAGAGCTGGGAGCCCGGCGCGCGCATCACGCTGGCGGCCTCGCCCACCTACTTTGCCGGACGCCCGCATATCGACGAGGTGGTGTTCCGCATCATCCCGGACATGGCCACCATGTTTCTGGAAACACGGGCCGGGCAGCTCGATCTCATGAATCTGACCCCCCTCCAGTACCTGCGGCAGACCTCCGGCCCGGAATGGCGGAAAAATTTCAACAAATACCGCTACCTCGGCAGCGCCTACGTCTTTCTCGGCTTCAACATGGAGCAGCCCTTCTTTCAGGATGTGCGCGTGCGCCGGGCCATCTCGCAGGCCATCGACCGGCGGGACATCGTCGATGTGGTGCTGCTGGGCGAGGGGGAACCGGCCTTCGGCCCCTACAAGCCCGGCACATGGGCTTACCATCCCCGCCTCAAGCCCGTGGCACGCGATCGCGACGCCGCCCGCGCCCTGCTGGCCGAAGCCGGTTTCCGGGACACGGACGGCGACGGCATCCTTGACAAGGACGGCAAGCCCCTCGCCTTCACCATCCTGACCAATCAGGGCAACGAGGAACGCATCCTCACGGCCACGCTCATCCAGAGCCAGCTCAAAAAGGTCGGCATCGCCGTGGAGATCCGCGTGGTGGAATGGGCGGCCTTCATCCGCGAATTCGTGAACAAGGGACGTTTCGACGCCGTCATGCTCGGCTGGACCATCACCTCCGACCCGGACATCTATCAGGTCTGGCACAGCTCGCAGGCCGTGGAGGGCGGCCTGAACTTCACCCGCTACAAGAATCCCGAACTGGACCGCCTGCTCGAAGAGGCCCGCATCACCCCGGATCAGGAAAAGCGCAAGCGTCTCTACTGGCGCGTGCAGGAAGTGCTGGCCGACGATCAGCCCTATTGCTTCCTTTATGTGCCGTACTCCCTGCCCGTGGTGCAAAAGCGCTTCATGGGCATCAAGCCCGCCTTGGCCGGCATCATGTACAACTTCGAGGACTGGTGGGTGCCGCGCGCCCTGCAACGGCATACGCTGACGCCGTAAAAGGGCGGTACGTGAGGGGTTTTCCCGGGGAGGATGGAAGAGCGTCGCGGGCCGCGCGTCCGCTCGTCGTCTGTCCGCCCCCCGGCGGGATGGAGGAGGAAGAGAGAGGGAAGGGCCTCCGGGCGCATGTGCGGAAAAGAAAAACGGAGGAGGGGTAGACCCTCCTCCGTAGCAAGACGGCGGAAAACAGGGGAAAGGGGCGATCAGGCGGCCTTGGCCCCGCCGCTCTTTATCTGTTTTTGCAGGTCGCTGATGAGCTGCTTGATCTGGGCCACGGCCTGCTTGGCTTCGGGGTTCTGCTGGGCCTGCGCGGAAAGTTCGGCCATCTGCTGGATCAGGCTTTCCAGTTCCTTCTGCATGGCTTCCAGAGCTTCGGCATCTACATCTTCGGCGCGGTTGACTTCAAAGTCGCCTTCTTCATTGATGCCGAGGGCAGCGCGGTAGTCGTCGGCCAGGCTGGGAGACGCAGCCGCTTCTTCAGGTGCGGCGGAGGTATCGTCCAGCGCCGAACTCGTGGCGGCCCGGTTTTTCTCGTTCAGCATGGCCGCGGCCAGCGCCCGGCCTTCCTCGGAAATGGTCACCGTATCGCCTCGCTGGCTGGCGGCAACGATGTGGCTGGAAAAGGAACCGCCCTGACCGCCGACCCGCGAGACGTTTTGTGACTGCATGATCCCGGCAAGGGGCGATTGTTTTTGCTGACTATCAGCGGAAAGCAGCGAAGACAAATCCATGATATTCCTCCGGCAAGAATTTCCTCTGCTGCCGAAAAAATGCAAGAAAAATACCAGCGTGCTCTTGCCGGGGGCGCTGCCGCCGACCGTTGACAAGCGGGCATACTTGTCGGACAGTCAAGAGAGGCAAGCGTGTGTCATGTCGTGTCCGGCGGCATGGCGGCACGTCAACGTCCTATCCTTCCTACCCTTCATGAGGCGGCCATGATCCGTATTCAGGAAATTCTCGACAAGGTGGCGGCGGGCAATCCCGACGCCGATCTGGAGCTTATACAGCGGGCCTATGTCTTTGCCGCCACGGCCCACGCGGGGCAGACGCGCCTTTCCGGGGAGCCGTACCTCTCGCATCCGCTGGCGGTGGCCTATACGCTGGCGGAGATGGGTTTCGACGAGCCGACGGTGGCCGCGGGCCTTTTGCACGATACGGTAGAGGACACCAAGGCCACCATCGAGGAGATCGACGACAATTTCGGTGAGGAAGTGGCCGACATCGTGGACGGGGTGACCAAAATCAGCCTCATCCCCTTCGACAACAAGGAAGAGGCGCAGGCGGAGAACATCCGCAAGATGATCCTCGCCATGAGCCATGACATGCGCGTGCTCATGGTCAAGCTGGCCGACCGTCTGCACAACATGCGGACGCTGGATTTCCAGAAGGCCTACAAGCAGCGGCGCATTGCGCAGGAGACGATGGACATCTACGCGCCGCTGGCCAATCGTCTCGGCCTCTACCTGCTCAAGCGCGATCTGGAGGACCTGAGTTTCAAGTATCTCCAGCCGGACATCTACAATCAGATCGACCACTGGCTCGACAAGCATCAGGTGGTGGAAAAGAAGATCATCGAGAAGGTGGTCTCGCTCATTCGCGACCTGCTGGATTCCAACAAGGTCAGCGGGCAGGTCTACGGCCGCATCAAGCACAAGTACAGCATCTGGAAGAAGATGCAGTCCCAGAACCTCACGCTGGACGAGATGCACGACATCATGGCCTTCCGCGTGCTGGTGAAGGACATCCGCGACTGTTACGCGGTGCTGGGGCTGGTGCATTCGCAGTGGAAGCCGGTACACGGGCGCTTCAAGGACTATATCTCCATGCCCAAGTCCAACGGCTACCAGAGCCTGCATACCACGGTCATCGGGCCGGAGGGCGAGCGCATCGAGATACAGATACGCACCGAGGACATGCACCGGCAGGCCGAGCACGGCGTGGCGGCCCACTGGCTGTACAAGGAAAAGGGGCGCGTCAACCCGCGCGACCTGGAGCAGTTCTCCTGGCTGCGGGAGATCTTCGAGCGGCAGGGGGACGAGGCGGACTCGCGCGAGTTCATGCATTCCCTCAAGCTCGACCTCTTCAAGGACGAGGTCTACGTCTACACGCCCGCCGGACAGGTCAAGGAACTGCCCGAAGGGGCCACGCCGCTGGACTTCGCCTTCCTCATCCATACCAAGGTGGGCCATCACTGCGCCGGAGCCAAGATCAACGGCCGTCTCATGCCGCTGGGCACGCCGCTCAAGAACGGCGATACGGTGGAGATCATCACCGACCCCGCGCGCAATCCCAACCGGGACTGGCTCAAGATGGTCAAGACGGCCCGCGCCCGTACCCGTATCCAGCGCTATCTGCGTACCGAGGAGCGCGCCCACGCCATCACGCTGGGCCGTGACATGCTGGAGAAGGAAGGCCGCAAGATGAATCTCAATGTCAGCCGCGCCACCAAGGACGGCCATCTGGCCATCGTGGCGCAGGACATGAATTTCGAGAATGCGGACGAACTGACCGCCGCCGTGGGCTATGCCCACATCACGCCCCGTCGTGTGCTCAACAAGCTTTATGCCGTCATGCATCCCGAAGCCGCTGCCGCCGAACAGCCCGCCGCGCCCAGCATCAAGGAAAGCAAGGAGACCGCCAAGCGCAAGAGCGAGGGCGTGGGCATCTCCGGCGTGGACGGCGTGCTCATGCGTTTTGCCAAGTGCTGCAATCCTGTGCCCGGCGATCCCATCATCGGTTACATCAGTCGCGGCATGGGCGTGACCGTGCACCGCGCCGACTGCGCCAATGTGGCCAGTATGGAGCCGGAGCGCCTCATCTCCGTGCACTGGGACGGCGCGGAAGAGCAGCAGAAGCCGTACGAGGCGGGCATCTTCATCCTGGCGAAGAACGAGCGCGGCGTGCTGGCCAATGTCACCCAGACGCTGGCCGGGGCCGACATCAACATCATGACCCTGACCGCCAGAAGCCTGCTGGACGGGCGCTCCGAGATCCGCGTCACCGTGGAAGTCAAGGATGCCAGCCAGCTCTATCAGCTCATCGAGGATATCCGCAAGCTGCCGCTCATCCTGGAAGTGGTGCGCGATACGGAAGACGCCTGACGCGGCGGGCAGTGTCCTTTCATTCCTTCCTTTCTTTTCTGCCGCTGGATGGTGGCTGCTGCCCGGCATCCGGGTTTGGTCGCCTGCGCGGCGGGCGGCAGGGGGGGGGGGGGGGGGGGCCCCCCCCCCCCCCCCCCCCCCCCCCCCCCCCCCCCCCCCCCCCCCGGGGGGGGGGGG
>NZ_CALVHE010000054.1 GCF_944327235.1 uncultured Desulfovibrio sp.
TGTCGGCGGCGAGGCCGGTACCCTCTATTTCCGGGCGGCGGCCTATGCCGCGGCGCGGGAACCGAAGGAGCTCTACAGTATCCCCGGGGCAAGCCATGTGGATCTGTACGACAAGCCGGAATTCGTCCAGCCCGTCGTACGGAAGCTGACCGACTTTTTCGGACAGTATCTGCGGGGATAGAGCGTTTTACCTTTGAAAAGGGCAAAACGCGAGGCGGCGGCACAGCGCCGCCCGGCCCAAACCAGGCGGGATGAACGCGCTTTTTCCGCGAAACGGTAAGCCGTACGGTTTGGGACGCGAAGCGTTTCAAACGGAAGATGCTCCAGGGCCTGTCAACAAAATTTTTACTGACAATTTCAGGAGATAAGATGGGTAAGCTGTACACGTTACGCTTACTCTTGGGAGCGGGCTTACCTTGAATCCCTGACTCTTTCCCCAACAAGCAGTAAATAGTGTTAACAGGCCCTGGGTCGCGGCTGCAGGGAGGATGCGCGCGCGGATGTTGCTCCGGTTTGCAGCGGCAACCGCGCCGCGTATCCATCCTTTGCCCCGTCTGTTGCTGTCTCCCACCGGTCACGCCGGCTGCGACGGACAAAGCGTGCCCAGGCGGGCCAGCACCGCATCCAGCTGCGCTTGCGTTTCCTGCAGCTCCTTGTCCAGCGCGGCGATGCGGGCGGGTCGTTCGTCCGGCAGGCCGGTCATCCCGTCGGCTGAGAGAAGGAAGCGCGATGGCAGCCAGACGTTTTGCGCCAGGATGTCCGCGCAGGGAACACAGCGGCTGACGCCCGTTTTTTCTCGTCGTTCCCGCAGCAGTTCCAGCGTCTTTTGGATGTGGGCCTCCTCAAAATACCCGAGCGTGCGGCTGCGCCGTCCCCATGAGGACAGGTCGGCCATGAACACGCTGTCCCGTCCGGCCTGCGGACCGCCCTGCTCCCGGCGGCGGTCAAAGAGCAGGATCGCGTGTGCGCCATTGTTTCGCGGGACCAGATTGCTGGGAAGTTGGATGACGGCATCCAGCAGATTCCGGCGTACCAGCTGCGCGCGCATATGCGCTTCCGTTTCTTCGCGGAACAACGGCCCCAGCCGCGTCAGCAGCACGCTTCTGCCGCAGGCGGGGAGCGCTTCGCTGACATGACGGCAGATCCAGAACAGTTCTTCCGTCCCCTGCTCCATCGGCGCGAAGGCCGGCGCGGCACTGAGTGTCAGATGGCTTGTGCCTTCGTTCGTCACGAGAAAGGCGCTGGAGGGATCGGTCGCCCCCTGGCCGGGAGCTGCTTGTCCTTTGGGGAGATTTTCGAGAACGACAGGCACGCCGCAGAGGTGCGGCAGGAGCACGCCCAGCGGAGGGCATACGCCGTCCGCCACGAAGTAGGCACGCTCGGCCAGTCCTCGTCCAAGGGCCGCCTCGGCCAGCAGACTGGCCGCACCGGAGGCCAGATCCCGCACCCGTTCCCCGCTTTCCGGGCAGGCCATTCCGGTCATGAGTCGGGCCAGCCACGACGGCACGATGCCGTTGACAAGTTCCTTGCCTCGGGCGGCGGCATAGTCGTTGAGCTTGTCCAGCAGCAAACGGGCTGCTCTGTCCCTGTCCAGAAGCGGCATGTCCTGAAAGGCGGTGAGGCAGGCAGCAAGCGCCTCGGCATCGCGCAGATGTCGGGGAGTGAACAGCTCGACGCCTGCCCGGCCCAGAGCCGTCCGCACTACGGCAGCCAGTTGCGGCCATTCGCTCTCCTGCCAGGGAGCCGTCGGATCCGCCCCGGCCCGGCGTATGGGCGCGCTGGGGAGCCCTTGTTGGAGCAGGTGGAGCTGCTGCGCAAAGAAACCTGGCGGACATGATTGGGAGAGGGCAAAGAAGGCGAGCGCCGTTTCCGCCTCCACCGTATGGCGATCCGGGTCGTCAGGGACGGACGGGGGCGTGCCCGCAAACCAGGCTTCCAGCTTGCGGCAACCCAGTTCAAGGCAGTGCCGGTCGTTTTCGAGATCTCCCTCCGTCCATGCCGTATGCGGTGGCCTTTCCCTCATATGCCCTCCAGACGCGCCCATGTCTGCCCTTCACTCACTTCCGCGGCGCGCGGCGTCCTGAGGGACGTGCCGCCGTCCTCCCGTACGGTCTCTTCCGTCTCGGCATGTTGCAGCAGACGGTGCTGGATCATGGCATAGCGCTCTTCCAGCAGTTGACGGCGCAGCTGGCGTTCCCTCTCCAGCAGTCCGGCGGCTTCGACGATCAGCTGCCGGACTGCTGGCGGGGGCACCGGCACCAGGAGGCCTTCCAGATCGCTCTTGCGCAGGATCTCCGCATTATGGCCCGTGCTCTGCGCCCGCAGGACGGCCTGCGTCTGCGGATGATTCAGCAGCCAGTGCAGATAGCGGGCATCGAGTCCGGCCACGTCTCCCGACAGCCCGTTGTCCTTGTCTTTCGGGGGGCGGAGGCGCACCACGACGATGGGCGCGGCGGCCACGACGCGCACGACGCCCGGACGTATCGCCAGATCGGCCACATAGGTCGCATCATTTACCTGACTGCGGGCCCGAAGCAAGATATCCCCCGGCCGCAGTGAAAAATGCTCCCGGATCTTTTCCAGATGCACACGCACGAGCGACGACGCATCTAGAACGCCGCCGTTCAAGTCGGAAAGCTGCACCAGCGCCGTTTCTCCCTGCTGATCCGGCACCACGCGGGTCCGGAAGGGATAGCCGAGACGTACGCTGGCCAGAGAGGACAGGGGACATCGCATACTTGCCTCCAAAAAAGAAGTACAAGAAGAACTACAAGGCCTGTAATGATGCGTATGAGCGTTTTGTCTTTGAAAAAGGCAAAACGCGAGGCGGCGGCACAGCGCCGCCCGGCCAAAAGTGAGCGGAATGACCGCGTTTTTTCCGCGAAACGACAGGCCGTATGGTTTGGAACGCGAAGCGTTTCAAACTGAAAATGCTCATATCGGAAGCAAGCGGACAGCCTTGGCGGCTCCTGCCGCATGAGGCGACAGCGGCAAATGATCTTCCCTCCGCGGACTGTTCGGGAAGGTTGGCGCAAAGCAAAAGAGGCCGTACGGAGCGGGGCCGTTCAGCAAAGAGATCGTGGCTCCGCCGTGGCGGTACGGCCATCCGGCATCATTCTTCGCCGTCAGGCAGCAAGGGCAGACGGATGAGGACGCGTTCGTCCCGGAACAGCAACAGATAGCCATCCACGGGCAGGGTATCGCGCTCCTGCGGAGGGAAGGCCGCTTCCAGCGCCCAGCGGGAACCGCTCTCTTCCGCCGCAAGGGAAAGGGGATGGCGTTGGGCACGTACGGTCATGTTCCCCCATTGCAGGACGATCTCGTCCCCCGGTTCCAGCGCATGGGGCAGCTCCAGCAGCCCCCGTACGCGGCAGGCCTGCGTGCCAAGGCGGACCTGACGCAGACGGGCCGTGCCGCATTCCGGGCCGGACAGCAGATGCTGTACGTCCCGTGCCAGCTGCATCTGCCGCGGGGAACAGGCAAAGCGATCCGGCAGCGCCGCGGCAAGGCGTTCCAGCCGTTCGGTGAAGCAGGCCCGTACCCGTTCGCCGGACGTATCGGCCCGTGCCGGCTCCGCCAGATCGCACTGCTCTTCAAGCCCGTAAAAATAGGCGCTGCCGTCGGCATCGATGCGGACATCCCAGTAGCGCTGCGGCAGCACCTTGCCCACGGCCACCGGGCCGGGACAGTCCAGACTGCGCATATCCGGCGGCACATCCCCGGCGGCGCGCCGCTGGGCAAAGAGCTCCTGCCAGAGCGTGAATTCATAGATGATGTTCTTGTGCGGCGCGGAAAGACGCGGCAGCAGGTTTTCCAGTTCCCGGCGGCCGAGCAGCTGTTGCGCGGTAAACGGCAGACCCACATGATCACCGTACACCGGCGTGCGCAATTCGTGGGCTGCGGCATGGAAACGCTCTCCCGCCAGCTGCACCAGAGAGGGGATCTCTTCGTAATTGTCCCGCAGGACCACCGTCAGAAAGTGCAGAGTGGGCGCGTGGTCGCCGTTTTCCTCGCGCAGGCGGCAGGCTTCACCGAGCCGCAGCAGATTGCCGAGCAGCCGCTCCACCCGGCAGCCGCTGCATAGGGAGGTATACACGTCCGGCCGCAGGGTGTGCAGGGAAATGATGATGCGTTTTACCGGCGCGGCGGCCAGAGCCTGGATGGCGTCATCGTCCATGTCGCAGGCCATATTGGTGGAAAAAATGGCCTTTTCGCGCCCTTCGCTGCCCAGCGAGGCAAGGATCTCCGAAAAATGCGGGTGCAGCGTCGGTTCAAAGAAAAAGGAGAGATAGAAGCACTCCTCCGGCACCAGATCCAGGAGCCGCCGCAGGCTGCGGGCCACGGGCAGGGGCAGGACGGACCGTCCCGCCTGCCGGAAATCGGTGGAACAAAAGCGGCAGCGCAGATTGCACAGCCCTGTCATGTCTCCGAGAATGCGTCGAAATTTGTAGACATCCCTTATGACGGCATACATCCCGCTTCCCCCTGCTGCCCTGTTCGGGAAGAGATCCCTCCCCCGTGCTGGTCCGCCTGTTTGTTCTCCCGGACGGCGCGGCTGTCCCTGTCGGCAGGGATGTTTTCCGCAGACGCCATGATCCCGTATCGGATGGGGGCGTCAAATCTTGAGAGGCGATGCCGCAGCGGACGGGCTGCGGCCCCTCCGTCCGCGTTTGCACGAGGCCGCGTCAATGCGCCGCGCCCCAGTCCGGTCCGGTCCCGGCGTCCACCAGCAGCGGCACGGAAAGGGAGCTGCCGCCAGGCGTCACGCCGGACATGAGCTCGGTCACGCGCTGTGCCGCCTCCTGTGCCGCAGCCTGAGGCACTTCGAGCAGCAATTCGTCGTGCACCTGCAGCAGCAGCCGCGCCTGCATACGTCTCAGGTCGGCATCGGCATCGACGGCCAGCATGGCCAGCTTGATGATGTCCGCGGCCGATCCCTGGATGACCGTATTGATGGCCTGCCGCCGCGCCAGCGCCGAGGCCTGACCGTTGGCGGAATGGATGTCCGGCAGCAGACGCCGTCGCCCGCCCAGCGTCGTGACGAAGCCCTGCCGTCGCGCCGTAGCTTCCACCTCGTCATAAAAGGCTTTCAGACCGGTGAGCCGTTCGAAATAGCGGGCAATGAACTCCTTGGCTTCATTGGTCGTGATCTTGAGTTCCTGCGCCAGTTTTTGCGCGCCCATGCCGTAGATGAGCCCGAAATTGATGGTCTTGGCGTTGCGACGCTGGTCGGGCGTGACGGCTTCCTGCGAACAGTCGTAGATCAGCGCCGCCGTGCGGGCATGGATGTCCTCGCCGCGTCGGAAGGCGTCCAGCAGGGCGGCATCCTGCGACATGTGGGCCAGCACGCGCAACTCCACCTGAGAGTAGTCCGCCGAGACCAGGAGACGCCCTTCTCCTGCCACGAAGCAGGTGCGCATACGTTTGCCCAGCGGACCACGTACCGGGATATTCTGCAGATTGGGGTTGCTTGACGACAGACGCCCGGTGGCCGTGGCCTTTTGGTTGAATGTCGTATGCAGTCGTCCGCTGTCGTCCACCAGTCGCGGCAGGGGATCCAGATAGGTGGAGCGCATCTTTTCCAGCTTGCGGAAATGCAGGATGCTCTCCACCACGGGATGACGCCCCGCCAGCCGCTCCAGCGTCTCCTGACTGGTGGACGCCTGACCGCCGCGGGTCTTGCGCGGTGCGGGCAGGCCCATTTCCCCGTACAGCACCTCACCGAGTTGTTGAGCGGAACGGATATTGAATGTCCTGCCGGCAGCGGCATAGACCGCGCCGGTCAGCTCGTCCAGCTCCTTCTGCACGTCGGCAAGAAAGCGGCCGAAGGCGCGATCGTCGATGGCGATGCCCACGGCTTCCATGTGGGCCAGCACCGGCGCGAGCGGTATTTCCAGATTTTCGTACAGGGCCAGCAGACCGTCCCGCAGCAGACGGTTTTCCAGCAGGCGCGCCATGTCCAGCGCCAGAGCGGCGGCGCTGTCCCGTCGCGGCAGTCCCGCGCTCCAGCGTACGGCCAGCCGGGGCCAGCCGTAGTCGTTCTCTTCCGGATTGAGCAGATAGGCGGCAATGCCCAGATCCATGATCCGTTGTTTGTTCCCTTCCCGCAACAGGCCCCGCCGCCAGAGCCGTTTGGCGTCCTCGCTCACCACCAGCGCGGCCTGCTCCAGATAATCGGCCAGCACATCCGGATCCCCCGCCCAGCGTCCCGTCCAGGGCGGCATATCGTCCGGATCGTCGGCTGACGCCACAGCCAGATGGGGCGGCGCATCCTCGCCCTGGGCCCAGATGACGGCCAGTCGCGCCCCTCTGGGGTCCGGGAGCTTGTTCGGCGTGCGGAACAGGGGCGGCAGTTTTTCCGGGACCTGAACAGCCATATCCAGCAGGCTCAACTGTTGCGCCCCCTTCGTGAGGGCGGGAGAGGCGTCATCCGTTGCGGGATCGTCTTCTCCCGAGCGGGCGGCCCGCACCGTGTCCGCCGGAGCGGGAGAAACGGCCTTTGTCCTGCTTCCGCGCAACAGGGCGTCCATTTCCCGGCGCAGGGCAAGCAGTTCGAATTCGGCGGACAGGGCGGCGCAGGCTTCGGCGTCGGGCGGCTGGACGGCCATATCTTCCAGCGTGATGTCCGTGCAGAAGTCCCGGCGCAGGGTCGTCAGCTCGCGCCAGGTGAACATGTTTTCCAGATGGTCGCGCAGCTTTTCCTGAAGCTTGGCCGGGATCCGTTCGAAATGGTCGCGTATCTCTTCCAGCGAAGCGCAATTTTCAAATATCTGCTGCGCCTTCTTGGGACCGATGCCCGGCACGCCGGGGATGTTGTCGCTGGTATCGCCTATGAGGGCCTGCACGTCGGCCCATTGTTTCGGCTGCACGCCGGTCTCCCGCACGAAATCCTCGGCGGTCACGAGTTTTTCCTCGCGAGAGCCGGGGTCCCACATGAAGACATTGGGGCCGAGACATTGCTTGAGATCCTTGTCGCCGCTCACGATGACCACCGGACACCGCGAAGAGAACCGTTCCGCAAGCGAGGCTATGCAGTCGTCGGCCTCACAGCCTTGGGAAACAAGGAGTCGCAACCCCAGCGCGCGCACCATGCGCTGGATGGGATCCATCTGCCGGACGAGATCCTCCGGCGTCGCCTCCCGATTGGCCTTGTACAGCGGGAAAATATCATGCCGGAAGTTCTTGCCCCGGCCATCCTGGACAAAGACGAAATGTTCCGGCGCTTCCTCCCTGAGGATGCGCAGCAGCACACGGCTCACCACCACCAGCGCATTGGTGGGGAAGCCGTCTGAGCGTTGCATGTTGCGGTTGGCAAAAAAGCCGCGATAGATGAAGGCGGAACCATCCATCAGGAACAGGGGGGGCGTGGCAAGGCCAAGGCGATCTTTCAGAGACATGGCTTCAAACTGGGTTATGGGTGCGCGAAAAGGAGCGGCGTCTTGCCGCTTGCAGCCGGTGCCGCCAAGGCGTATGATAAAAGGATGGAAACAAGTCCGCAAGTCAGCATTCTCCACAGGGGAGATCTGCTCACCGTCAGCATCGGCGGCAGCTGGAAGATGGGGACGCCTCTGCCCTCGCAGGCACGGGAGGCCCTTGCCGCCGTGCGCACCGGCGGCGCTCGGGGACTGCTCTTGCGCTGCGAAGCGCTGGCGGCCTGGGACTCCAGCCTGCTGGTATTCCTCATGCAGCTCGTCCGCGCGGCTCAGGAACGCGATCTGGATATCCGGCGGGAACTGCCGCACGGGCTGGAACGTCTCGTGCAGCTTGCTTTTGCCGTTCCCGCCAAGCAGGGCGCTTCCCGTACGGTACGACAGCAGGGGATCGTGGCCGATCTGGGGACGGCCGTTCTTGCCCTGCCCGGCAAGCTGGGAGAATTTGCCGCCTTCGTGGGGGATGTCACGCTGGCCCTGCTGCGCTTTCTGACAGGGCGTTCCCAGATGCGGCGTCAGGATCTGTTGACGGCCATGTATGAGTGCGGCGTGCTTTCCCTGCCCATCATATCCCTCACCAGCCTGCTTTTCGGGCTCATCCTGGCCTTTGTGGGCGCGGTGCAGCTCACGCAGTTCGGTGCGCAGATCTATGTGGCCGGGCTGGTGGGCATCGGTATGCTGCGGGTGATGGGCGCCGTCATGGTCGGTGTGGTCATGTCCGGCCGGGTGGGGGCTTCCTTTGCGGCGCTCATCGGCACCATGCAGGTCAATGAGGAGGTGGACGCCCTTTCCACTCTCGGCATCTCGCCCATAGACTTTCTGGTGTTGCCGCGAATGCTGGCCTTGACGCTCATGGTGCCCCTGCTGACCGTATATGCCGATCTCATGGGCATCCTGGGCGGTTTTTTTGTAGGGGTCGCCATGCTGGATCTCAGCGCGCTGGAATACCTCAACGCCACCGTGCGCATGGTTTCCTTCTCGCATGGCATCATCGGCCTGAGTTATGCCGTGGTGTTCGGCGTCATCATCGCTCTTTCCGGCTGTTATCAGGGCATCCGCTGCGGCCGCAGCGCGCAGGCCGTGGGCAAGGCCACCACGACTGCCGTGGTGCACGGCATCGTCGGCATCATCGTGGCCACGGCCATCATCACCGTGTTGTGCAACGTGCTGAAGGTCTAGGCATGGACGTTCTTGCTCCCGCTCCCCCCGCCGCGTCGTCCCCGCGCATCAGCGTCCGTAACCTGACTGTCGGTTACGGCTCCTATGTGCTCATGCGGGATGTCAGCTTCGACGTGGCGCGGGATGATGTCTTTCTCATCATGGGCGGCTCCGGCTGCGGCAAGAGTACGCTGCTGCGTGTGCTCATGGGCCTCAAGGAGCCGCAGGCGGGGCAGGTCTTTTACGGCGAGACGGACTTCTGGGCCTGCACGCCGCGCGAACGGCGGCAGCTCATGCAGCGTACCGGCGTCCTTTTCCAGGGGGGAGCGCTCTGGAGCTCCATGACCCTGGCCGAGAATGTGGGGCTGCCCCTGCAGCAGTACACCGGGCTTTCGCAGGCGGAGATCCGGGAACAGGCCTCGCTCAAGCTGGCGCTGGCCGGGCTGGCGGGCTTCGAGGACTACTATCCCTCCGAGATAAGCGGTGGTATGCGCAAACGGGCCGGTCTGGCCCGGGCGCTGGCGCTTGACCCGGAGATCCTCTTTCTGGACGAGCCCTCGGCCGGACTCGATCCGGTGAGTTCCCGGCTGCTTGACGATCTCATCCTTGAATTGCGGGACACGCTGGGCACGACCTTCGTCATCGTCTCGCATGAGCTGGCCAGCATCTTCACCGTGGCCAGCAACAGCATTTTTCTGGATGCTCAGACCCGGCGGGTCACTGCGGCGGGCAATCCTTCCCTGCTTGTCAATGATCCTCATACCGAAGAACAGGCCCGGCGCTTCCTTACCCGCGGAGCGTCGGGGACTTCCGCCGCCTCCGGTCCGGGAGCGGCAAGGAACGACGCATGAGTCAAACACGCTCTTCTGTGGCTGTCGGCAGCTTTGTCATTGTCGGCCTGCTGCTTCTTGTCCTTGGCATCGGCCTGCTGGGCGGCGGCAATCTCTTTGCCGACGATCTGGAATACACGCTCATTTTTGACGGTTCGGTCAGCGGTCTTTCTGTCGGAGCGCCGGTCGTTTTTCGCGGCGTGCCGCTGGGCGCCGTGACCAACATCCAGCTGCAAGCCAATCCGCGCGACGGCAGCGTCAGCATCCCCGTAGGCATCCGCATCAATGAAGGGGCCATCAATGATGCCCGTTCCGGGGGGAAGCTCCCCGAAGAGGAGCGCATCAAGATGCTGGCCCAGCTCGTCCAGCGCGGCTTGCGGGCCCGCCTCCAGTTGCAGAGCCTCATCACGGGACAGTACCGCATCGAGCTGGATTTCTACCCTGATTCGCTGGCCCGCTTCCGCTCTGTCGATCCCGCGACGGAGATCCCGACCCTGCCGTCTCCCATCGATCAGCTGCAACGCAATCTCTCCGCTCTGCCCCTCAAGGAACTGGCCACCTCCTTTCAGGGCACCTTGCAGCGCCTTTCCGACATCCTGGCTTCCCCGGATATCGATCGGGGGATCACCCAGTTCGCCAATACCTTTGAAGAAGCGAACAAGCTCCTTGTGGCCAGTCGGGAGACGCAGCGTCTTGTCAATCAGACCATGAACAACCTTTCGCAGGCCAGCGCCGTGGCCTCGACGGAGCTTCCCCGGGCTCTGGAAGCGCTCACGCAGGCCATGGACGGCTTTACCGCCGTGGCCCATTCCACGCAGGCCCTTGTGGGACGCGACTCCCCCGCTGTCAACGAGCTGCGCCGCCTGCTGCGCGAAGCCACGGCTGCCATGCGCTCCCTGCGGGCGCTGGCCGATACCCTTGAACGCAATCCCGAATCCCTCCTGCGAGGACGTTCCGGAGGTCAACGATGAGGCATTTTCCCTGCGGGACGCGCTGCGCCCGGCGTATTTTCCCGGCTGTGACGCTCTGTCTGCTGGCATGTCTGCTGACCGCCTGCGGCAAGAGCGCTCCCACCTACTATTATCTGCTGGAAAGCGGCGAAAAGCCTTTTGCCGCCGCTGCGCTGCCTTCCACCAGTCTGCGCATCGCGCATGTGGGCATCCCCGGTTATCTTGACCGGCAGGGCGTGGTCAGCCGCAGCGAAGGCGATCCGCTGCTGAACGTCAATAATTTCGACATCTGGGCCGAGCCCCTCGATCAGGGGATCCGCCGCGTCCTGCGCGAAGTGCTGAGCCCGCCGCTGCTGGCCGGCGATATCGCTGTCCAGACTACGGATGATGCGGGCTGGAAGGCCGCTCTGCTGGTGGATGTCCTGCGTCTTGACGGCGCTCCCGGCGAGACCGTGCGTCTGGAGGCCCGCTGGTCCCTTCTGGACAGCAACGACAAGGTCATGGCCCGCGGCAGCTTTGCCGACAGTGCCGACTGCCCGGCGGCACAGCCCGGCACGGCGGCCACATCCAACCTTGTCAGGACGCAGAGCCTGCTCGTGCAGCGTCTGGGCCGGACCCTCGCGCCGGAGATCGTCCGGGCGTTGAACGGCCGACGGCAAAGCAGCTAACCATGCGCAACGCCGCACAGCCCGTCCTGCGCAGTACCGTGCTGCTGGTGGATGACGCGCCGGAAAACCTCCGCATGTTGAGTGAGGTTCTGCGCATGGACCACCGCATCATGTTTGCCAAGAATGGCCAGGATGCCCTGCGTCTTGCCGCTGCCGATCCGCAACCGGACATCATCCTGCTGGACGTGGTCATGCCGGGCATGAACGGTTATGAAGTCTGTCGGCGGCTCAAGGAGAATCCGCGGACACAGGATATCCCCGTCATCATCGTCACGGCCGAGAATGACGATTCGGACGAGTCCACCGGTTTTTCCCTCGGGGCGCAGGATTTCATCCGTAAACCCTTCCGGGCCTCGCTGGTGCATCAGCGTGTGGAGCTGCATCTGGAGCTCAAGCGGCATCGCGACCATCTCAGCGAGCTGGTGGCCCAGCGCACCAGCGAACTTTTGCAGACCCAGAAGGCCACCATCCACGCTATGGCCATGCTGGCCGAATGGCGCGATCCCGAGACCGGAGCCCATATCCAGCGGACCAGTCGGTTGGTGGAAGTCTTGCTGCGGCGGCTCATGGAGCGTGCCGATGCGCCGGAAAATCTTTCATCCAGCGATATCGAGTGGATCATCCTTTCCACGCCACTGCATGACGTGGGCAAGGTGGCCATCCCCGACAATATCCTGCACAAGCCCGACAGATTGAGCCCGGAAGAGTTTGATATCATGAAGCGGCATACCACGCTGGGGTATGAGATCCTGGAAGAAGCCGGGCATGAGCTGGACAAGGAACTGGGGAAGCGTTGCTTTTTGCACTACGCCAGAGAGATCGCCCTCAATCACCATGAGCGATGGGACGGCAAGGGCTACCCTGCCGGACTTCGGGAAGAAGAGATCCCTCTTTGCGCTCGTGTCGTCAGCGTGGTGGATGTCTATGATGCCCTGCGTAGCCGACGTGTCTACAAGGATGCCTATCCGCATGACGTTGCGGTGAAATGTATCTGTGAGGGACGGGGGACGGCGTTTGACCCGCGCGTGGTCGATGCCTTTCTTGACGTTCAGGACACCTTTGCCAGCCTGTTCGACCAGAGTTCCGGCAACTGAGCGCACGGAACGGAAAACTTGCGTCCAAGAGCAAGACCGGCGCAGCCGGCTGCCCCGCAGGGCGGCTGGCTGCGCCGGTCTGATATGGTCGTGATGCTATGGCGGCCGCTTCCCTTCCCCAGCGCGCTTTTACCGGGGGGAAGCGGCAGGGACACGAGTCACCCCCGTCCCGCCGCCTTGTATTTTGCCTTTTTCAAAGGCAAAGTATCTAGCCTTGGTTGATCATGACCTTGGCCGGGCGCAGCAGGCGGTCACCCAGCTTGTATCCGCGCTGCAGCACGCGCGAGACGCAGCCGGGGCCGACGGTGGGGCAATCGTCAAAGCCGACAGCCTCATGGCGTTCCGGCGTGAAGTCCTCGCCTTCTTCCCCCACCGGCACAAGGCCGTGACGGGCCATGGCCTCCAGCATGAGTTTATGGGTCATGGCCACGCCCGTCAGCATGTCCTGACAGGCGGCATCCCGGCTGCCGTACTGTAAGGCAAGTTCCAGATTGTCCAGTCCGGGCAGCATGTCGCGCAGGATCTTTTCCGCCGCGTAGCGCATCTGCTCTTCATGCTCACGCGCAAGGCGCTTCTTGAAATTCTCCATTTCGGCAGCCATACGCAGACGCGTATCGTCCGCCACCTTCTTTTCTTCGCAGAGGGGGCAGATCTGTTCGCGACAGGCGCGGGCCAGATCTTCCGGCGCGGCCTGCACGCCATCCTCCGCAGCCGCCGCGGCATCGGCCTCGGCGTTTTCGGCGGCAGCCTCGGCCGCCGCAGCCGCCGCGGCTTCCATTTCCGCCGCTTCCGCCGCTTTCTTGTAGGTATCATGAACTTTATGATGGTGCATACATATCCTCCCGAAACCAGCCCGCACCACCGTGACGCGCAGGGGCAGCGAAAGCATGGCAAATGATTCTGTCACCTTGTCCAAAACCGGGACGTGCTGTCCTGTCCGCGGCAATGCCGTCCATTTTCGCGGCGTCGCCGGCGAAAGATCGCTTCGGCCGCAACGAGCAGCTCCATGCGTCTTTTCGCGTTTCCCGGGCGAAAAAAGTCGTTTTCCACGGGCGGCATGGTGCGTGGTTCTGACCTTAAGGGGTAAGTTCAGCCCGTGCCGCTGTCAAGGGCGGAAGGCACTTTTCCCGCCTCGACATTCCGCAAAACCTCGGCTATGCTGGGCTGCTTTTCAATGGGAGGAAGCTTATGACATGCCGCAGCATTTCCCTCCAGACCGCGCACGACTGGCCCAAGGCCGCAAAATGGCTCGAAGAGCGACGCAATCCCGGCGACAACGTGGAGAGCGCCGTACGGGCCATCCTTGATGATGTCCGTGCCCGCGGGGACGAGGCCCTGCTGGAATATACCCGCCGTTTTGACTGTGCCGCCTTTGAACCGCCCCTGCGCCTGTCCGAGATGGACATCGCCCGCAGCGCGGCTTCCGTCTCGCCTGAGCAGCGCGAACATATCGGGGATGCCGCCCGCAACATTCGTCGCTTTCACGAGGCGCAGCGGGAGAAATCGTGGTTCGAGACCCTGCCGGACGGCAGCATCCTCGGCCAGCGCGTCCTGCCGGTGGACAGCGTGGGGCTCTATGTGCCCGGCGGGCAGGGGGGGAGCACGCCGCTCATTTCCAGCCTGCTCATGAACGCTATCCCCGCACAGGTCGCCGGAGTGCGGCGCATCGCCGTCTGTACGCCGCCGCGCGCCGACGGCAGCATTTCTCCCGCTATCCTGGCTGCGGCGCATCTGCTGGACATAGATGAGGTCTACCGCGTGGGCGGCGCATGGTCCGTTGCCGCCCTGGCCTACGGTACGCCGAGTCTGCCCGCCGTGGATGTCATCGCCGGACCGGGCAATATCTATGTGGCCACGGCCAAGCGTCTTCTGCAGGGCGTTGTGGGCATCGACATGATCGCCGGGCCGAGCGAGGTGCTCATCCTGGCGGACGGTACCGCCCGTCCGGACTGGGTGGCGGCGGACATGCTTTCCCAGGCCGAGCACGATCCGCTGGCCGCCGCGCTCTGTCTCACCACGGACGCTCAGCTGGGCGAGCGCATCCGCGAGGAGCTGGACAATCAGTGCGCCTCCCTGCCCAAGGCTCAGACGGCGGCCAAATCTCTGCTTGACTGGGGCGCCGTCATAACGGTACCGAACATGGACGTGGCCGTGGCCGTAGCCAATATGATCGCTCCGGAACATCTGGAACTGTGCGTGCGCGATCCCTGGGCGCTGCTGCCGGGCATACGGCACGCCGGCGCCGTCTTCATGGGGCATCATTGTCCTGAGCCGGTGGGAGACTACTTTGCCGGGCCCAATCATGTGCTGCCCACGCTGGGCACGGCGCGTTTCTCCTCTGCCCTTTCCGTCCAGACCTTCTGCAAGAAAACCAGCATCGTGGCTACCTCTGCCGCCTTCCTCCAGAACAGCCGGGAGGCCATTGCCGCCCTTGCCCGCATGGAGGGTCTGGAGGCCCACGCCCGTTCCGCCGAAATTCGCGGCCAGAAATCGCCGCGCGCCTAAGGAGCTGTCATGCGCATTGTTACCCAGACCCAGATCACTGCCTGTCCCCTGCGCTCGCGCGGCAAGGTTCGCGATATCTATGAAGTGGATGACGAGACCCTGCTCATCGTGACCACTGACCGCATGTCGGCCTATGACGTCATCATGGGCGAGCCCATTCCGTACAAGGGGGTCATCCTCAATCAGATCACCCTGTTCTGGATGGACAAGTTCCAGGATATCATCCCCAACCATCTGGTGGAGAGCGACGTCAGCCGTTTCCCCGCCAGCCTTGCCCCGTGGGTGGACGAACTGGAAGGTCGCGCCGTTCTCGTGCGCAAGGCCCGTCCCCTGCCGGTGGAGTGCATCGTGCGCGGTTATCTGAGCGGCTCCGGCTGGAAGGACTATCAGGCGACCGGCAAACTGTGCGGCTATGATCTGCCCGCCGGTCTGCGTGAGTCCGACAAACTGGAACCGGCCATCTTCACGCCGTCCACCAAGGCGGAGCTGGGCGAACACGACGAAAATATCAGCGTGGCCCGTGCCGCCGCCCTGCTCGGAGACGAGGTGGCCGAACAGGTGCAGAACGTCTCCCTGCGCATCTACGAAGCCGGGCGGGCCTATGCGGCCGGCAAGGGGATCATCGTGGCCGACACCAAGTTCGAGTTCGGCTTCATCAACGGCAAGCTGCATATCATCGACGAAGTGCTGACTCCGGATTCTTCCCGTTTCTGGCCTGCGGACAAGTATGTTCCCGGTCAGGGACAGCCCAGTTTCGACAAGCAGTATCTGCGCGACTGGCTCAAGCAGCAGCCGTGGGACATGCAGCCGCCTGCGCCTGCCCTGCCGCAGGAGATCATCGACAACACGGCGGCCCGCTATCGGGAAGCTTATGAGATCCTGACCGGTAAGCCCTTCAGCATCTAGGGCGGTCAGGGGGGCCGGGAGAGCGTCCCGGCAAACCAACGAATGACATGCCGGAATTTCCGGCCTCAAGGAGAATCACCATGCTGCTGCAAGGCAAAAAAGCCCTCATTCTCGGTCTGGCCAACAACAAGAGCATTGCCTACGGCATCGCCTCCTGCTTCAAGGAGCAGGGAGCCCGTCTCGCTTTCAACTATGTGGGGGATGCCATCAAGAAACGTGTGGAACCCCTCAGCGAAGAGCTGGGCGGCGAATTCACCTTTCAGTGTGATGTGAGCGACGACGCTCAGATCGCTGCCGCCGCCGATCTGGTCAAGGAAAAATGGGGCGATGTCGATATCCTTGTCCATTCCATCGCCTTTGCCAATCGCGAAGACCTCACGGGGCGCTTTGTGGATACGACCCGCGAGGGCTTCCATCTGGCGCTGGATATTTCCGCCTACTCGCTGACCGGCATCTGCCGCGCCTTTGAACCGCTCCTGCACGAGGGTTCGTCCGTCATCACCATGACGTATCATGGTTCCACCAAGGTCATCCCCGGCTACAATGTCATGGGTGTGGCCAAGGCGGCACTGGAGGCTTCCGTGCGCTATCTTTCCTATGAGCTTGGGGAGAAGGGTGTGCGCGTCAATGCCATCAGCGCGGGCCCCATCAAGACGCTGGCCGCTTCCGCGGTGTCCGGCCTCAAGAACATCTTTACCCGCGTGGAGGAAAGCTCGCCCCTGCGCCGTAACGTCACCACGCATGATGTGGGCGGTCTTGCCACCTTCCTGGCCTCGGATCTAGGACACGGCGTGACCGGCAGCGTCATCTATGCCGACAGTGGTTTCAGCCAGATGGGCATCTAGTTTTTCCATCCATGCGGACGCCTTTGCGCGGCGTCTTCGTGAGACATGATTCCGAGACAGGGCCGCATGATGCGGCCCTGTCCGCTTATGGCATACATTTTTCCCATTGAGACGAGGACATCCGATGAGCGATTTCTCTTTGCTTGGCGTGGCCAATCTGGTGGGCATCGTCTGTGCCGCGCTGGCATTCCTTCTCTATCTTCGATATGCGGCACGCCGTCTTGACGTAAAGGAAGAAGAGAGCGGGCCGCCGTCTGTTCCCGGGGAAACGGCAGCGCCCCCCTCCCCTGTGGCCGCCAGTCAGCAGGTAGTGTCGGACCCGGTGAGACACGAGACTTCCGAAGAGTCGTCTACGGCCGCCTGTCGGGCCAGAAGGGGACAACAGTCCTGAGGGGGCTGAGCGATCTGTCCGGCAAAGCCGAGCTTGCTCCCCCCTGCCCGTTTTTGCCGTAACTGGGCGGGCGGACTGCCCAGACGCCGGGCGCAAAAAAAATTTTTGGTTTTGTGCATTTTTTACTTGCCTTCCCCGGAAAGGGGGTATATATAAATCTAGCTTTGAGCGCGGAGAGGTGTCCGAGCTGGTCGAAGGAGCACGATTGGAAATCGTGTGTACGTTAAAAGCGTACCGAGAGTTCGAATCTCTCCCTCTCCGCCAGCAAGAAAGTAAGCCCGTTGAGAAATCAACGGGTTTTTCTTTTTTGGGCTGTCAGTGGGTAGGCTTCCTTCGCCGCTGGCCGGGAAAGCTTGCCTCCGGGGCGGCAGCCTCGGCAGGCCCCCTGCCCTTCCCGCTGAGCGGAGGGGTGAACGTGCAGCCTAGACGCTTCAAACTGAAAAAGCTCTAAATATCAGGATACGCCGATCCCGTCGCTAGCGGCGCTCCACTCGGTCAAAGCAAAAGTGATGAAGAGAGGATGACCGCAACACAATAAGATTTCAGGCATGGAAGCAGATATCCATTGCGTGACGGAGAAAAAACAGGTGAAGCGAACGCCAATGGGCTTATTGATAAAAATGCTCTCTCTTTCGGCCAAGTCCCTTCTTTTTTTGCTTGTCGCCACCATTGCATATAATTTTTTGGGTCATGACTAGCAGAGAGGATTCTCTCTGAGCATCTTGAGGAGGAGTTTGTAGATATCCTCATGACGGTG
>NZ_CALVHE010000055.1 GCF_944327235.1 uncultured Desulfovibrio sp.
ACCACGATGGCTTCATCCACGCGGATCTTGCGCTTGGCGGCCTTGAGGGGCTGGGTGGCCTGCTGGGCGGCGGGCAGGGCCTTGCCGGGCTTGCGGCGGCTCTTGCCGCGATTCATGCGCGGCACATCATCCTCGTCCTGATGCCCGAAATCTCCCTGCTGGAAATCCACGGTACGACGGCCCTTGAGGCGCTTTTTCTTGCTCTGCCCGTCGCGGCTGTCCACCGGCGTAGGCTGGGCGGGCGCGGCATAGCCGCCGCCTCCGGGAGCGCCGGTACGCGGACCACGGCCCTCACCGAATCCCGGACGATTGCCGGGCCGCGGGCCGCGATCGCGCCCCTCGCGATTGTCTCGTCCGTCGCCGGAACGACCGTCACGGCGGCCGCCCCGATCGTCACGAGCCGCCGTATCGCGTGCGGGCGTGCTGCCCGGCGCGGGACGGCTGATGACGCGCACCTGCGGCGCGGGCGCGATGACGCGGGCGCGCTGTGCCGTGGCCACTTCAGGCGCGGCGGCTTCCTCTTCCGGCGCTTTTTCCCGGGGCTCCGGCGCACGCGGGGGCAAGGTGGGCGCGGAAGAACCTTCGGGCTCGGCGGAAGCATCGGGACGGGCGGCGTGGCGGGCAGACCGCGCCTTTTCGGCTCCCTCACTTTCCTGGACATGTTCCGGCGCGCGGGACGGGGCCTCGGCTACCGGCTCCACAACGTTCGTCTCCGGCGCGGGAGCTTCGGCCACGGGCTCTTCGGCGGCGCTGACGGACGCCTTCTCCTCAGGCGCAGGCTCGGCTGCGGCGTCCTGCGGGCGGCTGATGACGCGGGCGGGCGCGATGATGCGGGCATTGCGGGGCTTGGCGGGCTTTTCCTGCGCCGCCGGTGCTTCCTCGGCCGCTTTCGCCGTTTCCGGCTCCGCCGGAGCGGCAGGCGCGACTTCCGTCTCCTCGGCAGGCGCCGCTTCCGCGACAGGGACCTGCTCGGCCATGGGCTCAGTCAGCGGAGCGGCAGGCTCCGCCGCCGTTTCCACGACCTTTTCTTCCTTTTCCTCCGCGACGACAGACGCCTCAGGGGCCGGTTCTTCGACGACACGGCGACGGCGGCGCACGATGACGCCGGATTCGCTCTCGCGCCGCGTCACCTCATTCTGCCGCGACGCGGCGAAGTATTCCCGCACGCGGACCACATCTTCCGGCGCAAGCAGCGCCGTGCTCTGCCTGGCGGAAATGCCCAGTTCGCGAGCGACGTTCAGCACTTCCTTGGGCTGCACGTCGAGCTCGGCAGCCAGATCTTTGATTTTCAGTTTCGTTTCAGGCATTCTTACCCCCCTTGCGCCGTGCGTTGGGCCGGTACTTCTCGAATCGCTTGAGACATTCCGGCCTGTCGCACACATACCAGCCCCTGCCCGGGCGGGTCTTGGTCGCGTCGATGATCAAATTTCCCTGCTCGTCCTTCACATGCCGCGAGAGCGAGGCCTTGGCAAAGCGCTCCCGGCAGATGACGCACATGCGCTCAGGCACATGAGACACGGCGCCACTCTCTAGTCGTCCTGTTTTTCGCTCTCGGCCTCGCGAGCGCTCTCCGTCTCTTCCGGCGCTTTCAACAGCTCCACGGCGGAGGACTCGGGGGTCTTTTCCACCACGGGCGCAAGGAAGTTGATGGCGGAGCGCAGATCCGCGATGCGCGCGTCCGAAATGGCCAGCTTGTCGGCAAGTTCCTGGTCCGTGGCGGCACGCAGCTTTTCCAGCGAGGAAAAGCCCGCCTCCAGCAAGGCTTCCATGGACACTTCTGCCACGCTGGCCACCTGCTGCAGCCCGTGCCCGATGGCATTGGCCTCGTTGTAACGGCTCTCGGTGAAGATATCGACCTTCCAGCCCAGCAGGCGCGCGGCCAGCTTCACGTTCTGCCCTTTGCGGCCGATGGCGTTGGTCAGCTGATCGTCGGGCACGATGACTTCCAGCAGGTTTTCCTCGTCATCCACCACGATGCGCGACACCAACGCCGGCGCGAGGGCATTGCGGGCATAGGTGGCGATATCCGGGCTCCAGACCACGATGTCGATACGCTCGCCGCGCAGCTCCTGCACGATGTTCTGGATGCGCGAGCCGCGCACGCCCACGCAGGCGCCCACGGGATCCACGTCGCGCTCGCGGGAAAGCACCGCCACCTTGGCGCGCGAACCGGGATCGCGGGCCACGCCCATGATCTGCACCACGCCGTCGTCCACTTCCGGCACTTCGCGCCGGAAAAGGGCGGCCATATAATCGCGATGCGCGCGGGAAATGACGATCTGCGGACCGCGGCCTTCCTTGCGCACTTCGATGATCAGCGCCTGCACCCGGTCATTGCGCTTGTAGTGCTCGCGGGGGATCTGCTCGTCGCGCGGCAGGATGGCTTCCGTGCGGCCGAGGTTGACCACCCAGCCGCCCTTGTCCCGGCGCTGCACGATGCCGGAAACGATCTCGCCCACGCGGTCCTTGTATTCCTCGTAGATGATCTCCTGTTCGGCGTCGCGCATACGCTGGATGATGACCTGCTTGGCGGACTGGGCGGCGATGCGGCCGAGGTCCTCGACCTTGACGCGGAAGCCCATCTCATCGTCGATCTGCACGGACGGATCATGGGTGCGGGCTTCGGAGAGCTCGATCTGCGTATCGGGATTGAGCAGGTCGTCGTCCTCCACCACGATCTTGAACTGATAGACTTCAATATCGCCGGTATTGTCATTGTAGGACACTTCCACATCCATGTCCTCGCTGAAACGGCGCAACACGGAAGTACGCACCGCGTCCTCCAGCGTGTCGATGAGCATATCACGGTCAAGACCCTTATCTTTGCTGATCTGGTCAATGGCCTTCTTGAGTTCAAGATTCATAATTGCCTCCGTGCCGCCAGCGCGGCCTCAAAATCCTCCCGGCCAGACGTCCGCCGGGTTGCTATCCTTGCAGCGCGGACGCCACGTCGTCGTCCAGCGCCTCATTCTTGCGCGGCACCCGCGCCCCACCACGTCCGGCAGCCGCGGCGGGCTGCGTTTCCTGCCGCCCTTTCCGCCGTCCGCCGCCAGCGGATCTACCCGGTTTTTCCGGCGCACGAAAGACATGCACGCGGGCGACCCGCCGCGTCATGTCCCACGGCAGGCGCACAGGCTCCACGGCTTCGGGCAGCACCTCCCCTTCAGGGGTGATGCCGGCCGGGGCCAGCAGAAAAGCCTCCGCCTCCACCGCCTCCAGCCGACCGCGCCAGGAACGGCGCGGCGCCATGTCCGCCCGCGGCGCATAGGCGGCCTGCATACGGGCTTCCACCATATCCCCCACATAGGGGCGCATCTGCTCCGTCGAGAAAAAGAGCCGGTTGAAACCGGGCGTGGAGACTTCCAGCACATAAGCCTGCGGGACGATGTCCTCCACCTCGAGGGCAAGGCCCAGATGGCGGGAGATCTCCTCGCACTGGTCGATGCTCGCTGAGGGGAGCGCCAGCTCCGGCATGTCCGCTCCATCATCTTGCGAACGGGCGGCCAGCTCTTCGGCCACGGTATGCGGATTGCGCCCGTCCGAGGGCACATCCACAAAGAGGCGCACCACCATGCGGCCGCTCTGGGTGATCTCCACCCCCCAGATGACCAGCCCCAGGGATTCCACCACCGGAGCGGCAAGGCGGACGACCGCCTCCGCAATCGGATTCTGACTCATGCTCTTCTCGCCGGGCGCTTTGCAGATAATAAAAAAAGGGGGCCTTTTCAGGCCACCCCGGAACGCTTGCCGCAGGATGTCGTCGTCCGGCAGAGCCGTTGACGCTGAATTGAGACTGCTTACCGCCCTTCCCTTCAGCTGTCAAGACTTTTCTCCCTCCGCCCCACCGTGGGCCGTAACAGCCTACCGTCCATACGCAGAAAAAGCGCACTGTTTTCACAGTGCGCTTTATTTTCTGGCGGAGCGGAAGGGACTCGAACCCTCGGCCTCCGGCGTGACAGGCCGGCGTTATAACCGTCTTAACTACCGCTCCGGGTGGTGGGCAGTACAGGACTTGAACCTGTGGCCCCCGCCGTGTGAAGGCGGTGCTCTACCAGCTGAGCTAACTGCCCTCGTCGCAAGATTGGTTCTACGCAAACTGCCCCCTTTCGTCAAGCAAAAATTTTTAAAAAAAGAGAGATTTTTCAAGAAAAATTATAACATGATATAATAATTGGAAAATTTACCAAGAATAAATATCCCTTTGCTTGCGGCGGGCACAAGGCAATGGTAGATACAGCCTCGCTGCGGCGGCAAGGACCGCAAAAAGGCAGCGGAGAGGGGTTGCGGAGTATGCGGTGGAAAAGTCTGATAGTGCTGCTGTGTCTGGCGGCATGGCCGCCTCTGGGCGGCATGGCTCGCGGGGCTGCGCTCGTCTATGACGGCGCGAGCATCAGCCGACAGCAGATGCGGGAGAATCTCTGCGCCATAACCTTTGATGACGGACCTTCCCGCAATACGGGCCGCCTGCTGGACATGCTGTCCAGTTACGGCATCCACGCGACCTTCTTCCTGCTCGGCAAGAATGCGGCCCTGCGCCCTTCCCTCGTGCAGCGCATCGTGGCCGAGGGGCACGAGGTCGGCAACCACTCCTGGTCGCACCCCAAGCTGCGCGCCCTCAACAAGGAACAGCAATACGACGAACTGGCCCGGACCGACGCCCTGCTGCGGGAACTTGGGGCCAGCCCCCGCCATATCCGCCCTCCTTACGGGGCTTATAATGAAGATACGGTGGAACTTGCCGGGGACCTGGGCCTCTCCATCATGCTCTGGTCGCAGGACAGCCATGACTGGAAGCGTCTGCCCGTCAACTATGCCCTGCTGCCCAATACGCTCGGCCATGTTTACGGCCCCGGCGAACTGCGCGGCATCTTCCTCTTCCATGACTCGCTCAAGCGGACCGTGGACGACCTGCCGCGCATCATCGACGAGCTGCGGGCCGGAGGCTGCCAGCGCTTCGTCACCGTCAGCGAATATCTGGATGTGCTGGACGAGACGCCCCCCCTGCTCATGACCCGCAGGACGCCGCAACCCCATTCGGAACAGGCGGAAGAGATGCCGCCGGAAAGCTTCCCCGACGCCATGATGGCCACCGGAGGCGCTATCCCCGCAGGCAGCACCCCGATCCCCATGGCCCGCTGCAGCCAGCCGTGGACCCCGACGGAGACGACAGCCCCGTCCCGCGCCGCCCTGACGGCGGATCATGCCGTCGTATCCGGCGATGCCGTACAGGCGACGCCGTCCACGCCGCCACGGACAGCCGCCGCGGCCGCTACGGACACGCACCGCGTCCGTCCCGCCGCCGCTTCCGGCAGTTCCGCCGGTCGGCGGGAAAAAGCCCCGGTCTATCGCGTGGTCCATCCGCAGCCGTCGGCCCCCGCGCCGCGTCAGGAAAAGGCGGCCCCGCGCTACCGCGTGGTGCAGCCCTATCCGCTGCCGCAAGCCTCTCAGGCCGGGACCGGCCGCAGCACCAAGGGCCGCGCGGGAGAGCCGGAACCGCAGCGTTCACGCGCGGCCGCCGCATCGGGCACCTTTTGACGCGCATATCCCTTGATGAACAGCAAAAAGGCCGCCCTTCTCCGCTCGATGCAACGGAAAAGGGAGCCTTTGCACGATCTGCCGGAAACGGACATCCAGGGCCTATTAACACAATTTTTTCAAACAATTTTCAATAGATAAGTAAAACAGGCTGATACACGCCGCTTGTTTTTGGGACGAGGGTGCCTCGTGTCTTTGACTCTTCCCCCGGTAAAGGCGCGCTGGGGAAGGGATGGGGGGCTTGGGGGGAAGGGAGCGACCGAAAGGCGGCCCGGAGGGCCGTGCCCGTTAGGCGACAAAGGAGCCTTACGGGCATCGACAGCAGAGCAACCCGCTCCCGCGCTGGCGGAGGGGTTTCCCTTCCCCCCAAACAGACAACGAATGGTGTCAACAGGCCCTAGTACCGGTCAGAACGTTTGCCTTTCTCAAAGGTAAAACGCTCTACCCCTTCTTCTTGGCCCCGGCCATCTGATAGCGCTTCTGGGCGGAAAGTTCCGTCTTGCGCAGACGGATGGACTGCGGCGTCACCTCCACCAGCTCATCTTCCCGCACGAAGTGCAGGGCATGTTCGAGGGTCATCTTCTTGACCGGCGTCAGGATGACGTTCTCGTCCTTGCCCGCGGCGCGCAGGTTGGTCAGCTTCTTTTCCTTGGTGGCGTTGACGTCGATGTCGTTGTCCCGGTTGTGCTCGCCCACGATCATGCCTTCATAGACCGGGTCGCCCGGCTCCACGAACAGGGTACCGCGCGGCTCCAGATTGAAGAGGGCATAGGCCACGGCATTGCCGGGACGGTCGGCCACGATGGACCCCGTGAAGCGTGTGGGGAAGTCGCCCCGCCATTCCTCGTAGCCGTCAAGGTAGGAGTTCATGATGCCGGTGCCCTTGGTATCGGTGAGGAATTCGTCCCGATAGCCGATGAGCCCGCGCGAAGGCACGGTGAATTCCAGACGGACGCGACCGGTGCCGTTATTGATGCAATTGAGCATACGGCCCTTGCGCTGATTGAGCTTGTCCGTCACCACGCCCATGAAATACTCGTCGCAATCGACATAGAGGTGCTCGATGGGTTCCAGGACCTTGCCGTTCTCGTCCTTCTTGAGGATGACTTCCGGACGGCCCACGGACAACTCGAAGCCTTCGCGGCGCATGGTCTCGATGAGGATGGCCATCTGGAACTCCCCGCGCCCCTTGACGAGGAAAGCGTCCTTGTCCGCCGTGTCTTCCAGACGCACGGCAACGTTACGCAGACATTCCTTCTCCAGACGGTCGCGGATGGCGCGGCTCTGCACGATCTTGCCCTCACGTCCGGCCAGCGGGGAGGTATTGATGCCGAAGCGCATGGCCACGGTGGGCTCGTCCACCCGGATGCGGGGCAGGGCGCGCGGCTTTTCGCGCGTGCAGATGGTGTCACCGATGGTCACGTCCTCGATGCCGGCCAGCACCACGATATCGCCCGGCCCGGCCGATTCCACCTCGGCAAGCTGGAGCCCGTCATAGACCTGCAGCTTGGTGGCCCGCAGGGGGCTGGGCTGTCCATCCTCGCCCATGCAGACCAGCGCCTCCTTGGCGAATACCGTGCCGTGCATGATGCGCCCCACGGCCAGCCGTCCCAGATAATCCGAATAGTCGAGGTCGGCCACCAGCATCTGGAAGGGTTCGGCGGGATCATGCGCCGGGCCGGGGATATGCTTGAGGATAGTGTCGAACAGCGGCGAAAGGTCCACCCGTTCGTCCTCGAGCCCGTACATGGCCACGCCTTCGCGGCCGATGGCGTAAAGCACGGGGAATTCGAGCTGTTCGTCATTGGCTCCCAGATCGATGAAAAGGTCGTAGACCTCGTTGAGCACCTCTTCCGGGCGGGCGTCCTTGCGGTCGATCTTGTTGACCACCACCACCACGGGCAGCCCGGCCTCCAGCGTTTTCTTGAGCACGAAGCGCGTCTGCGGCAGCGGTCCTTCCGAGGCGTCCACCAGCAGGATGGCCCCGGTGGCCATGGACAGCGAGCGCTCCACCTCACCGCCGAAGTCGGCATGGCCTGGCGTGTCGATGATGTTGATCTTTACGCCCTTCCAATGCACGGCGCAGTTTTTGGCGGCAATGGTGATGCCGCGCTCGCGTTCCAGATCCATCTTGTCCATGACGCGGTCGTCCACCTGCTGATCGGCGCGAAAGACGCCGCTCTGGCGAAAGAGGGCGTCCACCAGCGTGGTCTTGCCGTGGTCGACGTGGGCGATGATGGCCACATTGCGAAGGGAGGTGTTCTGTTCCATGAAAGAGACCTTTGCCTGCCGTTGCGTGAAAAGCGCGCCCCCCAAGGACGCAGAGCGCCCCGCAGACGGACGGGGCAGGCCGGCCGTCCCGCAGGGCGGGCAGAAGATGTATGCGTTTTTCAGAATTTTGTCACCATGTCCAGCAGGAGGCGCTCCAGCTGCCTGCCGGCGCGTCCGGCCACCGCTATGATCTCCTCGAGGGGGGCAGGCGCCATGCAGTCCGGCAGGTTCTTGTTGCTCAGACAGGATACGCCCAGCACCCGCAGGCCCAGATGCCGCGCGGCCAGCACTTCCAGTACGGTGCTCATGCCCACGGCATCCGCTCCCCACTGACGATACATGCGCGTTTCGGCCGGGCTTTCCATCTGCGGGCCGTGCACGCCGATATAGACCCCGCGCTCCAGGCGGATGCCCAGCATGGCGGCGCTCTCCAGCGCCAGCGCGCGCAGTTCCGGGTCAAAGATGCAGCTCATGTCCGGGAAGCGCGGCCCCCATTGTTCCACGTTGGGACCGGCCAGCGGCGTCGTGCCGGTGAAGTTGATCTGATCGGTCATGAGCATGAGCGAACCGGCATCGAACTGGGGATTGAGGGCCCCGGCCGCGTTGGTGACGACAAGGGTACCGATGCCCAGCCCGGCCATGACCCGCACGCCCATGCAGACCTGCGCCGGGCTGTAGCCCTCGTACAGGTGGCAACGGCCCTGCTGGGCAAGCACGGGGATGCCCGCCACGTCCCCCAGCACGAAGGCCCCGCTATGCGAGTCCACAGTGGAGAGGGGAAAGCCCGGCAGCTCGGTATAGGGCACGCGCACCGCATCGCGCATGGCCGCCGTCAGACCGGAAAGTCCGGTGCCGAGCACCATGCCCACGCGCGGCTTGGCGGCCCGCCCTGTGCGGCCAGCCTCGGAAAGCTTTTGTTTCAGCGCGGTTACGGCAAGCTGGACTTCTGGCAGATTTTGCATAAAATACCCTCGTATTCATCAGTTTCTCGTCTCCGCGCCCTCCTGCCGTCGGCAGGCGGTCGCGTTTGCGCGCATCATATCCCGGCCTGTCTCGCAGTTCAAGCGAAGCTTCCGGCCGGCAGGAGTGTATCTTGCAGAACCTACAGGATCTCTATGCCATGCCGCTGGAAAGCCACAAAGTCCTTGTGGCCAATCGCGGCGAAATCGCCATGCGCATCATGCGGGCCTGCCGCAAGCTGGGGGTGGCCTTCACGGCCATCTATACCGCGGAGGACGCCGCGTCCGGGCACGTACGCCTTGCCCGCGAGACCGGCGGGGAAAAGAGCCTCTACCGCGTCTCCTCCTATCATGACGCCAATGAACTCATGTCCGTGGCGGATGAAGCGGGCTGCACCGCCGTGCATCCGGGCTACGGCTTCTTTGCCGAGGACTTCCGCTTTGCCCGCCGGGTCATGAAACGCGACCGCAAGATGATCTTCATCGGTCCCTCGTGGAAGATCATCCGCGAGCTGGGCGACAAGATCAACACCAAGCGTCTGGCCCGCAGCCTGAGCGTGCCCACGGTGCCCGGTTCCGACCGGCCCATCTATGACGAGATGGAGGCCGAACGCATCGCCCGCAGCGTCTTTGAATTTCAGGAACAGCAGGGTATCCGGCGGCCGCTCGTGCTGGTCAAGGCTTCGGCCGGCGGCGGCGGCATGGGCATCGAGGAAGTGTACGACATCGACGTCTTCCGCTCCGTCTACCGCCGCATCCGCAATTACGCCCTGCGGCAGTTCAAGGATGAGGGCGTGCTCATCGAGCAGCGCATCACCGATTTCAACCATCTGGAAGTGCAGGTAGTGTCCGACCGCACGGGACGCAATCCCGTGCATTTCGGCACGCGCAACTGCTCCATCCAGTCCACCGGCCTGCAAAAGCGCGTGGAAGTGGCCCCCGGCTTCGCCCCCGGCCCTATCACCTATTCCTTCGATGCGGCCAAGGTGCTCACGGACATCGTGGACTATTCGCTCACCATGGCCCGCAAGGTGGGCTATGACAACGTGGGCACCTGGGAATGGATCGTCACCCGCAAGGGCGAGCCCTTCCTCATGGAAGTGAATACCCGCATCCAGGTGGAGAACGGCGTCTCGGCCCGCATCTCCCGCATCCACAAGGACGGGCAGTGCATCGACGACGTGGATCTGCTGGCCGAACAGGTACGCATCGGCCTCGGTCAGCCGCTCGGCTACACGCAGGACGACATCAGCTTTGACGGCGTGGGCGTGGAATACCGCCTTATCGCGGAGGACCCGGACAATCGCTTCACGCCCTGGGTGGGCCGCATCGAGCGCTTCCAGTGGAAACCCCAGCCGTGGCTGACCATGCTGACCCATGTGCCCACGGACGAACCGTACGAGATCCCCACGGAATTCGACCCCAACCTTGCGCTGGCCATCGTCTGGGGCAAGGATCTGGAAGAAGCCAAGGCTCGCGGCCTTTCCTTCCTTGAGGATCTGCGCCTCGAGGGCAGGAACAACGCCGGCGAGGAGCTGAGATCCAACGTCAACTTCCTCAGGGCCAATACGGAACGGATCCTGCGCTTCTAGCGCGGATGCCGCGCCTGGGCGCGGCGCCCCCATACGACAAACAGAGCGCTTTGCGGCGTGTGCGGAACAAGATGGACAACAATATTGAAAAACGCATCCAGGGGCTGACGGACAGGCTCACCTACGCCCGTGACATTTTTGCCGGCAAGCATGAGGAAGACATCCGCCTGCTGGAAGAAAAGCTGGCGGTCTTCGTGGGACGCGCCCAGCGCGGCGAGCTGGCCGATCCCTACAATGACGTGGTGGCGCTGGAAGAGCTCTTTGCCTTTGTGGAAAAACGGCTGGAAAATGCCGTGACCCCCATGGACAAGGTGCGCATCGTGCGGCATCCGCAACGCATCTGCCTGCGGGACATCCTCGAGAACGTCTACGACAACTTCACCGAGGTCGGCGGGCAGGACGAGCACAGCCTCGATCCCAGTATGCTCATCGCCCGCGCCATCATCACCCGGCGGCGCGGCAAGAAGACCTATACCCAATCGGTCATGGTCATCGGGCAGGAAAAGGGCCACGGGGCGGAGTTCCGCAACGGCGGCTCGGTGAAGCCCTGGGGCAACGCCAAGGCCCTGCACTACATGAACGTCGCGGAGACCGAAGGCATCCCCATCCATACCTACATCTTCACGCCCGGCTCCTATCCCATCGAGGACTATCCCGGCGCGGCCCAGCAGATCGCCCGTAACATCTACGGCATGGCGGGTCTGCGCGTGCCCATCGTGGCCGTCATCTCCGAAGGCGGTTCCGGCGGGGCCGAGGCCATCGGTCTGGCGGACAAGCGCCTCATGCTCTCCCACGGCTACTATTCGGTCATCTCGCCCGAAGGGGCCGCGGCCATCGAAGGCCGCCTCAAGGCCGGACAGCGCGCCACGACCGAACTCATCGAGCATTGCGCGGGCAGCCTCAAGATCACCGCGCAGGACAACCTTGCCTTCGGCTATATCGACCGCGTGGTGCAGGAGCCACCGTTGGGCGCGCGTCCTTACCATTTCGACTTTTTCCGCTCCCTGCGGCAGGAAGTGCTGCGCGCCACGGACGAAGTGGTGCTGAGCCACCGCAAGTGGCCGGGCTTCCGGGGCCTTGCCGTGGCCCGCGTGCGCAACCCCGAAGCCAACCTCGACGAGATGCACATCCGCTGGGGCCTGAGCGCCTCGGCCAAGGATCGCATGGTGGAGCACCGGCAGCAGAAATTCCTGCGGCTCTCGCGGGAGGCGGCCATCGACAACCGTCCCTTCATGGCCAAGAACATGGCCGCCCTGCAGGACTGGCTGATCACCCCGTGGATGCACGTCAAATACGACTTCATCCGCAAGCATCAGCGCAAGATCAGCACCTTCATGGAAGAAATGGGCAACGAGGTGGAGATGTTCAAGAACCGCCTCCTCAGCCCGTGGTACAAGATGACCCGCGGCCTGCCCGGACGGCAGGCGGAGGACAAGGCGCAGGAACTCACCGCGCTGTCCACCTGGACGGACGATTCCCGCCGCAGCCGCTGGAACTACCTTTCCCCGCGCTACAAGATCGACCGCACCCTGACCTGCCCCAACAGCGAATCCTACGGCTGCCTCGATCTCTGGGGGCCTGACCTCTTCGCTGAATTCGCGGGCGTGTGCAGCCACTGCGGGCACCATTTCCCCATGGAGCCGGAATGGTACGTCAAAAACGTCTTTGATCTGGACTCGGTCTACGAGTTCAACAGCGAGATCGAGGCGGGCAACCCACTGGCTTTCCCCGGCTTTGAGGAACGCATCGCAGAGGCCCAGAAAAAGAACAGCACCAAGAGCGGCTGCATGACCTTCGAGGCCCGTATCGACGGCATCAAGATGGTGGTGGCCATGCTCATGGGGACGTTCCGCGGCGGTTCCGTGGGCGCCGCCGAGGGCTACAAGTTCGTGGAGGCCGCGCAGCGGGCCCAGAAAAAGCGCTATCCCTTCCTGGCCTATGTGCACGGCACAGCGGGCATACGCATCCAGGAAGGCACCAACGGCGTCATCCAGATGCCGCGCTGCACGGTGGCCGTGCGCCGCTATGTGGAGTCCGGCGGCCTTTATATGGTGCTCTACGACACCAACTCCTTTGCCGGACCGGTGGCCAGCTTCCTCGGCTGCTCGCCGTATCAGTTCGCGGTGCGCTCCTCCAACATCGGCTTTGCCGGGCCGGGCGTCATCAAGGAGACCACGGGCATGGACATCCCGCCCAAGTACCACCGCTCCTACCACGCCCTTTCGCGCGGCCATATCCAGGGCATCTGGGATCGCCGCCAGATCCGCGCCAATCTCAAGCAGGCCCTACTCACCATCGGCGGGCGCAATCTGTACTACCGCTAATGCACGGCAGGAGAGCATATGATCAACATCTCCGAATTGCTTGAAGAAATCAAAGCCTCCCCCTACCGGGAGATCACGGTCACGACGCCGCATACCGGGCGCGTGACCTTTGCCGGTCTGCAGCCGGGCCAGGAAGTGCTCGGCCCGCAGGGCCAGTGGAAGGAGCGTCCCGGCACCCTGCTGGCCACGCTGGAACGCGAACGCAATCCCAAGCCCATCTGCGCTACGGAAAAGGGCATCATCGACAGCATCCGCAGCGAACTGGAAGGGCAATACGTGGAGGCCGGTACGCCGCTCATGGTCATCCGGCACATGCTCACCAAGGATGAAGTGGAATACCTCATCCTCAAAAAGACGCTCCACCTTTTTCTGGCGCCGGAACGGGCAAAATACTACTTCACGCCCGAAGTGGACAAGAAGATCCGCGCCGCGGACGCGCATTCGGTCATCGTGCGCGACGGTATGGAACTCATGATCATGTCCCGCATGAAGCGTGAGGTCCCCCTGCATTACAGCGGCCCGGAAGGGGTCATCTACGCGGTCTATTTCAAGTATAACGAAAATATCGACGCGGGCGCGCCGCTCATCGGCGTTTGCCCGCAAGATCAGCTCCCGGCCATCCAGGACGTGATCATGCGCGTCAGGACGGAATGGACGGAAAAATAAGGACGATATCGTATGGGCAAGGCGCTGCAAATCCGCCTGATGGCCGTCACGCCGGATGTCGAAAAGGTCTCGGCGCGCTGGCCGCAACTTTCCCAACGCATTTGTGATGCCATCACGGACGACGACCTGCCGAAGCTCCCGGCCTGCCGCAGCGTGCTGGACCTGGCCCGCGCTCTGCCGCAGACGCTGCGTCTGTCCCTGAGCGAGGCCGAACCCGTGGTACGCGCCGTGGCCCGCCTGGAAGACGCTCTGGGCATGTGGCAGGTGGAGGCCGCCACGCGCGCCGCCCGCGAACTGGAAAGCCGTCTGGACATCCACGAAGAAAAACTGGCCGCCCTGCAGGGCATCATCCAGCAGCCTCCTGTGGATATGACCGTGCTGCAGCTCCGCACCAAGGCCGACAGCTGGAATCCCTCTCTGCTGCCCAAACTCTGGCCGACGCTGTTCACCCGTCTCTTTGACCGCAGCGGCGAAACAGGGCAGGGAGTGGCCGAGATGGTGCAGGCCCTGCGCAGTCTGGGGCAGCGCCACGGCTGGACGACGGAAAGCCATCCGGCCATCGGGCGTCTGCTGGAAGAACTGGGCGCCCGCTGGCACGCGCTGGAGACCGCCTGCGACATGAACGATCCGCGCACGGCCAATCGACTCAGCGAACAGATCGAAGAACTGCTGACCCGACTGGAACAGGCCATGCCCTACGGCAGCGGCGCAACGCCGGAACCCAAGCGCAGCCTCTGGGCCATCTTCGGCCGCAAGCTGAGAGACTGACCCCCAACCGCACCCCTCTTGCTGCCGCCGTTTGCGCGGCAAAATGTCCGAGGATATCCCTATGCTCAATAAAGTCATGCTTATCGGCCGTCTGGGGCGCGACCCCGAATTGCGCTACACCCAGACCGGCTCTCCCGTCGCCAGCCTGAATATCGCCACGGACGAGTCCTATGTGGACCGCGACGGCAATAAAGTGGAACGCACCGAATGGCATCGGGTCTCCGTTTTCCAGCGGCAGGCGGAAAATTGCGCCAATTACCTCACGAAGGGCAGTCTTGTGTATGTGGAAGGCAGCCTCCAGACCCGCAAATGGCAGGACCAGAACGGGCAGGACCGCTACACCACCGAGATCAAGGCCCAGCGGGTGCAATTCCTTGACCGGCGCGGCGACGGTCCGCGCGGCGGCGACGGCGCACCGACCGGCGGCTATGAGGATGAATACGCCCCCGCGCCGCAACGTCAGTCCTACCGCGGCGCTCCGCAAGGGCAGGGTGGCGGACAGCGCCCGGCACCCAGACGTCAGCCCCAGCCCGCTCCGCACGATGACGATCTCGGCCCGGCCTTCCCCTCGGAAGCCACGGCCGGCATGGATGAAGTGCCGTTCTAAGGCCTGTCGACACCATTCGTTGCGTGTTTTGGGGGAGGAGGGTGACCTTCGCAAGGCCTCAACCTTCCCCCAGTACGCTTTTAGTGGGTGCAGATGCGGACGGCGACAGGCGAGCAGCCAAAAGTCCCCGTACCGTATGCGTTTCTTATCTTGTGGAATAACCGCTGAGGCCCACCCAGCAGCGAGCTTTTGGGGAGCGGACATACGTCAGTATGTCCGCTCTTTTTTGATGCTGTCGTCTTTGAAACGCGAAGCGTTCCAAATCTTACGGCCTAGCGTTTCGCGGAAAACGCGACTTTCCCGCTTGTTTTTGGCCGGGCGGCACTGTCCGCCGCCTCGTGTTCCGTCTTTTCAACGGCAAAACGCGCTATGCCGCGATCACGTCCCAAAGCATCTTGGCGCCCACCACCATGAGCAACACGGCAAAGCAGCGCTTGAGACGCGGCACGTCGAGGCTGTGCGAGATGCGTACGCCCAGCGGCGCGGTGATCATGCTGCAAATGACCAGGCTGAACAGCGCCGGGAGATAGACATAGCCCAGCGAGCCCGCAGGCAGCCCCGTCGCATCCCAGCCCGCCACGAGATAACCGAGGAAACCCGCCACGGCGATGGGGAAGCCGATAGCCGCCGAGGTGCCGATGGCGCGGTGCATCTCCACGTTATGCCAGATGAGGAAGGGCACGGAAAGCGTCCCCCCGCCGATGCCCACCAGACTGGAGATGATGCCGATGATCCCGCCCGCGCAGCTCATGCCCGCCATGCCCGGCAGTTCCCGGCTGGCCTTGGGCTTTTTGCCCAGCAACATCTGGCTGACCACATAGGCCAGAAAACAGACGAAAAAGACTTGCAGTCCCTTCTTGGGCAGCAGGGCGGCCAGATGCGAACCGCAGAACGTGCCCAGCATGATGCCCGGCGCGATGCGCGCCACGGCGCTCCAGTCCACGGCCCCTCTGCGACTGTGGGAAAGGGCGCTGGAGACCGAGGTGAACATGATGCTGCCCAGAGAAGTGCCCAGTGCCAGCAGCATGATGTACTGCGACGGGAAATCCTGCCAGCCGAAGGCAAAGACCAGCATGGGCACGATGACGATGCCCCCGCCCACCCCCAGCAATCCGGCAAGGATGCCCGCAAACGCTCCGAGACAACAATAAGTGATGATGGCGCTCAACATATCTGCCTGCTCCTGTGTATGCGTCGTTGCTGCGTCACGCGGCCTTGCGAAGTTCGTTACTGAGGCGGCCCCGGCCGTGCGGCGCTGCTCTGATGTGTAACAAATCGTCGCCCCGGTCAACATGGGGAAGCAGGACGGATCTTGCGGAAAGAATGACGCCCCTCAGGGCCATGCCCGCCAAGGACGGCAACTCGCCACAAAAATTTTCGGGGAAGGGAATGACCTTTCTTTGCTGTCGATACCTGCAAGGCGTGGTCACCTGACAAGCGGCGACAGCGAAGCAAAAGAGGATCGTCCAAAAAAGCCAATGGTCCCTGAGGCTGGCGGGAAGAAATGGCTTTGACGCGGACACGCGCGCCGGTCTTTACTCACTCCGGGCGCGTGACGGAGTGGAGCGAACGCATGAGCCTCCGGCAGGGCATTCGATGGAGACGAAAAACACGTCCACCCCGGACTCGGAGCATTCCTCCACTGAGGCATCATTGACGGTGATGGCGGTAAAGACGTTGCCGCCGTCATGGATGATCACCTTATGCACCTGCCGAAAAAGCGATCGGCCATGCTCGTCCTGAGGAAGCGGCTCGGAAGCCAGCAGCTCGACCTCCACCTTGTCATAGCCACCGGCTTTTTCGCTGAGTCCCACATTCTTCAGCTGTACCCCCGCCATGACAGCGGGCCAGGCGTCATGCCGCGAACAATCCGGCTGCCGCTGCTCGGCGGCAAAGGCCGGATGGAGACAAAGGATCCCGAAAAGGCACGCCAGACAGACGATAGTACGCATCTGTTCCTCACTTCGACTGGGGTTTCCGCCACACCACTCTGGATCCGGCTTTTCACGGACGGCAGGCGTATGGCTCCTGACCATAGCCCATCTCCCGCAAAGTCGAAAGGGGGGAAGAGGCCCTTCCCGCGTATCAAGAGAGGGAAGGGCAGGGGAGGGGCCCTTGCGTGTCTGGAGGCGGAGGATGTCGAAACATTATCTCCGGCCGCGTCGCAAGAAATTTATGGCCTGATGTCGCAAATGCGACATGCATCATGAGCGATCTGCGCTATCCTCCACAAGAATCCCCAAAGCAGAGGAGCGGTCAGGCCGCGCCGCAGGCCGTCCGCTTTGGAAAGCGCGTCACGTTTGACGGCGTATGCGGCAGCACCTTTTTCCAAGGCAGGAGTTCCATGTCAGACATCAGGATCCGCAATTTCATCAATGGCGAATGGCAGGACGAAGTCAACGGCAAGCGTGTGCCCCTGTACAATCCCTCCACCGGCGAGGAAATCGGCTCCGTGCCCATTTCCGGGCCGGAAACGGCGGAAAAGGCCATTGCCACGGCCCATGCCGCCTATAAGGGCTGGCGCAACCTCTCCGTGGGCAAGCGCGTGGCCTATGTGCTCAAAATCCGGGAATGCATGATCCGCGACGCCGAAAAGCTGGCGCACGGCATCGCCCTTGACCAGGCCAAGCACATCTCCGAAGCGCGCGGCGAAGTGCAGCGCGTCAT
>NZ_CALVHE010000056.1 GCF_944327235.1 uncultured Desulfovibrio sp.
CGTCAACGTCATGCGCTGGATCGGTGGAAGAATTACAGCCGTAGAGATGGACTCAGAAAGCAACTGACAGGCCGCCCAGAGCGGCCTTTTTTATGCCCTTGGGGGAATGATGAAAAAGCGCCAGAACACCACAGCCCGCTGCCCGTACTGCGGCACGACCTACCGCCACACGGGCATGGCCGAGCGCTGCCTGCGCGGTCAGCTGTGTCGCGTGTATAATCAAGTTACGGGAGAGCGCCGGGCGGTCTTTGACATTCTGCATTTGTGGTCTGAATGGGACGAAGAAAAGAGGAATAGCCATGCCCGCTAAATCCTGTCAGTGCCCGGAACGCCGGATGCTCATCGTATCCCGCCGCTGGGAGATTTGTAGCAAGCCCGGCGACGACACAACCATCGTCTGCTGCAAAAAATGCGCGGCGCTCAGGCAGGCGCAGGATGAGGAGATGAAAGGCCATGAGCAAGGAAATTGATCTGATGCCCTGCCCGCACTGCGGGGGAACAGACCTGCAAGTCGATTTTAACGGCGTTTATGAGCGCCATTTTGTGCGGTGCTACAATCCCGAATGCCACATGCAGGGGCCGGAGGTTTACGGCAGAGAGGCCGCCGCCGAGGCCTGGAACGACCTGCCGCGTGCCCTTGTGTGGAGCAGCGAGCCGCCGACCGTTCAAGGGTGGTATTTTACGCGGCGAAAGCTTCCCGGAAAGCCTCTGCGGTTGATGTACGTCAAACGGGAAAAAAGGTTTGACTATCAAGGGAAAAATCCACGTCATTTTATGACAATGGCAAGCAAGAAAAGTGAAGAAGGATATATCATCGAAAATTTGAACCAGCCCGACAGGATTTGGGCCGGGCCGATTCCTGAACCAAAGGAGGCCAAACGATGACCGACACGATGAACGACGCGCAGCGCCTAAGAGAAATTTCCCGTTTGCAAGCTGAGTTGCAGGCGGCAGAAGCAGAGGCTGCGGAAAAGCTCGCGGCAATCAAGCGTCAGATCAACGAGCTGTGCGGCATATCCTGTGCTAATGAGATACGAAAGAAAAAGGCCATGAGCAACGCGGATTTTTTAGCCCTTGGGAAGGTGACAGCAGGGGGAGTAAGACGTGAGCGTTTCGCGCAGGGCTGATGGACGTTGGATAGTAAAATTTAGGGAGGACGGCAAATGGAAGCAAAAGTCTTTCCGTGACGAGCAAATAGCATATGCCTTTGATTCCGAACAACTTGAGCAGGAAGAAACTGATTCAAGGCTGACAGCAGGTGAGCTTGTTCTTGCTTACCTGCGGTCACGCCCAGATCTTCACCGCTCAACGCGCAGCAGCCTTTTGTGGCTGCTTGCTGACGGAGGCCCTGCCGCTTTCTTGCGGGACAAATACGCTGACATGCTCAACCGTCAGGACTTGGAGCGTATGCGCGAAAACCTTCGCGCGCGTGAAGTCAGCAACAATACGATGAATCATTACCAGGCGTATATCCAATCTGTGCTTGCCTGGGGTGTTGAGCAGGAGTTTCTTTCCCGTAATCCTTGGCCGTTCAGAAAGTTGAAAGTCGTAAAGCCAATGATCTCGGCAACGCTTGATGACTTGCTAAGGATATATCGAGAACTGCCGGACTACATGCAATGGGCCGTAAAGACGGCCTTTTTTCTTGCCCTTCGTTTTGGAGAGGTTGAGCTGTTCAGTCTGCAATGGTCTTGCTTTGACTGGCAAAGACGACAAGTCATGGTCAGACAAGGGAAAAGTGGGAAAATAAAGACAGTCATCTTGCGCAACGAGGCTTACTTTCAGGAGGCATACGAACGATTTAGAGAGGACATGCGACACGGAATCACTCTCGTCTGTCATCGGAACGGTATGCGCGTGCTGTCGTACAAGACGGCATGGCGCGCGGCCTGCCGTCGCGCAGGGGTGAGAATTCGCCCCTACGACATTCGGCACGTCGCCGCAACTACCATGCTGGCAAACGGCGCAGACCTTGCCGCCGTAGCTGCCCAGCTTGGACACAGCAGCGTGGCAACAACCGGAGCAATCTATGCACATGTTACGCCTCATGGGCAGGCCCATGCTGCAGAAATCATGCCAACTATTGAGGTAAAAGCGCTAAAAAAATAGCCCCGCACCATGCCTTGGTGCGGGGCTTGTTTTTGGTGCAAATTGGTGCAGAAAAAAGGGGCACGGAAACGCCGTAACCCCTTGTTTTCTCTGGAGCCAGCTAAGAGACTTGAACTCTTGGCCTGCTGATTACGAATCAGCTGCTCTACCAACTGAGCTAAGCTGGCGCGAAGGGAATAATGCGTTAAATCCGGCTGTGTGTCAAGAAAAAAGCACGCCTTTCTGCGCAACAAATTTTTTTCGTACGCTCCGGGCGGGACAGCCTCAAATCAGCCCGAGCCCATGCAGCAGCACCAGCAGGATGAGCAGCGGTGTGGCGGTGCGGCAAAGAAAACGTACGGCACGGGGCGCCCTGCCGTTCCCGAGTCGTGCAAGCACCTGCTCCCCGGCGGCCGAATAGCCGACGAACAGGCAAGTGGCTATGCCGCACACCGGCATGAGCAGCATGGAGGATAACGCATCGTACAGATCGAAAAAGGACATGCCGCAAATCTTGAAGTCCTTCCAGATGCCGAGCGAGAGCGTGGCTGGCGCGCCCAGCAGCATCAGTCCGGCCAGCACGGCGGGCACTGCCTTTGCGCGCGAGCAGCACAGACGTTCCGCCAGACAGGATACGGGCACTTCCAGCAGCGAAAGGATGGCGCCCGTAGCGGCGATGCCCGACAAGACAAAGAAGATGGTAGCAAGCAGATGGCCACCGGGCAAAGAGGCGAAGACGGCGGGAACGGTCATGAACAGCAGCGCTGGTCCCTGCGTGACCTCGAAATCAAAGCTGAACACGGCCGGGAAAATGGCTATGCCGGCCAGCAGCGAGACCAGCAGGTCACAGACCATGACCCGTAGCGCCGTGGCCGGGATATTCACTTCTTCCTTGAAATAGCTGCCGTAAATGAGCATACAGCCCATGCCCACGGACATCTTGAAAAAGGCCAGCCCCATAGCCGTCAGGATGACCTCGCCGGAGATGCGACCCCATTGCGGCATGAAGAGGAAGCGCAAGCCCTCCCCTGCTCCCGGCAGGGTCAGACTGCGCAGACAGATGCCGAGCAGCAGCAGAAAAAGCAGCGGCATGAGCACGCGCGTCACCTTTTCGATGCCTTTCGAGGCTCCGCGCATGATGATGGCCCCCGTCAGGATAAGCACACCCCACTGCCACCCCAGCGAGGCCCACGGGTCCCCCGTCAGCAGACTGAAGGTCTCCCAGGCCGCTTTAGGGTCGGACGTGCCCGTGCCGCCCAGAGCGGACTTGAAGATATAGGCAAAGACCCAGCCCGCCACATCCGAATAGAACCCCAGGATCACGATGCAGCTCAGGATAGCGCCCATGCCGATGATCCACCAGCCGGAACGAGGAGCAATGACGCGAAAGACATCCACCACATTCCGGCGTCCTGCCCGACCGATGGCAAGCTCAGCGAGCATGAGCGGCAGACCGATACAAAGCGTGGCCAGAGCATAGACGAGCAGGAACGACGCTCCGCCGTTCTGCCCCACGAGAGCCGGGAATTTCCAAATATTGCCGAGTCCCACGGCCGAACCAAGCGTTGCGGCCAGCACTCCGAGACGGGACGAAAAATGATCGCGCGCGGCTGCCATACGGTCTCCTTATTCTTGCGGGGAGGAGGAATCAGGCGCGGTCGGGGCGCACTCCACGGGACGATCCTCTGCCGCGTCGTCCCCGGCGGTCGCCGCAGCGGAAACAGTCGCCGCCTCCCCGGAAGGAAATTCTTCCATGAAGATCTGCCACAGGGTCACGAACAAGACCGCCAGGACCGGACCGGTGATGAAACCATCCAGACCAAAGAGGGCAAAACCGCCCAGAGTCGAAAGCAACACCATGAAGTCCGGCAGTTTGGTGTCTCGTCCAACCAGGATGGGCCGCAGAGCATTGTCCGCAAGGCCGATGACGCACACCCCATAGACCATGAGCACCACGCCGGAAACGAGCTCGCCCGTCAACAGAAGATAGATCGCCGCGGGCAGCCAGACGACCGCCGCCCCCACGACGGGGATGAGAGAAAGCAGCGTCATGATGACGCCCCAGAGCACGGGCGCGCGCAAGCCCAGCACGGCAAAGATGATGCCGCCCAGAGTCCCCTGCGCCACGGCCACCAGCAGCGTGCCGCGCACCGTGGCGCGCAGCATGAGCGCAAAACGGGCAAACAGCAGTTCCTCGCGATGATCCCCGAACGGTAATGCCCGAATGAGGAGCCGACGGATGCGTTCACCATCCCGCAGGAGGAAGAAGGCCAGATAGAGCACGATGGCCAGATCGACGAACCAGTTGACGGTACCGCCCCCAATGGCCATGGTCTGCCGCGCCAGATAACCGCTGGCGGTCACGGCGGCGGACGAGAAGGCAGCCTTGATCTTTTCCGGGCCGTAGCCGAATTTCTCCAGCCACTCGATGACCGCCGGCAAGGCCTGCCGCAGCTTGTCCACCATGTCGCCTATTTCGTCCGCATTGCCGGAAAGTCGTGCATAGAGCTGCGCCAGCTCGGAAAGACAGGTATACAACAGATAGCCTGCCGGCAAGATGATGAAGGCCAGACTGACCAGCACCGTGCAGAGCGAAGCGGTATTGGCTCCCAATCCGTATTGTTGCAAACGCTGTCGCAAGGGCATGAACAACAGGCCAATGACCACGCTCCAGAAAATATCGTCAAAAAACGGCCGAAGCATCCAGAGAAATGCCAGTGTGGCCAGCAACAGCAGACCAAGAAAGGCATTGTTCTCCAGGCGAGAAGGCGATGTGTTCATCCGTGCTCCCAGGGGCTATCGACGCAAATTTTACAAATATTTTTAATAGATAAAACAAATTAGCCGTACACGTTCCGCTTGTCTTTTAGCGCATTTTGCCTTTGAAAAAGGCAACATGTGAGGCGGCGGCACAGCGCCGCCCGGCCCAGCGTGAGCGGAAAAACCGCGTTTTTTTCCGCCAAACGACAGGCCGTATGGTTTGGAACGCGAAGCGTTTCAAACTGAAAATGCTCTAAGGCGGGGAGCCTCGTGCCCCTGTCGCTTTCTCTGGTAAAAGCGCGGTGGACGGGCGAACACCTCCAGCGCTGGCTGCGCCCCAGTGGTCGGCTCATGAAGAGCCCGTTAGGCGACGCAGGAGCCTTGCGGGCATCGACAGCAGAGCGCGACCGAAAGGCGGCCGCAGGCCGTGCCCGTTGCGGCGAAGGAGGCTACAGACATCGAAACAGCGCGAGAGGGCCCCTCCCCTCAAAACAGGCAGCGAAGCGTAGCAACAGCCCCCAACAGAGCAAAGCAGCCGTTCCAGCTGCGCGAATGCCCGTCCCGGGCGGCCCCGCCATGAGATCATGTCGTCCATTGCCCTTCCCTTGTCCGACAAGCGGCCATGCCCTTGCATAACGCGAAAGAACGATCTTGCACACTGCCGCAAAAAGGGCACGACGAACCGTCATGCCCTTTCGTCGCAGTAAAAGGCCATTATGGCAGAGATGTACGCACCCTGCGCAAGCAGACGGGAAACGACAGGCGCGCCGTCCGGCCTGCGCGCGTCCAAGGGGTCACGCCCGTTCGATGACGAACGGGATGCAATGCAGTTCGCGGCTCTTTTCCTGTGTGGAGCCAAGCTTCCAGGGGCTGTCGGCAGCCCAGCCCAGCTTTTCGGCAACGGCCCGAGCAACTCCGGCCACGTTCAGCACAGGATGACGCTGGAACACCTGCGGCAGCCCGTAAGTCAGGTTGCACACCAGACACTTTCCGGGACGCTGATGCAGTTCAAAGGCCAGTTCAGCCCTGTCGCCGCTGACGTTGCGGCACACCAGCCGGATATCGTAAGCGCCCTCTTCCGCGCCGCCGAACAGCGCATCAAAAAAAGCGTCCGTCCGCTCCGCGGGAAAAACCGAGTCCAGAAAAGCCTGATCAAGAACCATGTTTCCTCCACTGCATTTGTACATGATGCCGGACAGCAACCCGGCCGACGGCTTCCGGCCGCCGCGATCTCTTCCCGCCATACGGCGGCAACGCCGTATCAGGGGGGCAGCCGCTTATTCGTATGTGGCCTCGCCGGAAGGCGCTCCATGGCGCAGCCAGTCCATAAGCGAACCATCGAGACGGCAGTCCCGCCGCGGGAGCCTGTCCAGTCGGAAACTCGCCGTCACCCCGGCGGCAGATGCCTCCCGGCGGTCAGGATTGGCCCCGGCCAGCCAGGCCAGCAGGCCGACGATACGTTCCGGCGGCACGCCTTCCGCGCGCAGGCTGCGCAGCGCAAGGCTGTTGTGTCGTTTTGCGAGGCGCTCCCCTTCCGCATCACACAGCAGGGGAACATGCGCATACGTCGGGATTTCATAGCCTAAAAGCCGTAAAAGGGCAATCTGACGCGGGGTGGAGGGCAGGATATCACGCCCTCGCACTACCTGATTGACGCCCATGCGACCATCGTCCACCGCAACGGCAAGCTGATAGGCGATCACTCCGTCCGAACGCTGCACGGCAAAATCCCCGCCGCAGTCGTCCAGTCGAAAGCATTGCTGCCCCTGCACCACATCATTGAATGAAATAGGTTCCGACGGCCCATGAAAGCGGAGACTGGCACGCCGCCCGGACTGCCGCATCGCCGCACGTTGTGACTCGCTGAGATGGCGGCAGGTGCCGGGATAGGGAGCCCCCATATCGTCCACATGCGGCGCACCGGCCAGAGCGCGCAACTCCTTGCGGGTACAGAAGCACGGATAGATGCAGCCCAGATGTTCAAGCTGCTGAAGGGCTTGGGCATAAAAGAGCATACAACGGCTCTGGATATAGGGGCCGCGCTCCCCCTGTTCCTGCAGGCCACAGTCCCCGCCGGAAGCGAGGACAGGGCCTTCGTCCCAGTCCATGCCCAACCAGCGCAGATCTTCCATGATGGCGAGCGCATACTCGGTCCGTGAACGCTGGGGATCGATGTCCTCCAGTCTGAGGAGGACGCGTCCCCCCGCTTGACGAGCGGCCCACCAAGCCATGAGAAACGCCCAGGCATTCCCCAGATGCAGATAGCCTGTCGGGCTTGGGGCAAGGCGTCCCCGCACTTCGCGCGAGGCGTTCACGGTCTCGATCATCATGTCTTCCTGTCGTCAGACTCCGTTACCGCGCCCATACGCAAAGCGGGGAGCATCCTCCACAGAGGCGATGCTTCCCCGCGTATGCGACCACGGTCTTCCGCTCACGCAAGACGGTCTTTTTCTCTCAGGCTGTGTCGGCCAGACTCGCGTCCGTATCGGAAAGCTGGACCTTAGAGCATTTTTAGTTTGAAACGCTTCGCGCTCCAAACCATACGGCCGGTCGTTTCGCGGAAAAAACGCGGTTTTCCCGCTCACTTTGGGCCGGGCGGCGCTGTGCCGCCGCCTCGCATTTTACTTTTTGAAAGGCAAAATGCTCTACTTCTTGTTCCAGGGCATTTTGGCCAGCAGCTTGGCCATGCCGCAGACGCCGGTCAGCCCCGCGTAGATCAGCCCGGCACCCACAAAGGCGCTCAGCCAGACGAAGATGGGGAATACGCAGGAAGCCAGCAGGCCGAACAGCACCAGCGCACCGGCGCCGATCTGGATCTGACGACTCATGGGCAGCGGGCATTTTTCGTGCCGCTCCACGGGCAGTCCGGCCTTTTCCCAGGCGCTCACGCCGCCGAGAACAAGCCAGGCAGGACCACCGGCCACACGCTCCAGCACGTCGGCATTGTCCCGCGTGCGGGAACCGGAATTGCACATGAACACAATGGGTTTCTGCTCGGTGGCGGGCTCCAGCTTCAGGAAAGGCAGCGCCGACAGGGGAGCGGCTTCCGCCCCGGGCACGGAAACGACGGACAGTTCATCGGCCTCACGCACATCGACCAGGCGGATCTCCCCGGCTTGCAGGCGCTTGTAAACTTCGACAGGGCTAAGAGAAGGCAGCATGTGACCTCACTTTGGTTGGGGGAAAAACGATCTGACACCAGTTACTTATTTCTTCTTGGAAGAACTCTTGCGGGACGAACGCGACGCCCCCTTGTCCTTCTTCTTTTGCTGCTGAGAGGATGCGCGAGCCTTTGTCTTGCTTTTGCCGCTTTGGCGTGAAGCGGCAGCCTTTGACTTGCTTTTGCCGCTCTGACGTAAAGCGGCAGCCTTCGACTTGCTCTTGCCGCTCTTGCGCGACGCTGAGGCTTTGTCCCGACTTTTCCGCCGCTGTTCGGACGGCTTGCGCACCTGATCCTTTTTCTTGCGCTGGGACGTGACCTTCGACGACTGCTTTCCCTTCTTGCGGCTTTCGACGGCTGCCTCCTGACGCGCCTTGCGGGAGCGCTCCATATCGCGGACCGCGCGCTCTTCGGTATACTGGGCCATGCGGCTTTCCGCCTGGGCCACCAGATCCTGTCCGTCGGCGGCGCTCATGCTGACGCGTCGCGCCCCGAGGAACGTATTGTTGAAATAAGGGTCATCCAGGGAGCTGATCTTGACGGAGCTCCGGCGGCGCGGACTGTGCACGAATTTGCCGTCCCCGACATAGATGCCCGTATGGTAGCCCCGCCGCGGATGACGGAAGGCCACGATATCGCCCGCGCGCATGTCTTCCACGCGCATGATGCGCTGCCCGATGGTGGACTGTTCCCGTGCCGTACGGGGCAGCTTGACGCCGACGCTCTGATAGGCCCACTGTACGAGCCCCGAACAGTCGAACCCGCCCGGATTGCGCCCGCCGGGCACATAGGGCGTCCCGATGGCCGATCGAGCCGTCTTGACGACGGACTGACCGGATGCGCGATCCCGCGCATCTTCCTGCCGGTTCAGGACATCTTCCACATTGGCCCGGTAGCGGATCAGCAGATCCTTGTCCTGTTGCTTGCGTGCCGTACAACCAAGGAGCACGGCAGAGATCAGAAAAAGGGTCAGCAGATTGAGTGCTTGGCGCATTCGTTCTCCAGACAAGGGTAAACCCGCTTGCGCGGGCTGAAAAAAACGGGCAGGACCCGTATATCCACAAAAATATCAGGCCTTCATGTCGAGGATGACGCCCAGCATATCGTCCGCCGTCCGTACGACCTGCGCATTGGCCTCATAGGTGTGCGGCATGGCCACAAGATCGACCATTTCCCGCTCCAGACTCGTGCCGCTGGGGAAGAGGCTTTCCAGCGGCGTGCCTTCACTGGCGCCCATGTCGCGGGCACGCTGGCGCAGCTCGTCATAGGAGACGCGGGTGCCTTCCTGTCCGGCAAGACCGTCTCCCTGGAAGACGGCATCCAGCCGCGTCCCGTTGTTGCCGGCGATATCCGAATATTCCGCGCGTTGCGGATTGAAGCCCGCCGTGTTCACGTTGGCTACATTGTGCGTCACCGTCTGCATACCGGCGCCAAAAGCGGAAAGAGCCGACGAACCAATGCTCATACTGCTTGAAATGCTCATAGTATCACTCCCCTTTCCCGGTTTTTTAGCACAGACTGTCCCAAAAGGCAAAAGGCTTTTTGCCAAGGCAGGCGGAAGGGGCGCCTCACTTTCGGCCTGCCGGCTCCAGATGACGTTCGATGCAGGCAAAGGCATTATGGCTGTGGATGGACTCCATGCTCTCCACCTCCACCCGGAACCAAGAGATCTGTCCGTGCTCAAGCAAGCGTTGCGCCACATTGCGCACCACATCCTCAACAAAGGTCGGCTGCGCGAAGGCGTGTTCGGTCACATACTTCTCGTCCTCCCGCTTGAGGAGGGTGTAGACGGCCGACGACCCCGACGCTTCGGCCATTTCGATGAAGTCCTCGATCCAGCTGAAATGCGTCATGCGGACGGACAGTCTGATCATGGTGCGCTGACTGTGCGCCCCTTCCCGGCTGATGGCCTTGGAGCAGGGGCAGACCGTCATGACCGGCACATTGACGTCCAGAGAAAACGACTGCCCCTCGTCGGTCAGTTCGCCGGTCAGGCGGCAATCGTAGGCCACAAGGCTCTCGCTGCCGGAAGCCGGCGCCGCCTTGCGCATGAAATAGGGGAAGCAGAAATGCACATAGGCCCGCCGCGCCTCGAGGCGTTCCTTGATGGCGGCGAGCAGACGCCGCACGGACTGATAGCTGATGGCGTCGTTCCATTCTTCCAGTGCCGCGACGAAGCGGCTCATGTGCGTCCCCTTGAACGCGGCGGGCAGGTCCACGCCCATATCGACGCGGGCCACGGTCTGTCGGCTGCCCTCGGCCTTGTCCCGCACCAGCAGGGGCATGGTGATGCCCCGCACTCCAACCGTATCTATCGGCAGCGCCACCTGCGGCGCATGACGTTGCACATCTTCCATATCAGGCGAGATCCTGTCCTGTCGTTGTTCCGCTGAACGTGCCGTGCTTCACGCCCTTGCAGGAAACAAGGCGGTCTGCGAGCGCGCGCACCCGGCCCGCGTCTCCTTTCAGCACCAGCACTTCCAGACAATTGTGATGATCCAGATGCACATGCAGGGTCGTTATGATGATGTCGTGATCATCATGCTGCATACGCGTCAGCTTGCGGGCCAGATCATTCTTGTGATGATCATAGACCAGCGTCAGCGTACCGGCCGCCTCAGCGTCGGCACGCTGCCATTCTTCTTCCACCAGCGCCTTGCGGATGAGATCGCGGATGGCCTCCGAACGATTGCCGTACCCCTTGCGGCGGCACAAATCGTCAAACGGCTCCAGAAGCTCCTCATCCAACGAGACGCCAAAGCGCGTCAGCTTGCCCATGCGCTTCGCTCCTCTTCAGCATGTCGCCGCACGCCGGCTGATCTCCCAGACGTGCACGGTGACCGGCACAGGCTGGGCATAGAGGGGCTCGACCTCCGCGCTGAAGACCCGCCGCCCCTGCCAGCCGCCGCCATGCAGCGCCTGCAAAAAGGCGTCGTATACGCTGCGTCCGGGCTCGGCCACCCAGGCCACGCCGCCGGGGGACAGCGTATGCTCCAGAAAACGCATGACCGGCGCCACGAAACGTTTTTCGTACATGATGTCCCCGCCCCATATGCGGTCGATGCCGCCTTGCCGCAAAGCGGGCTGCCGCCAGTCCATGACGGCCCAGAGCGGGCCGGGGCGCACCCCGTTGTGCGCGGCATTGCGCGCGGCAAAACGCACGGCGTCCATCTCGTAGTCCAGCCCGAGCACCCGCGCCCCCAGCCAGGCCCCCACCAGCGCGGTCAGCCCCAAGCCGCACCCCAGATCGAGGCAGCGTCGCCCGACGATCTCCTCGCGCCGCAGCTCCAGCCAGCGGGCCAGCACCAGACTGGACGGCCAGAGCTCTGTCCAGTAGGGAAGCCGCTCATCCTCGAAGTTTCGCGGGTCTTCCGTCATGGCCTCCCAGAGTTCCTCCAGATTGGCGGCGCGCAGCAGTTCCCAGCGGCGACCGCACGCCGTCACCCCGATGCGGCCGCGCTCTTCGGGCGCTTCCGCGGCCTGCGGGACGCCGCCGGAGTCGGGAGGGGAAGCAAATATCCGTTCCATCTCCCCAGCATAGCCTATTGCCCTCCCGCTGTACAGACGTGCCCCTCCCGCTCTCCGTTCCCGGAAAAACAGGCAGACCGCGCTCTTGTGAGGAACGCCGCCTTCTGCTAGGCTGTCGGCACTTCTTTTCCGAGGGATATATGGGACAGGATATTTTTGACGTCATCGTCGTGCTGGTACTGGTCTTTTTTACCCTGCGCGGCTTCTGGAACGGCTTCGTGGGCGAGGTGGCCGGACTGGTCTCTCTCGTGGGCGGCTTCTGGGCCGCGCACAATTTCCACCCCCTGCTGTCCGAGCATCTGACGTTCATCAGTGAACCGGCCTGGCGGCAGCTCGCCGCCTATGTGCTGATCTTTGTGGCCACGCTCATCCTGGTAGCCATATTGGCCCGCATCCTTCAAAAAGTCCTGTCCTTCAGCTTCGTGCTCTGGGTGGACAGACTGGCAGGCGGCATCCTGGGGCTGGCCAAGGGCCTCCTGCTCTGCTCCATCGTGCTGCTCGTGCTGCAGAAGCTCATGGGCAACATGGCCTTCCTCCAGAATTCGCGCGCGCTGCCCTATTTCACCAGCCTCATCGAACAGATCCGGGCCTGGCTGCCGCCGGATGTCCTGAGCCGGTTCAACATCTAGCGGGGAGCATACGGGGCGGGCGCTCACGAACGCCGTTTTGCCCCGCCGCCCCGAAAATACATCCCGACGCGCCAGCCGCGCGCCTCTCCGCCAGGGCCCACCGCGGGCTGCGCGGCCGGACGGCGCGGCGGACCGCGCCAATAAAGGAAGCATGTATGGAAAAAAGCGCTCTTGAACAATTGCGGGATGTCCTCGACCGCCTGACGGCCGAAGAAGGCGGCTGCCCGTGGGACAAGGAACAGACGCCCCGTAGTCTTGCCGAGTACATCATCGAGGAGAGCCACGAGCTCGTCAGCGCCATTCGTTCCGGCTCGGATGCCGACGTATGCGAGGAGTTGGGCGATGTGGCCTTTTTGCTGCTCTTCGTGGCCCGGCTCTATGAAAAGCAGGGAAAATTCTCGCTGGACGACGCGCTGGCGAACAATCGCGCCAAAATGATCCGCCGCCATCCGCATGTATTCGGAGACGCGCACTTCGATACGCGGGACGAACAGCTCAAGACGTGGGAACAGATCAAGCGGACCGAGCACGCCGACGACACGGGTCGCCCCAAGGGCCTCTTCGACAGCCTGCCCGCCAGCCTGCCGCCCCTGACCAAGGCCTACCGCATCCACTCCAAGGCCGCCCGCGTGGGCTTCACCTGGCAGGAGGACGAGGAAGTGGAGCAGCAGGTGGAGGCCGAATGGCTGGAATGGCTGGACGTGGCCGCCGGGGACGACAAGGACGCGCAGCATCACGAACTGGGAGACCTGCTCTTCAGCATCACCGAACTGGGACGACGCAAGGGCATCAAGGCCAGTGAGGCGCTGGACGACGCCAATACCCGCTTCCTCCGGCGTTTTTCGCGCATGGAAGAACTTGCGCGCGCGCAGGGACGAGACTTTGCTTCCCTGTCTCTGGATGAAAAGGACGAGCTGTGGACACAGGCCAAGGCGGAAGAAACAGCCGGGAAGGCCTGAGCGTGAACGGCCTTCCGTCGTCTGGACGCCGGGCCGTGCGCGGCCTGTGGAGCTTCACGCTGCTGCTCCCCCTGCTCATGGCGGCCCTGCTGCTGGCGGCCTGTACGACGGGCAGGGGCGCGGGATCCGTCGTACGCCCGGAGGCCCGCCTGCCGCGTGCGGATCCGGGCTATGTGCAGTGGCTGGAACGCCAGTCCATGCTCGGGGCCGCGCCGCTGCTGGCGGGGCAGGTCTCCGGGACGGAACGCATCTGGAGCAACAGCGCCCTGAGCAAGAACCGCTCCCTGCTGCTGACCGCCGCGCCCAACTGGCTCGAGGTCGATCCCTATACCGTCGGCGCATCCGGCAGCGTCCTTGCCGCGCTGGGCGGCAGCCTGCCCGCGCTGCTGGGCCAGCTGGGCATCGGCGGGCTGTACGTGTCGCCCACAGGCGAACGGGGGGACATCTGGCAGGAGATCCCGCGCGTCGGCACGGCCGACAATGTGACCGCGCTCCACTTCGACAAGACTGTCGGCAACGATGAGGATCTGGCCCGCCTGCAGGAACGCCTCGAGGCGGCGCATATCCAGCTCGGCGGCGAACTGCCGCCCGCCGCCACGGGCCTCGGCCCGGACTTCATCCTGCAAGCCCGCCATGCGCCCCGCTTTGACGGCCTCTACGCCATGATCAGCGTCCCGCGTGAACTCTGGGACAGCCTGCCGTCCGTCCCCGGCGAATGGGATTGTCTGGCCCTGCGGCCGGAAGCGGTGAGCGCCCTGCAGGCCAAAGGACTGCTGCCGCCCACCCTGCTGCGGCAAAAACTGGCGTGGGCGGAACCCGGCGGCTGGGCCGCCACGGGCGAAGTGCGCGGCACGGACGGCCAGATCCGGCGCTGGGTCTACCGCTTCGCGGACGATCCCCAACGTCCCGTCCTGCTCTGGCAGGACCCTTCGGGACAGGCCCGGCGCGTCTTTTCCGCGGCCATCATCCGCCATACGGGCCTGCAGGGACAGGCGCTGGCCGGACTGCGGCTGGAAGCCCTGTTCGGTCTTGACGTGCCGCCTCCGTCCAGCGAAAGCGGCGCCGCCTCCCTGTCGGACCGTCTGACGCCGGGCTACGGCGCGCTGGTCGCCGCCGCACGCGAAGTGCACCGTTACGGCGGCTGGGCCGTGCAGGCCGATGCCCTGCCCCCCTCCCTGCTCGCCCCTGTCCTGCGCATGGGCGTGGATTTTTCGCGGGACAGCCTCACCGCGCCTGCCGCGGAATACGCCCTGCTCAGCGGCGATGCCGCGCCGCTGGCCCGCCTGCTGCGTCAGGCAAGGGACGGCGAACTGGATCAGACGCGCCTTGCCCGGGGCCTGCATGGCTGGCAGGGGGTGGACTGGCGTCTGCTGCGCGATCTGCCCGACGGAGAGGAGCTCGTCCGCGAGGCCCAGCGTCTGAGCGGACTGGCTGGCGAGGAACTCCGCCTCTGGACGACGCCGACCTCACTGGCGGCCCGCGCGCTCGGTCTGGATGCCGAGGCGGCCCTGCGTCCGGAGAATGCCGAACGCCTGCGCCGCGCCGCTCTGGCCCTGCTCGCCTGCCGCGCCGGACTGCCCGGTCCGCTCTTCATCAGCCTGCAGGAACTGACCGGCGCGCTCGATGTGCCGCGCAGCGTCTCGCGGGACATCCTGCCCAGCCGGGGACTGGTCCCCCTGCCCGACGCTCCCGCGCGGAGCGGGGCCGTGGCTTCCGCTCCGCTGGCCTTCGGCCCCCTGCGGGAACAGATGGCCGCGCAGGACAGTTTCCTCATGCTGACGGCCCGGCTGCTGCTGGCTCGTCAGGCGGCCGGTCTCGCGCAGGGAAAACTCGTGTCCGTCCAGCAGGCGGGCGGCTGTCTCGCGCTCTGCTCTTCCCTGCCGGAGGGCGGCTACTGGCTGACCGTCATCAATCTTTCCGGTCGGGAGCGCGAATTCTCCGTACAGCTCCCCGCCGGCGGCGACCTGCTCGACATTTTCAGCGGCCAGAGCCTTACCGCCGGCCGCCGGCTCTCCCTGAACCTTGCGGCATATCAGTCGCGCCATCTGGTAATGGATGCCCACGCTGCCACTTCCGCCCCATAGGAGTTGCCCATGAGTCAATATTATCCCGGCCAGCAATCGGACAACGACATCCGTTGCGATACGGGGGTCCCGACCCGACCCGCGCCCGAACAGCCCCTTACCGCCGATGCGCCCGGCGCGGAGGCTTCCTCCGAAGCCGCGCCCGACGCCCGCCCTCCGGCCGACGCCGCCGCTTCGCCGGACGAGGCCACAACGCCCGCAGCAGCCGCCCCGGAAGCTCAGGACGGCGAAAAGACAACCTCGGACGGGGACGCCACGCCCGACTCCGCCGGACCTGACACGACCGGCGCGGATGATGCCGGACCGGCTCGCCCGACCTCGATCGCGACGCGAGGCACGACGGCCCATATCGACCCGGTCCCCGATGACGAGGACATCCCAGTCCTGGAAGTGGCTCCGCCCACTGGGCGCAGCCGTCCCGCCGGACGGGCGCAGCAGCTCTTCCAGCGCCTGGCCGTGGTGGGACCGCTGGCCCTCCTTGTGCTCCTGGCCGTGCAGCTCTGGCCCATCTTCCTGACCGGCGGTCGTTTCTGCCCGGCGGAATGGCCTTCCGTGCTGGCGGCGCTCACCAGCCTGCAAGACGGTCAGTGGCTCTGTCCCAGCGGACCGCAGGGGGCCCAGCTGCCGCTGCTCTTCTGGCTCATGGGCGGTCTGCATCATCTGCTCCTGCTGGCCGGACTGCCCGACCTGATCCTCTTCCCCGTCACCTCGGCGCTTTGCGGCGCGCTGGCCCTGCTGGCCACCTGGATACTGAGCCGGGCCACGGGCAATGGCCGGGAATCCGCCCTTGCCGCCGGGCTCATGCTGCTGTGCAGCCTGCTTTTCCCCTTCTTCGCCCATTTCATGGGCCCGCCGCCGCTGGCCACGGCCCTGACGCTCCTTTCGCTGGCCTGCCTCTGTCGCGGCTGGCAGAGCACATCCACCTCCCTGCTCTTGCCGCTCGGCTTCGTACTGGGCGGACTGGCCGGGCTGACGGGCGGGCTGGCCTATGTGGCCCTGCCGCCCCTCACCAGCCTTGTCTGGCTGTTCTGGCGGTTGCGCCTTGGCCGGGCCCAGCGGCTGGATGCCGTCCTCGGCTTCCTCTTCATGCTGCTGGTCATCGCCGTCTGGCTGCTGGCGCTCATCATCTTCGTGGAGGCCGACACCTACCTGCAGTCCGTGGTCCGGCAGTTCTGGCACTGGCCCCTGCCCCTCTCCGGCAAGTGGTGGCTGCCCCTCGCGGCGGGCGTGCTGGGCATGGGCCCGTGGATCGTGCTCATTCCCTTCGTTTCCTGGACGCGCGTGCTGCGTCAGGCTCCCCATGCCGTGGCCGCGAGCCGTCATGATGCCTGCGGCGCATCCTTCCTCTGGATAGCGCTGGTCCTCTCGGCCGTGCTGAGCCTTCTGGCCCCCGGCCTCAGCGGCTCCGGACCGCTGCTCTGCCTGCTGGCCATCCTGCTGGGCCGTGCGCTGCTGCGCCTTTCCGATCTGGGGAGCCGCATCTTCTA
>NZ_CALVHE010000057.1 GCF_944327235.1 uncultured Desulfovibrio sp.
GGGAAGGGGACCCCCTCCGCCGGCGCGGGAGGTGTTCCCCTTCCCCCCAAGCCCCCATCCCTTCCCCAGCGCGCTTTTATCAGGGGAAAAAGTCAGGAACATGAGGCGACCCTGCCCCCCTGGAGCATTTTGCCGTTGACACGGGCAAAATGCGGGGCGGCGGCACAGCCCCCACCCCGCCAGAAGTGAGCGGAAAGACCGCGTTTTTCCGCGAAACGCCAGACCATATGGTTGGGACCGTGAAACGGTGCAAACTGGAAATGCTCTCAAGACAAGTGGGACGTGTAGAAATTTTCTTGTCTTATTTATCGAAAGTATTTGTAAATTTGTATCCACAGCCCAAAACGTTTCCCGTCTGGAACGCTTCGCCTCTCATGCTATACGGCATGTCGTTTTACGAAAAAATACTGTTTTTCCGCCTAGTTCGAGTCTATCGGCACGGTGACGCAGCCCGTATGGCGCGGGAAGACGCTACGCAAAAAGTACTTTTTTTTGACAGCATTTTGGTATATAATCATCCATGTTGTTTGTTGATCCAGCAGCATCGCCTCCGACGCGGGCCTTGTCCGCGAGCGCATGTTTGCGCGGCGCTGCGGGATCATCCAGGAAAATCGGGGGAGGACCATCGTGAAAATCGCATCCGTCAAAGCACGCATTTTACTGGGGCTCATCATTCCGCTTCTCGTCATGGCGGGCGTCGTCGCCGGTGTCGCCATCTGGAAGATGCGTGACACCGCCCTGAGCGACTTTACCGCCAAATCCCAGCAGGAACTGGAACTGTTCGGATTCTACATCGACCAGATGCTCAACAACGCCACCTATACCGCCGAGGGCCTGGCGCGCTCCCCCGTGATCAAGAACAGCATGGGCAAATTCCCCACCTTCCGGGACAGCAAGCAGGACACGCCCTACAGATACGACGATCTTCCCCCTGACGCCAAAGCCGTCGCGACCGTGCTGCGCGACATGCAGCAGAGCAACCCCAATTATCGGGAAGTCTTCATCGGTTACAAGGACGGCGGCTACGCCATGTCTTTCGACGAGACGCTGGTCCCGGCGGGCACGGACATGTCCAAGCGCTCCTGGTATCTCTCCTGCACGGCCAGCCCTCAGGAATCCTCGCTGGGCGAAGTCTATCAGAACATCAAGGGCGACATGGTCGTCTGCACCACCACCAAGGTCAAGGACGAGAGCGGCCAGCTCATCGGCGTGCTCGGCATCGACCTCGCCCTGACCAATCTGACCGAGACCATCGGCAAAATGCGACTCGGCCAGAGCGGACGCTTTGTGCTTATTGAGCACACGGGACGCCTTATCTGCTCGCCCCATACGCCGGACCTCGTGGGCAAGGTCATCGGCAAGGACTTCCGCCATGAAGCCCTCGAACGCCTGCAGAACAACCCTGACGGCCTCTTCCGCATCACCCTCGGCAAGACCGATGTCATGGTCATGACCATCACCGCCCCCTGCGGCTGGAAAATGGCCTTCGTGGAAGATGTGGCCGAAATCTACGCCTCCGCCGATGAAGCCATGTTGACCATCGCCGTCGCCAGCCTGCTCATCACGCTGGCCATGATCGGCCTGGGCGCCGTGCTGGTGCGCTCCATCACCCGCCCGCTGGACCTGCTGGTCGGCTACGCCAACGAAGTGGCAGGCGGCAAGCTGGACGCCAACGTACAGGCCGGTCACTTCTTCGGCGAGCTGGCTCGCCTCCATCAGGCGCTTGAGGACATGCTCAACAATCTGCGCAAGTTCATCAGCGAATCCCGCCAGCAGGCCGAAGAGGCCCAGAAGCAGACCGAGATCGCCAAAAAGGCGGTGGAAGAGGCCGAAGAAGCCCGCAAGCGCGCGGAGAACGCCAAGCGGGAAGGCATGTTCAATGCCGCCAATCAGCTTGCCGACGCCGTGAGCATCATTTCCAGCACCTCCACCCAGCTCGCCCGCCAGGTGGAGGAATCCACCAGCGGCGCGGAACAGCAGGCCCACCGGGCCATGGAGACCGCCACGGCCATGAACGAGATGAACGCCACCGTACTGGAAGTGGCCAAGAACGCCGGTCAGGCGGCGGAGATGTCCAGCAACATGCGCCACTGCGCCGATGAGGGCGCGGACATCGTGCGGCAGGTGGTCAAGGGCATCGAAGATGTCCAGTCCATTTCCCTGACGCTCAAGGACGACATGGCCCAGCTCGGGGAGAACGCCCGTTCCATCACCCAGATCATGAGCGTCATCAGCGACATCGCGGACCAGACCAACCTGCTCGCCCTCAATGCCGCCATCGAGGCCGCCCGCGCCGGGGAAGCAGGACGCGGCTTCGCCGTGGTGGCCGACGAGGTCCGCAAGCTGGCCGAAAAGACCATGTCCTCGACCAGCGAAGTGGGCAACGCCATCAGCGCCATCCGCAACAGCACGGAAAAGTCCATCCGGCAGGTGGACGTGGCCGTGGAGAGCATCGCCCGCGTCACCGAACTCTCCACCAAGTCGGGACAGGCCCTGGAACAGATCGTCAGCATGGCCGAACAGTCCGCCGATGAAGTGCGCGCCATCGCCACAGCGGGCGAAGAACAGTCCGCCACCAGCGAAGAGATCAACCGCTCCATCGCTGACATCAACAATATCGCCACCGGCACCTCCAAGGCCATGCAGCAGGCGGCGCAGGCCATCACCGAACTGGCCCGGCAGGCGCGGCATCTCAACGAGGTCATCGAGGACATGAAGCGGGCCTGATGCCTGACCCTTCGCCTGTGCTGAAAACAAAAAAGCTCCTTCGGGAGCTTTTTTTCATGCGCTGTTCACCACATAGTCAGGGGAACGGCCCCGCCTGCTGTGACCCAGGGCCTGTTAACACTATTCGCTGTCTGTTTGGGGGGAAGGGAAACCCCTCCAGCGCCGGCGGCGACCGAAAGGCGGCCCGCAGACCGTGCCTGTCAGGGCCAGAAACACAAATCCCACAAACCATTTCAATGGATGAAGCAAGCAAGCTGGACACGCTCCGCTTGCCTTTGAGGGGCGGGGGCCGCGTGTCTCCGACTCTTCCCCTGATAAAGCATTTTCAGTTTGCAGCGTTTCGCGTTTCCCCCCATACGGCCTGTTGTTTCGCGGAAAAAGCGCGGTCATTCCGTTTGGTTGGGGATGGACGGCGCTGTGCCGCCGCCTCGCGTTTTGCCTTTGAAAAAGGCAAAACGCTCTAAAAGCGCGCTGGGGAAGGGATGGGGGGCTTGGGGGGAAGGGGAACACCTCCCGCGCAGGCGGAGGGGTTCCCCTTCCCCCCAACTACGCAGCGAATAGCATCAACAGGGCTAGGCGACGCAGGAGCCTTACAGGCATCGACAGCAGAGCGCGGCCGAAAGGCGGCCCGTAGGGCCGTGCCCGTTGCGACGAAGGAAGCTACGGGCATCGACAGCAGAGCGAGGGGTTCCCCTTCCCCCCAAAAAACCAAACAAGCCGCAAAATACTCTACCTACCTATCCCGCACAGACATGGCGGGAAAAGGACGGCGGAACGTCGGCGTTCTGGGCGACAGCGCGCAGGATATCGTCCATGACCACGAGGTCCCGCATACTGACGCCCTGCTGCCGGGCCTCGGCAAAGACCCTGCGTCGTGTATCGTCATCTCCCACGGCGGCGGCAAGATGGACGCAGGGCATGAGCAGGCGGGCGTCCTGCCGGGCGAGGTCCCGGAAGGCGGGCAGCGCGTCGGCCAGCAGGGCACGGGCTTCGTCGCCGCTGGAAAAGGAGAGCCACAGCCCCATGACGGGCAGATGCAGGGCGCGGTAGCGTCCCGTTGTCGGACGGCGTTGGTCCGCGTGCCGGAGCAGGGACTGTCCTATGGCCACGGCGGCGGCCGCAAGGGCCGTGCCCTGTCCGGCTTCGATGCGCCGCGAGACGCCGTGCAGGATGGCGGCCCCCTGCTCCACGTTCCCCCGTTGCAGACGCATGACCGCGGTCACAGCGTGCGGCAGCGGCGGAGCGGACGCCTCCGGCAGGCTGTCGTCCGGCAGCAGATCCGAAAAATTGAGCACGCCCAGCATGAGCGGCGAAGAGGGGACGCCGATCTCCAGACAATGCCGGACGGCCTCGCGCAGTTCGGCCGCCACGGCGGGGTGGTCGCCCTGACAGCGCTGGAGGGCGTGCGCCGCCCACACGGCCGCCAGCGGATCGCGCGGGGCGACCTTGCGGCGATGCCGCAAAAAGGCGATGCCCCAGGCGGCGGGCATACCGGCAAGGGCGTGCTGGAGGCGAAAGATCATGGCGTCCCGCGTTATGGGGCGCGTATAGTCGGCCCAGGACCGCAGACCGGCGCGCAGGATGGCAAGGCATACTCGCGGATCAGGCCCGCGGAGCGCATCATGCCATTGCTGGACGGCGGGCACGTTCTCGGGGTGCCACTGGGAAAAGGGCCGCCGCAGCAGGCGCAGCCAGTCCCGACAGTCCGTATAGGGGCTGTCGCCCTTGTCGATGACCACGGCATCGGCGGCGGGCGGCTCGTCGTCCAGGATGTGCCGCACGGCATCGCAGACGTACGGGACGGCCCGGCCGAAATTGAGGCTTTCCCTGTCGCGCAGGGCCCGTATGGCCCGCCGCATGGTCCCGTCGTCCGCCATTGCCCGCCGCATGGCCGCAATGGCCGCTTCGGGCGTGGAGGCCAGCCAGTAGTGTTCCTCGCGACGGGGCTGATCGGCGGCCTCGGCGTCCGGCTGGAAGAGCACGGCGGGCCGCAGCGTCGTGAAGGAATGGTTGCGCCAGACGCTGGAATAGTCCGTCAGCAGGACATCTGTCCGCAGCAGACTGTCCAGTCCGTCATCGCTGCACTCCACAAGGAGGCGCTTGTCCCGCCCGCGAAAATGTTCGCGCACGGCCCGCACCTGCGGGGCGTCACGCTGGCTTTCCAGCGGCCGCAGGACGAATTCCCAGCCGGGAAAGGCGCTGAAAAAACGTTCGATGAGCTCTATCCAGAGCTTGCCCAGCGCTTCCGCGCCGATGCCGCGCGGCAGCTTCCAGTGGGGGAAGAAGCTGGCGCGCCCGTACGGCCCGAGCCCCAGACGACGGGCGGCGGCGCACAGCAGATCGTTCTTGAGATACCCGGCGGGCAGCAGCGTCAGCGTCCTGCCCGCGCAGTGCTTGCAGAAATTGGGGAAAGCGCCATAGTCGAAGGGCGCGGCCTCGCGGGTGGGGGTGACGAGGTAGTCCGCCCAGTAGGAAAGCCGGTTGGGCATCCGCTCCGTGGGCGAGTGCGGCAGGATCATGGTCTTGCCGCGAAAATCCGCGGGCTTGGCCGTCAGGGTCAGCGTATTGGCGATGAGCAGGTCCGGGAAGGCGCTTTCCGCGAAAACGTGCGGATTCTCCACCCGGAACAGCCCTGCCCGTTTTGCCGGAGGCAACTGGCGGACATGCCGGGGCAACTGTTCCTTGCAGGTCAGGAAAAAGACGGTCCGCACGCCGCGCTGTTCCAGCGCATCCCGCAGGAGCAGCAGCAGGGCCGTATTGTCGTTGACGAGGGTCGTGGCCCACAGCCCCACGACTGGCCCCTGCCCTGCCGCACGCAAGGCTTCCAGTTCCTGACGGGACGCGATGAGCGGGATATCGTGCGCTTTCATGGCAAACCCTTTCGCGGAAGGCCGGGCCCCGGCGCGCGGGGCCTGTCCGGCCGCGACGCCGCCGACGGCCCGCGCGGGCGCGACGGCATGGCGGCTGTTTTCCGCATCGTCCTTGTGTGAGGCTGTCCCGGTCGGCGGGACGCATGTCCGGGCACGGCGCGACGGCGACGGAAGGGAACGCCGTCCCCGGCGGGGATATGGCCGGTGGACCGCCGCTCCGCCCGGTCGAAACCAAGCGGAAAAACCGCGTTTTTTCCGCGAAACACCAAGCCATATGGTTTGAAACGCAAAGCGTTTCAAACTGAAAATGCCCTAGGGCCTGTTAACACTAATTTTACAAATAATTTCAATATATAAGTCTATTGCCCGTACACGCTCCGCTTGCCATAGAGGCGGGGTTACCGCGTGTCCCTGGCTCTTCCCCCGGTAAAAGCGCGCTGGGGAAGGGATGGGGGGCCGGGGGGACAAAGCAAAATCAGCCTGTGCACTCCGCTCGCCCTTGGCAGGAGGCTCACCCCGCGTCCCTGTTCCCTCCCCCGATAAAAGCGCGCTGGGGAAGGGATGGGGGGCCTGGGGGGAAGGGGAACCCCTCCAGCGCCGGCGGAGGGGTTCCCCTTCCCCCCAGTCGGGCCGTGCCCGTTAGGCGACGCAGGAGCCTTACAGGCATCGACAGCAGAACGCGACCGAAAGGCGGCCCGCAGGGCCGTGCCTGTTAGACGACGCAGGAGCCTTACAGGCATCGACAGCAGAGCGAGGGGTTCCCCTTCCCCCCCAAACAGACAGCGAATAGTATTAACAGGCCCTGGGGGCGGGACGCATCATCCCGCCCGCCGTGAGCCATCTTTTCGCGGACGGCGCTCATGCCTTGGCGGCGGCCGTCCGTCAGGCAGCCGACAGAGCATTTCCCCGCGGGGATGCCCTAGCTTTCCAGAAAGACCCAGTGCAGCAGCCGCTTGTGCACCCGCAGGCGATTCTCCGCCTGCAGCAGCAACAGTGAACGCGGGCTGAGCGCAAGGCCCTTCTCGACGCCGATGGCGCGTATGGGCTGGGAGCCGAGCAGCACATGGGCCTGCGGGGCGGCCTTTTCCATGAGCTTTTCCGTGATGCGCCAGTGCGGTTCGTCGTGGACATCCAGCTCGCTGCGGCACCCGGCAAAGAGGTAATCCACTCCGGCGGCCGCCTCTTCCGGCGTCTCCACGACATCCACCTTGACGCCGTGGCGGGCCGCCGCCCGCAGGACAGGCTCCCTGTCGTTGCGCGGCGGCAGGGCGACCTGGAGGCTGTAGGGGAAATACTGCATGGCCTCGATGAGGGAGAAGAGCGTGCCGTTGGTGCAGCCTATCCAGCCGACGCGCACCTTCGAGAGATCATCCCTGGAATACTTGAGCATACAAGCGATGTCCGCCAGCGCGTGCGCCGGATGCCCGTCGGGGCTGCCGGCATTGATCACCGGGAACTCCACTTCCACCTCCCGCTTTTCCCAGATGCGGGCCGGGAAGCCGTAGAGGTACATGCAGTCCACATAATAGTTGATGACGCCCATGAGCTGGTGCTGATGCTGATCCAGCTCCTCGCGCCACTCGCCGCTGGTCCCCTGATAAAGGGTGGAGCCGCCCATCTGGCGCACGGCGGCCGTGATGCAGAGCCGTTCCGGCAGGGATTCCTGCGCGAAGAGCAGCATGGCCATGCGCTCGGTCATGAAATCGGTATGCGAACGAGCATCAGGGATACCGCGCGCCTGCTGCACCAGCAGCCAGCTCCCCGATTCCCCCAGATCCTGCAGAGTCAGAACATGTCGTGCCATAGACCCTCACCTCCATTGGGAGTTGACGACTCTTGACCATAGCAATGCCGGGACATGCTGTCCAGTAACGAAAAAGCTCCCGCTATTCCGACGCCCTGTCCCGCCGTTTCCCCCTCCGTGGGGCGCACTTGTCGGTCAGCGCAAATCCTTATATAATATCAGGTCATTTTATCGCGGAGGGAGTATGCGCGCATTCATCTTCGATCTGGACGGCACCCTGCTGGATACCCTGCTGGATATCGGCAATGCCTGCAACGCCATGCTTGCGGCCCACGGCTACCCCACGCATCCGGCGGAAGCCTACCGGCGGATGGTGGGCAACGGCTTCGGCAAACTGGTGCGGCGCGCCCTGCCGGGCGATGCGCTGGAACGCCTGCGGGCGCAATGTCCCGACGAGCGGGCCGTGGACGCGCTGGTGGACGAGACCCGCGCCATCTATGCCGCCCACCTCAATGACGCCACCCGCCCCTACGAGGGGATGCCCGAAGCCCTGCGGGAACTCGCCGCCCGGGACATGCGTCTGGCCGTCTTTTCCAACAAGCCGGACGAATACACCCGCGCGCTCATGGACGCGCACTTCCCCGGCGTCTTTTCCGTGGTGCGCGGGGCACGCCCGGACACCCCCCTCAAGCCCGACCCGGCAGGCGCCCTTGTCGTGGCGGCCGACCTCGGCACATCCCCCGCGCAGTGCTTTTATGTCGGGGACAGCGACGTGGACATGCTCACGGCCCGCCATGCGGGCATGACCGGCGTCGGCGTGGCCTGGGGCTTCCGCGGTCTGGAAGAGGTCCGGGAGGCGGGAGCCGCCCGCCTCGTCCGGCATCCCGGCGATCTGCCTTCCCTGCTGGAAAACTGATGGAGAGGAGATGACGATGCAACGCCCCATCATCGAAATCGACGAGGAAAAATGCGACGGCTGCGGCCAGTGCGTGCTGGACTGCGCCGAAGGCGCGCTGGCCGTCATCGACGGCAAGGCCCGCCTGATCAGCGACGCCTATTGCGACGGTCTCGGCGCCTGCCTCAACTGCCCGCGCGGCGCGCTGCGCATCGTGACCCGCGAAGCCCCGGCCTTTGACGAGGCCGCCGCCCTCGCGGCCAAGGCCGCCCGGGAAGGCCGCCCGGCCGGGACCACCGCCGGACACGGCTGCCCCGGCAGCGCCCCGCGCAGCCTCTCGCCCCTCCTGTCCGCGCGGGACGCATCGACCGGTCAGGACGCCTCCCCGCTCTCGCCGCAGGCCCGGACAGCCACCTGGCCCCTGCAGCTTCGCCTCGTGACGCCGTCCGCGCCCTATCTGCGCGGGGCGCGCCTGCTGCTGGCCGCCCATTGCGCGGGCTTCTGCCTGCCCGATCTGCACCGCGACTGGCTGGACGGCCGCGTGGCGCTCATCGCCTGTCCCAAGCTGGACGACAGCCGCGAATACCTGCAAAAGCTGACCGACATCCTCGCGGCCAATGCCGTGCGGGACATCACCGTCCTGAGCATGAGCGTCCCCTGCTGCGGCGGGCTGGACATGCTGGCGCAGAAGGCCCTTGCGGCCGCGGGCGTCAGCGTGCCCCTGTACAGCCATACGGTGCGTCTGGGATAAGTCCTCCCGCAAGACTTGACAAAACATAGTTGCTGACTATGTTTTTACCGAAAGCACATACAACCCAACGAGATTCCCATGCCCATTCAGATTCCTGCCGACCTCCCTGCCCGCCTCGCCCTGGAAAACGAAAACATTTTCGTCATGACCGAGGAGCGTGCCGAACGGCAGGACATTCGTCCGCTGGAGATCGTCATCGTCAACCTGATGCCCACCAAGATCGCCACCGAGACGCAGCTCCTGCGCCTGCTGGGCAACTCGCCGCTCCAGGTGAACATCACCCTCTTGCGGACGGCCCAGCATGAGTCCAAGAACACGCCGCTCGTGCATCTGGAACGCTTCTACCGCACCTTCGACGAGATCCGCCATCGCCGTTTCGACGGCATGGTGGTCACGGGCGCGCCGGTGGAGCATCTGCCGTTCGAGGCCGTGGACTACTGGCAGGAACTGCTGGACATCATGCAGTACGCCGCGGACAACGTCTATTCCACGCTCTACATCTGCTGGGCGGCGCAGGCGGCGCTCTACCATTTTTACGGCGTGCCCAAGTACGACCTGCCGTCCAAGCGCTTCGGCGTGTTCCGGCATCAGGTGCGGCAGACCTCCTGCCGCCTCTTCCGGGGCTTCGACGACGATTTCCCCGCGCCGCATTCCCGCCATACGGAAGTGCGCAGCGAGGACGTACGCAAGATCCCCGACCTGCGGATACTGGCCGAATCGGACGAGGCGGGGCTGACGCTGGTGGAGCGGGTGGACCATGCGCAGGTCTTCATGACCGGCCATCTGGAATACGACCGCGGCACGCTGGATGCCGAATACCGGCGCGACCGCCTGCGCGGCATGGACACGCCGCCGCCGCTGCACTACTACCCGGACGAGGACCCGGACAGACTGCCGCTCATGACCTGGCGGGCACATGCCCACCTCTTTTACAGCAACTGGCTCAATTATTACGTCTATCAGGGCACTCCCTTCGATTTCACCAGGGAAAGCCCCAAACAGTCCTGAGGGGGACGCCATGCGCTTTTCCACCCGCACCCGCTACGGTCTGCGCTTCCTGCTGCGGCTCGCCCAGCAGCCGGACGGAGCGCTGGTACATCTGGGACAGATCGCCCGGGAGGAGAACATCTCCTCCGGCTATCTGGAACAGATCGTGCGCGCCCTCAAGCCCGTCGATATCCTCTTCGCGGTGCGGGGTTCGGGCGGCGGCTATCGTCTGGCCCGCCCGGCCTCGCAGATCAATCTGGAAGAGGTCTTTGCCCAGCTGGAAGGGGAGATCTCCCCGGTCTCCTGCCTGACGGGCGGCAAACACTGCAAACGGCAGGACAGTTGCTCTTCGCGGCTGTTCTGGCACGAACTGGATGAACATGTGAGGAAGTTCCTGCGGGAACGCACGCTGCAGGATATCCTCGACGCCGAAAAGGCTTCCTGAAGCGGAACGCACCAGGGCCTGTTAACACTCTTCGCTGTCTGCTTGGGGGGAAGGGGGACCCCTCGCTCCGCTGTCGATGCCCGTAAGGCTCCCGCGTCGCCTAGCCCTGATGCTATTCGCTGCGTAGTTGGGGGGAAGGGGAACCCCTCCGCCGGCGCTGGAGGGGTTCCCCTTCCCCCCAAGCCCCCCATCCCTTCCCCAGCGCGCTTTTACCGGGGGAAGAGTCAGGGACGCGAGGCGGCGGGACAACGCCGCCCGGCCCGAAGCGAGCGGACAGACCACGCGCCTGCCGCGAACGACAGGCCGTATGGTTTGGAACGCAAGGCGTTTCAAACGGAAAATGCTCTACTGAAAAAATGCTCCAACGCTCGGAGGATATAACCATGTGGAATTATACCGACGCCGTTCATGATCATTTCCTGCATCCCCGCAATGCCGGTCCCCTGGCCGACGCCAACGCCATCGGTGAGGTGGGCAGTCTGGCCTGCGGCGACGCGCTCAAGCTCTATCTCCGCATCAACGACCAGGGCATCATCGAGGATGCCGGTTTCGAGACCTTCGGCTGCGCCAGCGCCATCGCGTCCAGCTCCGTGCTGACGGAACTGGTCAAGGGCATGTCCGTGGACGAGGCCGTCAAGCTGACCAACAAGGACATCGCCAACGCCCTCGGCGGCCTGCCCAAGGAAAAGATGCACTGCTCCGTCATGGGGGCCGAAGCGCTGGAGGCCGCCATCCGTCAGTGGAAGGGGGAACCGGCCGTCCCCCACGCCCACGAAGAGGGCAAGCTCGTCTGCAAGTGCTTCGGCGTGACCGATGCCCAGATCCTGCGCGCCATCCGTGAGAACGGCCTCAGGACCGTGGAGGAGATCACCAATTACACCAAGGCCGGCGGCGCCTGCGGCGACTGCCTCGACCAGATCGCGGAGATCCTGGCCGACGAGCTGCGCAGCCCCCGCCTTGTGGAGATCGCCCCCAGGCCCCGCCTGACCAACGTGCAGCGTATGCAGCGCGTCATGAAGGTCATCGACGAGGAGATCCGGCCCCAGCTCGAGGCCGACGGCGGCACCATCGAACTGGTGGACGTGGACGGCAAGCGGGTGCTGGTCAATCTGGGCGGCCGCTGCGCCCAGTGCCGGGCCAGCGCCGTCACCCTGCACGACCTCGTGCAGCGCACCCTGCGCGAACAGGTGGAAGACGACATCATCGTGGAGGAAGCCTAGCCATGAAGACCATCTACCTCGACAACAACGCCACCACCGCCGTGGCCCCCGAAGTACGGGACGCCATGCTGCCCTATCTGGGCGAACTCTACGGCAACCCCTCCTCCATGCACAGCTTCGGCGGCCAGGTCGCCGGGGCCGTGGACGAGGCCCGTCAGCGGGTGGCCCGCCTGCTCGGCGCGCGGCCCGATGAGATCATCTTTACCTCCTGCGGCTCGGAAAGCGACAACGCCGCCTTCTGGAGCGCCCTGCAGACCCAGCCGGAAAAGCGGCGCATCATCACCACCCGCGTGGAGCATCCCGCCATCCTCAATGTGGCCCAGTACTGGGAGCGGCAAGGCTATCACGTCACCTATCTGCCCGTGGACGACAAGTGCCGTCTCGACCTCGACGCCTACGCCGACGCCCTGCGCGAGGACACCGCGCTGGTCAGTATCATGTGCGCCAACAACGAGGTGGGGACCATCTACCCCGTCGAGGAGATGGCCCGCATGGCCGCGGAAAGGGGCGTGCTCTTCCATACCGACGCCGTGCAGGCCGTGGGCAAGGTGCCGCTGGATCTGGACAGCTCGGCCATCGGTATGCTCTCCCTCTCAGGGCACAAGCTCCATGCCCCCAAGGGTATCGGCGTCCTCTACGTCCGCAAGGGCGTCCGCTTCCGTCCCCTGCTGCGCGGCGGGCATCAGGAACATGGCCGCCGTGCCGGGACGGAGAACGTGCCCTACATCATCGGGCTGGGCATGGCCGCACAGCTCGCCGCCGACCACATGGAGCGGGAACGTACCGACGTCGCCCGCCTGCGGGACAAGCTGGAACAGGGCCTGCTGGCGGCCATCCCGGACTGCCGCGTCAACGGCGATACGGAACGCCGCCTGCCCAATACCACCAACATCGCGTTCAAGAACGTGGAAGGCGAGGCCATCCTGCTCATGCTCGACCGGCTGGGCATCTGCGCCAGCTCCGGATCGGCCTGTACGTCCGGCAGCCTCGAGCCTTCGCATGTGCTGCGGGCCATGGGCGTGCCCTTCACCTTCGCCCACGGCTCGGTGCGCTTCTCCCTCTCGCGGTACACCACCGAAGAGGAAGTGGACTTCACCGTACAGCACCTGCCGTCCGTCATCGAGACCCTGCGCAAGATCTCTCCCTTCAAGGGATAGGGACTGCTGTACCATAGCGGGTCACTTTGGGGGGGAGGGGGTCCCCTTCCCCCCAAACCCCCTATCCCTTCCCCAGCGCGCTTTCATTGCGTTTGCCGTTGAAAACGGCGAAACGCGAGACGGCGGCACAGCGCCGCCCGGCTCAAAAGAAGCGGGATGACCGCGTTTTTCCGCGAAGCGACAGGCCGCCGCGGGTTTGTGACGCGAAGCGTTGCAAACGGAAGCTGCCTGAGAGGAAGGGGCAGGGAAGGGACCCACGTCCACCCCGCCCAAATAGTTTGTAAGATTTGTGGTGAAACGCTCTTGCCCGCACGCGGGCCTCTCCCGCACGAGGACGCCATGAAGCAATGTATGGACGCCGAAAAGCTGCATCGCCGCATCGGCAAGCTCATCGGACAGCTCAAGGCCATCGACCAGATGATCGACAGGGATGTCCCCTGTGAAGACGTGCTCATGCAGATCAACGCCGTCAAGGGCGCGCTGCACAAGGTCGGCCAGATCATCCTGGAAGGCCACCTGCAGCACTGCGTGCGCGACGGCATCGAGCATGGCGACGCCGACGCCACCATAGCCGCCTTTGCCAAGGCCATCGACCACTTTGCCCGCCGCAGCTGACCCGCCCTTTTTTTTGCCCGCGCTTGACTACCCATACCCCTATGGGTATAGTTCCTCCCGAATGAATTTGGTTTTCAATTCTCGGCAAGGAGGACACCATGCTGACAGGAGTACGGCAATGGCTGCGGGAGGAGCCGCGGCAGGCGGCGGCGCTGGGCGCGTCCGCATTGGCGCTGACACTGAGTTTCCTTGGCGTGCGTATCGGCTGGCTGGACCCGGCCTGGCTGGCGGTCCTGCTCTGCGGCGTGCCCATCCTCCGCGAAGGCGCGGAGGGGCTCTTCACCCGTTTCGACATCCGCGCGGACGTGCTGGTGTCGCTGGCGCTGGTGGCCTCCGTCATCATCGGGGAGATCTTTGCCGCGGGCGAGGTGGCGTTCATCATGCAGCTCGGCGCGCTGCTGGAAGAGCGCACCGTGGCGCGGGCGCGGGCAGGCATCGAACGGCTCGTGCATCTTCGTCCGCGCACGGCCCGTCGTCTGGCCGAGGACGGCGCGGAAAGCGTCATCCCGGCCGAAGCCGTACAGGCGGGCGATACGCTGCGCGTGCTCCCCGGCGAGACCATCCCCGTGGACGGCCTCATCCTTTCCGGCCAGACGGCCATCGACCAATCGGTCATGACCGGGGAATCCCTGCCTGTGGACAAGGGACCCGGCGACGAGGTCAGCAGCGGCACGGTCAACCAGTTCGGCGCGTTCGACATGCGCGCCGTCAGGGTGGGCGAGGACAGCGCGCTGCAACGCATGATCCGTCTCGTGCAGTCCGCGGACGCGGGCAAGGCCCGCATCGTGCGTCTGGCCGACCGCTGGGCCACCTGGATCGTGCTGACGGCCCTGCTCGCGGCGGCGGGGACCTGGCTCGTCACCGGGGAAGCGCTGCGGGCCGTGACCATCCTTGTGGTCTTTTGTCCCTGCGCGCTGGTGCTGGCCACGCCGACGGCCATCATGGCCGCCATCGGCAACGCCACGCGGCACGGCGTGCTCGTCAAGGAAGGGGACGCGCTGGAACGGCTGGCCCGCGTGCGGACGGTGGCTTTCGACAAGACGGGCACCCTCACCTTCGGCACGCCCGGCGTTGTCCGTGTGCACAGCGCCCTGCCCGACCTGACGCCCGATGAGCTGTTGCGCCTGACCGCCTCGGCGGAACAGCGCTCCGAGCATCCGCTGGGCAAGGCCATCGTGCGCCATTTCCGCGCAACTGCGGCAAAGGCCGCGCCGGTGGAGGACTTCCACATGCTGCCGGGTCGTGGGGTGAGCGCGCGCTGCGACGGCAGACAGGTGCTGGCGGGCAATGCCGCCCTGCTGTCCGGGCACGGCATCAGCCTGCCGCCGGAACTGGAAGCGGAAGCGCGGGCGGCCCTGGGGCAGGGCCAGTCCCTCGTCTATGTGGCGCTGGACGGCAAGGCGGCCGGACTGGTGGCGCTGGCCGACCAGCTGCGGCCCACGGCGGGACAGACGCTCGCCGGGCTTCGCCGTTGCGGCGTGGAGACCGTCCTGCTGACCGGCGACAGCGACGCCGCCGCGCAGTCCGTGGCCCGACAGCTCCCGCTGGCTGACGTGCGCGCCCACTGCCTGCCGGAGGACAAGCTCCGCTGGATACGGCAACAGGAAGCGCAGGGACGGCCCGTCTGCATGATCGGTGACGGCATCAACGACGCTCCGGCCCTCAAGACGGCCCTGGTGGGAGTGGCGATGGGCGGCGCGGGCAGCGACATCGCCGTGGAAGCGGCGGACATGGCGCTCGTCCAGGACGACATCCGCGAGCTGCCGCACATCTTCGCCCTCGCACGACGCACGATGCGCACCATAACCTGCAACCTCAGCTTCTCCATGCTGCTCAACTTCGCGGCCATCTTCCTGGCCATGGGCGGCCTGCTCTCCCCGGTGAGCGGCGCGCTGGTGCATAATGCCGGTTCGGTGCTGGTCATCGTCAATTCCGCCCTGCTCCTGCACTGGCAGGCGCGGGACAGGGGCTGAAACGTCATTTTTCCTCTTTTCCGTCGCTGGCTGGCGACTGTTGCCCAGCATCTGGGGGTGGTCGCCTTCCGGCGGGTATATTCTCCTTTTCCTGTCGCTGGCTTACGGCTGTTGCCCGGCGTCCGGGCGTGGTAGCCTGCGCGGCTGGCGGCAGGGGGTGAGAGGGGCAAGCCCCTCTACACCCCCTACGACCCCTGTACACCCCTGTCCGCGTGGCGGAGGGCGTCCCTGTCGCATGACGTGTACCCTGTCCGCCGCTCGCCGCAGGGGGCAGTCGGCGCGGAGCGAGGCTTGTTTCCTTTTTTTCTTCCTTTCGCTGGCTGGCGGCTGTTGCCCGGCGTCCGGGCGTGGTAGCCTGCGCGGCTGGCGGCAGGGGGTGAGAGGGGCAAGCCCCTCTACAC
>NZ_CALVHE010000058.1 GCF_944327235.1 uncultured Desulfovibrio sp.
ACGGCAAGCGTACTTGTTTTTCATTGTCATAACTTGCTTTTAGCCTCTTTATGGACTCTCTGCTAGTCATGACCCATAATGTAAATCAGGCATGGCCTGCATGGCTTTTGATGAACGCTCGCCGCATACCTCGTCCATCTTCTCGGAAAAAGTGCGGGGGATGGGACAGGTGGGCTTGAGGAGAAGGCTGACGGGAAGGCCTTTTCTCCCCTCGGGGGGAGCGGTCGAGCCTTGCCGCGTTCGGCGGCGACGGGAAGGCGGCCGCGGGCCGTGCCTGTCTGCCGGGGATCCGTAAGGCATCGGCAGCGGAGCGGGGGCTTTGCCCAAAATAAACCGGCATGGGGAGGATCGGGCCCTGATGCGGGCATGGTCCCGGCGAGCCGGATCGGGAAACTATAATGACGGCAAGAGCTGTTTGAGGAGGAAATATGGGAGAGCATTTTCTGGATGTGAAGGAAGCCCTGCCTCGCGTGGGCGGGAACGAGACCCTCTACCGCAAGCTGCTGGGGACCTTCATGGAGGACGAGCGGGAGACCGCCGTCCAGGTGGAGGGGGCCCTGCGCAATGACGACCGCGATACCGCCTGGAAACTGGTGCACAACCTCAAGGGGGCGGCGGCCAATCTGGGGGCGAAGCCGCTGGCGTCGGCGGCCTTTGAGCTGGAAATGGCCATCCGCGCCGGAGCCGATACGGCGGCGCTGCTGGGGCGGTTCAGCCGGACCCTGACCGATACGCTGGTGGCCATGGCGACCTACCGCTCGGCCTGAGAAAGCGGGGCTTTTCCTTTGCGGCGTTTTGGGGTAGACTGCCCCTCTGCCAATTTTTTATCCTGCATCGGGGGATCTATGAACATCTGGAAACGCATTCTGGCCGGCGGGGCATTGTGCGCCGTGGCCCTGGGTCTTGCCTCCCCGGCTCTTGCCGAGACCATCAGGCTGGGCCTCATGTGTCCGCTGACGGGCAAATGGGCCTCCGAAGGGCAGGACATGAAAAATATCGTCAGCCTGCTGGTGGATGAGACCAATGCCGCCGGAGGCATCAACGGCAAGAAGGTCGAGCTCGTGGTGGAGGACGACGCCGGTGATCCCCGCACGGCGGCGCTGGCGGCCCAGAAGCTCGCCGGCGCCGGTGTCGTTGCCGTCATCGGCACCTACGGCTCCGCCGTGACGGAAGCCAGTCAGAACATCATCGCTGAGGCCGGGCTCGTGCATGTGGGGACGGGCTCCACCAGCATCCGGCTCACCGAAAAGGGCCTGCCGCTCTTTTTCCGTACCTGCCCGCGTGACGACGCGCAGGGGGCCGCTGCCGCCGCCGCCATCGTCAAGGGCGGCTTCAAGAAGGTCGCCCTGCTGCACGACAAGTCCTCCTATGCCAAGGGCCTTGCCGACGAGAGCCGAAAGGCGCTGGAGAAGGCCGGGGTGGAGATCGTGTTTTATGACGCCCTGACGCCCGGCGAGCGCGACTATACCGCCATCCTCACCAAGCTCAAGGCCGCCGCGCCTGACGTGGTGTTCTTCACCGGGTATTATCCCGAGACCGGCATGTTGCTGCGCCAGAAGAAGGAAATGGGCTGGGACGTGCCCATGATGGGCGGCGATGCCGCCAATCATCAGGATCTCGTGAAGATCGCCGGCGCGGATGCCGCCAAGGGCTATTTCTTCATCAGCCCGCCCCTGCCGCAGGATATGGACACGCAGGAAGCCCGGCATTTCCTGGAAGCCTACAAGGCGCGTTACCAGAGCGTCCCGGTCTCCGTCTGGGCCGTGGTGGCCGGCGACGCTTACAAGGTCGTCGAGGCCGCCCTTGCCGCCGGCAAGACCGACCCCGAAGAAATGGCCGAGTGGCTCAAGCAGCTCAAGGACATGCCCGGCCTCACCGGCAAGCTCGGCTTTGACGAGAAGGGGGATCGCGTGGGCGAATTCTACCGCTCCTACATGGTTGACGAGCAGGGGAAGTTCATCCTTCTGCCGCAGAAGTAGCAGGGCAGCGCCGCTGCCTGTAATCGACATCATATCTGCCAAAAGCGCCGCGCGCCCGGAACCGCCTTGCGGTGACGGGCCGCGGCGCGCAAGTGCCCTATGGAACAATTTTTTCAGCAACTGCTCAACGGACTTGCCGTCGGCGGCATCTATGCTCTGGTCGCGCTCGGCTATACCATGGTCTACGGCGTGCTCAAGCTCATCAACTTCGCGCACGGGGACCTGTTCACCATCGGCGCGTATCTGGGGCTGACCCTGCTGGTGAGCTGCAATCTGTCCGGCCTTCTGGGGCCTGCGGCCGCCGTGCTGGCCGTGTTCGTCATGGTGGGACTGCTGGTGGCCATCCTCGGCTGTCTGCTCGAACGCACGGCCTACCGGCCCCTGCGCAAGGCCAACCGGCTTTCCGCCGTCGTCTCCGCTCTGGGAGCTTCCATCTTTTTCCAGAATGCGGTCATGCTCATCTATGGAGCGCGTTTTTACGTCTATCCCGACTATCTGCGCCCTGATTTCACGGTGAGTCTGTTCGGCATGGCCGTGCCCGGGGTGCGTCTGATGGTCATCGCCGCCAGCGTCCTGCTCATGCTGGCGCTCTGGGCCTTCATCCAGCGGACCCGCACCGGAGCCGCCATCCGCGCCGTGGCCATCGATCAGGGGGCGGCCCGGCTCATGGGCATCAACGTCAACCGCGTCATCTCGCTGGTATTCTTCATCGGCCCCGGTCTGGGGGGCGCGGCCGGGCTCATGGTCGGCATCTACTACGGCCAGATCGACTTCACCATGGGCTGGAGCTATGGCCTCAAGGCTTTCACCGCCGCCATCCTGGGCGGCATAGGCAATATCCCCGGGGCCATGCTCGGCGGTCTGCTGCTCGGCGTCATCGAAGCCCTTGCCGCAGGCTATATCGCCATCGCCTGGAAGGACGCCATCGCTTTCCTGGTGCTCATCCTCATCCTCATCATCCGGCCCACAGGGATCCTGGGCGAACGCACGGCGGACAAACTATGAACCTGCGAACCCTTGCCGGCATACTGCTGACCTTGTGTCTGGCCCTGCTGCCGCTGGTGGCGGGACCCTACTGGATCTCGGTCTGCGTGAACGTCGGGCTTTACGCGCTGCTGGGCCTGTCGCTCAATGTCATCCTTGGTCAGGCGGGCATCTTCCACATGGGGCACGCGGCCTTTTACGCCGTAGGGGCCTATACCACGGCCATTCTGAACACGCTGTATCAGTGGCCCATCTTTGCCGCCATGCCGGTGGCCGGGGCAGTGGCGGCGTTGGTGGCCGTGGCGGTGGCGCGTCCCATCATCCATCTGCGCGGTGACTATCTGCTCATCGTGACCATCGGTATCGTGGAGATCGTCCGCATCGCCCTGCTCAACGACGTGGGCGGCTATACCGGCGGCTCCAACGGCATCTTCGGCATTGCCCGCCCCAATTTCTTCGGCTTCAAGATCGTCAAGACCGTGCATTTTTACTACCTCGTCTGGGGCATGGTGGCGGTGAGCATCCTCCTGTTCTACGGTTTGTGGCGCTCCCGCTACGGCCGCGCCCTCAACTACATCAAGGAAGATGACGTGGCCGCCGAAGGCTGCGGCGTGCATGTGACCAGCTACAAGCTGTCCGCCTTCGTGCTCGGGGCCTTCTGGGCCGGCATGGCCGGTACGCTCTACGCGGCGCAGATGACGACCATCACGCCGGAATCCTTCAACTTCATGGAATCCGTCATCATCTTCGCCGTGGTCATCCTTTCCGGCGGCAGCATACTGGGCGTCCTCGTCAGTGCCTTTCTCTTCATCGGTCTGCCGGAGCTGCTGCGGGAATTCTCCAATGCCCGAATGCTCATCTTCGGTCTGGCCATGATGCTGATGATGATCTGGCGGCCGCAGGGCCTGCTGCCGCCGCGCCCCCGGCGTTACCATGTGGCGGATAGCGGCAGCGGCGCGGGCGGCGCCTCCGCGGGAGGTGCGGCATGAGCCTGCTCGAACTGCACGAAGTCAGCAAATTGTTCGGCGGTCTGGTGGCGTTGAACGAGCTGTCCTTCTCGGTGGAAGAAGGCAGCGTCGTCGGGCTCATCGGCCCCAACGGCGCGGGCAAGACCACGGTATTCAACTGCATCACCGGGAATTATCGACCGGAGCATGGACGGATCTCCTTCGCCGGTCGCAACGTCACCGGATTGAGGCCGCACGCGCTGGTGAAACTGGGCATAGCGCGCACCTTCCAGAGCATCCGCCTGTTCGGGCGCCTGCCGGTGCTGGAAAACGTCCTTGCCGGACGGCATTGCCGTCTCAAGTCCGGGCTTTTGGCCTCCATGCTGCATACTCCGGCCCAGCGCCGGGAAGAGCGCGAGGCCGTGCGTCGTTGCATGGAGGAATTGGAGTTCGTGGGCCTTGCCGGGCATCACGCCGAGGAGGCGGGCAGCCTTTCCTACGGCAACCAGCGACTGCTGGAGATCGCCCGCGCGCTGGCTTCCGACCCGCATCTGCTCATCCTGGATGAGCCCGCCGGCGGCATGAACGATCAGGAGACCGTAGCGCTCATCGACCTTATCAGCGCCATTCGAGACCGGGGCATCACCGTCCTGCTCATCGAACACGACATGCGGCTCGTCATGCGGATATGCGAGAAATTGGTGGTGCTGGAAAACGGCTGTCTGATCGCGCAGGGAGAGCCTGCTGTCGTCCGGGCTAATCCCGCCGTCATCGAAGCCTATCTGGGCGCGGAATCGGAGGTCTGGTAATGGCGCTGCTGGAACTGAAAGGGGTCCGTGTCCGCTACGGCAACGTGGAAGCTCTGCACGGCATTGATCTGCATGTGGAAGAAGGCGAGATCGTCACGCTGCTCGGTGCCAACGGCGCGGGCAAGAGTACGACGTTGCTGAGCATCAGCGGTCTGGTGCGTCCCTGCGATGGGGACATCCTTTTTGACGGCAGATCCCTGCTGCGTATCCCCGCGCACGATGTGGTGCGGCAGGGGATCGCCCAGTCTCCCGAAGGCCGCCGGGTCTTCGGGACCATGAGCGTGCTGGAAAACCTGCGCCTCGGCGCGTTTTCCGTTCGCGACAAGGAAAAGTGCGAAAAGACGCTGGAGTGGATATTCGACCTTTTCCCCCGCCTCTTCGAGCGCCGGGATCAGCTGGCCGGGACGCTCTCCGGCGGTGAACAGCAGATGCTCGCCATCGGGCGCGCCCTCATGGCCCAGCCCCGTCTGCTCCTGCTTGATGAGCCCTCCCTCGGTCTCGCGCCGCTCTTCGTTCGCTCCATCTTCGAGACCGTACGCAATATCAGCGCCAGCGGAGTGACCGTCCTCCTCGTGGAGCAGAATGCCCGCGCCGCCCTCAAACTGGCTTCGCGTGGCTATGTGCTCGAAGTGGGCAACGTGGTCATGCACGACACCGCGCAAAACCTGCTGGCCGACCCCAGCGTCCGCGAAGCCTACCTCGGCGGTTAGCGGCGTATTTTTGCCCGGGGAAGGGGAACCTCCCTGCGTTGCAGAAATGATGTGCCACTGGCCGCAGCAGTACCGCACGACCGTTTTGCCTTGGCAAGAGCTGAAACACAAGGCGTCGGCGCTGTCCGCTTGGTCAAAAACAAGCGTAAAAAACCGTGCTTTTGCCGCGAAACGACAGGCCGCATGGTTTGGAACCACAAAGTGTTTCAAACTGAAAATGTTTTAAAAAGAGCGTTTCCCCTTACGGGGGAAACGCTCTTTTTTCATGCTGCCGGGAGACCATCGACCGAAGACAGGCCGGAGAGGGCGCGTCAACGTGTCATCTTCCACGGTAAGAGTTTTTGCGGGAGGAAAGGGGGGCGGGGGAAAGGAGGGGGCTTTTTGCAAAAAGCTCCCTCCTTTCCCCCGCAAATAGCAAATTGGAAAATCAGCGTGCGCCGAAGCCCGGCACATGGAAGCGGCGTTCCAGCCAGTGCAGGAGCCAGGTGGCCAGGGTCACCATGACGAGATAGTAGGCGCCGACGACGAGAAAGACTTCGGTAAAGCGGAAGGTATCCGAGGCGACCACTTTGCCTTCTCCCATGAGCTCCATGCACGTGGCAAGGTGGGCCAGCGAGCTGTACTTGATGAGATAGATGATCTCGTTGCCGCAGCCTGGAAGAGCGCGACGGGCCGCCTGGGGGATGACGATCCAGACGATGGTCTGCAACGTGTCCATGCCCAGGGCCTGAGCGGCCTTGATTTGCCCCTGACGGATGGAAAGCAGCGCCCCGCGGATGTATTCCGATTGATAAGCGGAATTGCAGAGGATGAAGCTGACGAGGGAGGCTCCGTAGGGGTCGAAGTAGATGCCGATCTTGGGCAGGGCAAAATAGATCATCATCAGTTGCACGGCCAGCGGCACACCGCGGATGATGGCCGTGTAAGCATCGCCGAGGCGGCGCGCCCAGGGGCTGCCGAAAGCGCGGACGCAGCCCAGCAGGACGCCGCCGACGAAGCCGAACAGACCGGACGGGATGATGAGAGCTATGCTGACCAGCAGGCCACGATTGAGCGCGGGCAGAAGGTCCTGAGACACAAAGGCTGCATCGAACACGCCTAGGCTCCCATCTCCAGAAGATGCTTGCAAAAGTCCCGTGTACGGGTGCCGCTGCCCTCGGCCAGCAGTACGTCGGGGGAGCCTTGCTCGATGATGATGCCCTGTTCCATGAAGAGGATCTCGTGCGCGAGAGCGCGGGCGAAGTCCATCTGATGGGTGGCCATGAGCATGGTCATGCCGCCACGGGCGAGATCCTTGATGACGGCCAGCACTTCGCCGACGAGTTCGGGGTCAAGGGCGGAGGTGGGCTCATCCAGCAGAATGACCTTGGGATCCATGGCCAGCGCCCGCGCGATGGCCACGCGCTGTTTCTGGCCGCCGGAGAGCTGCGCCGGGTAGAGACCGGCCCGACGGGACATGCCGACACGTCCCAGTTCCTCTTGGGCGCGGCGCTGGGCGTCCTGCCGGTTCATGCCGCGCACCTTGCGCAGGGCGATGGCCACGTTCTCCTCAGCAGTGAGATGATCGAACAGGTTGAAATCCTGGAAGATCATCCCCACCTGCGCCCTGAAGGCGCAGAGAGCGCGCTTGTCGTTGAAGTTGAGCGCGCGGCCTTCGAGCAGGATCTTGCCCTCGTCAGGCGGGATGAGGCAGTTGATGCACTGGAGCAGGGTGCTTTTGCCGGCCCCGGAAGGGCCGATGAGCACCTTGAGCTCCCCCCGATCCAGAGTGAGGGAGCAGTCCTGCAAGATGGGTTTCCCGCCGAGTTTCTTGGACAGGTGGGCGACCTGCAATACGGTTTGGCTCATGGTTACCCCGCCGCCCCCATGCCGATCGTGCCGCCGGTGGAGTAGCCGGGGATGTGGACCCGGTTTTCCAGGGCGCGCAGGAGTTTCAGCACCACGAGCGTGAGAATGAAGTAGATGAGGCCCGCAAGGGCGAAAAGGGCAAGATGTTCATGGGTGCGCTGGGCCGCTGCCGTGGCGCGGGACATGATCTCCTGCGTACCAAGCACATAGCAGACGGCGGAATCCTTGAGAAGGATGGAAAATTCATTGGCCCAGCCGGGGAGCGAAAGCCGCAGCGCCTGCGGGAGGATGATGCAGGCGATACCGCAGCCATCGGTCATGCCGAGGGCGCGGGCGGCCTTGAGCTGCCCCTGCGGCAGGCTCTCGATGGCGCCGCGGAATATCTGCGACTGATAGGCCGTGCTGATGCAGCCCATGACCAGACAGGAGGCCAGGAAGGGCGGCAGGGGGAAATCCAGGCTTAAGCACAGGCCATAGCTGAGGAAGAGGAGCACGAGGATGGGCACGCCGCGGAAAAACCAGACGTACAGCCCGACGGCGGCGCGCACCGCCCTACCGCCATAGGCCTGCCCCACGGCCAGAGGGATGCCGAGCACAAGGCCCATGCCGAGGGCCAGCGCCACAGCGCTGACGGTGGTCAGCGTTCCGCCGAGGATGTTGGGCAGGACATCCCAGATGACTTGCAATGAATTCATGGCACACAGATGGTTGATGGAAGAGACAGGGGCAAGGCCGCCACGCTGGTGGCGGCCTTGCCTACGTCAGGGCAGCGAGGGCGTGGGGCCCGGGCTGTCATTACTTGCGCAGATACTTGTTCTGCAGCTCCTGCCAATACGGGTCGGCCTGGAGCTTGCGGAAGCCTTCGTCGATGAGGGCGCGGAGCTCGGCGTCACCCTTGCGGATGGCCACGCCGAACTGGTCGGGCTCGCCGTGGGTGCCGACCTTCTTCACGGCCTTGCCCTTGGCGATGGAATCCTCGGCCGGGAGCTGGTCCATGAGGGCGGCGTCGATACGGCCGTTGAGCAGGTCTTCCACGGCCAGGGGGCAGGATTCATAGAAGCGCAGTTCAAAGGGGTAGCCCTTTTCCTTCTGCTCCTGCTTGATGGCGTCGGCTTCGGAGGTGCCGCGCTGCACGCCCAGCTTGATGGGCTTGGAAAGGATGTCCTTGGGCGTCAGGGCGGAGTCCTTCTTCACCAGGAAGACGCGGGAGACCGTCCAATACGGATCAGAGAAGTCCACCATCTTGCGGCGTTTTTCCGTGATGCTCATGCCGGAGCAGATCATGTCGATCTGCTTGTTGGCAAGAGCGGGGACGATGCCGTCCCAAGCCATGGCCTGGTGGGTGATGGTGACGCCCATAGCCTTGGCGATCCAGTTCATGGCGTCGACGTCAAAACCGGCGGGCTGTCCGGTTTTTTCGTCGATGTAGGCAAAGGGCGGGTAGTTGGCGTCGATGCCGTTGACGTAAGTTTTGGCAAAGGCCGGCACAGCGGCCAGCAGGCCCAGCAGCAAGGTGCAGACAAAAAATTTTTTCATGGCGAACCCCGATTTCTGAAGAACAGCCGCAGGCACGGCAGAACGGGGTTTTTCTAGCAGATGGCGCTCCGAGGCGCAAGCCCTCCAGCCTTTCCCTTGAGTTGTGACAAGAATGGGTGTATGTAACGCGGATTCCATATGACGGACACACCATGCTGCTGAATGTATCTCCCGCCGATATCCTGCGCCGGGCAGGACTGCCTCCACAACAGTTCGTTTTCTGTCTTGGCGACATGTTCACCTTGCTTCTGGTCTCCGCGCTGGCGCTGCTCCTGCGCGCACTTTTTGGCGGTGTCGAGCTGGAGCAGTACAGCTGGATGGTGCTGTTCATCTGCGTGCTCATGCCGATCATCGGATTCCTCTTCGGCCTGTATCAGACGCTTCCGCTGCCGCCGCACCGTGAACTGCGTTCCCTGGTGTTGTCGGCCAGCATGGTCTTTGCCATGCTCCTGCTGTTCCTGTTCGCGGGAAAAAGCAGCATAAGCTATTCGCGGATCGCCCTGATGGGGGCCTGGATCGGGAGTTGTCTCGCTCTGCCGGGATGGCGTTTCCTTGCGCGTCGGCTGTGGGTCCGGCGTCGCTGGTGGGGGGCGCCGCTCGTCATCCTTGATCGCAGCCGTCGGGGCAGGGCATTTTGGCATTACCTCAAGAGGAACCCGCAATATGGCCTCCTGCCCTGCGACATCATGGACCTTCCCGATGACAGGGAACGGCTTATCGCCAGCCTGCGTAAGTGCGCCCGACGATATCCGGAGGCCATCGCGCTGGTGCTGTATGACGGCGCTCAGGAGGCCGAGGGCGGTTATCTGGCCATGATCAGCCGCTATTTCAGCAAGACGCTGGTGGTCCCGCGCTTCGACGCCGGGATGCAGCATTTTTGGCTGACCCCCTGTGACCTCGGCCTGCATACGGGCCTGTTGGTCAAGCAGAATCTGCGCAGTCGCTGGCGTCGTCGTCTGAAACGCCTGCTGGATCTGGGGATATGCCTGCCGCTGGCGGTGCTGCTCCTCCTCCCTTGTTTGCTCATTGTCCTGGCCATCAGGCTGGACAGTCCGGGAGCGGCCATCTATCGTCAACGCCGCATAGGGCAGGGGGGGCGGGAGATTCGTATTTGCAAGTTCAGGACCATGATCGTCAACGCGGATGCGGCGCTTGTCCGTTATCTGGAAGAGCGGCCCGAATTGCGTGCCGAATGGGAGCGGGACCACAAGCTCAAGCATGATCCGCGCGTGACGCGCGTGGGCGCGTTCCTCCGTAAGACCAGTCTTGACGAACTGCCCCAGCTCATCAACGTGCTGCTGGGCGACATGAGTCTGGTTGGCCCTCGCCCCATCGTGGAGAGCGAGAAGAGCAAGTACGGCCCCGTGTATGAGAACTATTGCCGGGTCCGTCCCGGCGTCACCGGACTTTGGCAGGTCTCTGGACGCAACAATACCACCTATGAGGAGCGCGTTGCGCTGGATAACTACTATGTGACCAACTGGTCGGTCTGGATGGATCTCTGGATCCTCGGCAAGACCCCCTTCGTCGTACTGACCGGCTATGGGGCGTATTGAGTCCGGGGGCGCCAGCCGGGGAAGTTCGCATAAGCCTGAACGCTTCTTTCCGTGGCGTTTGGGAGTTCCATGCCATGATCGTTCAGAGCGTTTTCGACTGATCCGAAAGCCGTCAGCCTGGTAAGCGCGGGGAAGCACTTCATCAGACTGACGGCGTCCTATGAGAGTTTTTGTCAGAGGAAGAGGCAAAACGAGAGGCCCCACACAGCGCCGTCCGCTCAAAGTGTGCGGTAACAATGCGTTTTTGCTGCGAAAGGACAGGCCGTATGGTTTGAAGGCTCCACGCCCTAGCCGTTCAGCTCAACGAAACCCTGTTCGACTTCGGCCTTGAAGGCTTGCGCAAAGTGTTCTTCCGAGAAGTTTTCGGCGTGCGCGTGCAGTATTGCGGGGGAGAAGGTCTTTTCCTGCGCCTCAAAGCGTAGGATGGCCGCTTGCAGGCTCTCAGTGGTTTGCTCATCGAACAGCAGGCCGGTCAGGCCGTCCCGCACGGTCTCCCGAGCGCCGCCGCGCCCATAAGCGATAACGGGCACTCCGGCGGACATGGCCTCCACGGGGATGATGCCGAAGTCTTCCTCGCCGGGAAAGAGCAGCGCCCGGCTGCGACGCAGCAGCTCACGCACGGCATCATCTTCCAGTCGTCCCAGAAAGCGTACAGTAGGCCCGGCTTGGGCTTCCAGGCGCTGGCGTTCTTCCCCGTCCCCGATGATCAGCAGTGGCCGCTCCAGACGGTTACAGGCCTGTATGGCCAGATCCACCCGTTTATAGTGCGTAAGGCGGCCAAAGCAGAGGTAATGCTCGCCACCAGCCTCTTCTCGCGGGACATAGGCCCGAGTATCCACCGGAGGATGGACGACATGGGCGTCACGCCGCCAGTATTTGCGGACGCGGCGCGCTACATGATGGGAGTTGGCTACGATGCGATCCACGCACATGGCGCTGAGCACGTCCCATTGCCGCAGGCGAGGCAGCAGGACACGCGAACAGAGCCGGGTGATGCGCCCCGCGTTTTCCTGATAAACCGGCCAGTTGTCCCAGAGGTAGCGCATGGGCGAGTGGCAGTAACAGAGGTGCAGGGCGTCAGGTCGGGTAATGACGCCCTTGGCCGGGCCGGACTCACTGGAGATGACGAGGTCGTAGCCCGTCAGGTCCAGCTGTTCGAGGGCCAGCGGCATGAGCGGCAGATACTTCTGGTAATGCCGCCCACTGCCGGGCAGGGCATTGATGAAGGTCGTGCGGATACGATGCCGCCGCAGCTCCGGCAGCAGATTTTCCTCACGCAGCACATGCGTGTAGATGTCGGCCTCGGGATACAGGCGGCAGATGGCTTCAAGCACCTTCTCTCCGCCGCCCATGACCGAGAGCCAGTAGTGGACGAGAGCAACGCGCATCAGGCAGCGGGGCGGTCGCCGATGGCGGCGGTGATCTGCGCTTCGGCGGCCAGCTTGCCGTCCACGAAGGCTTTGGCGTCCATCTTGCACATGCGCAGTTTCATGCGCAGATTGCTGCATTCAAGATCGAGGCGGTCACCGGGAACCACCTGCCGACGGAATTTCACACCGTCCAGACCGGTGAAGAGGAAAAGCTTGTCCGAGAGATCGCCCATGCCCGCCGCAGCCAGCAGTCCGCCTGTCTGCGCAAGGGCTTCGAGGATGAGCACGCCGGGCATGATGGGCACGCCGGGGAAATGGCCCTGAAAGAAGGGCTCGTTCATGGTAACGTTCTTGTAGGCGCGGATGTGCGAACCGGGAACGCATTCCACAACTCGATCCACCAGCAGGAAGGGGTAGCGGTGGGGAAGGATCGCCTGGATGCGCTGGATGTCCATCGTGATGGGCGTTTCCTGACTCATGAGAACTCCTTTTTCCTGTGCGTCTGTCCATATAGCTTAGCCCGTGACGTGTCGGTGCACAAGGGCTGCGGGTGGCAAACACAAAAAAACCCGGCGCAAGGCCGGGTCTTGGTAGGCTCGGTGAGAAGGACGGACTACTTCTTGTCGCCCTTTTCCTTGAAGATCTTGTTGACTTCCGCCAGCACGTCGGGGGTCAGATCCATGCTCTGGTCAGCATAGAGGACGCCGCCGGCGGTGATATCCACCACAAAGGTGAAGCCCTTGCGCTTGGCCACTTCATAGGTGGCATTGAAGACCATGGTCACCATGTCCTGACGCAGCTTGACTTCTTCCTGCTCGACCTTGCGCATGAAGTTGCGGGTCTTCTGGTCAAGCTCCTGCTTGGACTTGATGAAGGCCAGCTTCTTTTCTTCGCTCGCCTTGGGGCCCTTGAGGTCTTCGGCCTTCTTCTTGAGGGCCTCGCCCTGCTTTTCCAGAGACTCGCGTTCCTTGCCGAACTGCTTTTCCATCTTTTCCTTGGCGGCCTTGGCGGGTTCGCTCTGAGTGGCGACGGCCTGCATGTCCACCACGCCGATCTTGGGCGTCAGCGGAGCGGCGGCGTCGGCGGCAAAGGCGGAACCAACCAGCATCAGGCTCAGGGCAAGGGTCAGGAACAGGACTTTACGCATGGGAAACACTCCATTTCGGTAATCGATCGTGTGTTAATGTGGCAAAGCGTACAGCAACGCTTTCAGGCTTTGTCAGCGGAACGGAAAGAGCTGGCTGGCTGCTTCGTTCAACGGCCTATCACATAGCACCAGACGTATCGTCCGTCAATGAGTTCTGTGCGGTACGGCGCTTGGCCAGACGGTCGCGATAGGCAAGGATGCCTTCCGCCAGACCTTCGGCGAGGGCGTGTCTGTACTTGGCGTCCAGCAGGCGCTTGGCCTCCTGACCATGCGTGCAGTACCCCACTTCCACGAGCACGGCGGGCATGTTGGCGCCCAGCAGCACATGGAAGGGAGCGGACTTGGTGCCGTTGTTCCGCACGTCATAGCCCCGTCGCTTGAGGCGGAAAAGCGAGAGCCGCTGGATGTCCGATGCCAGACGGCGCGACTCGTCCACGCGGGCCGACAGCATCAGTTCCGCCAGCATACTCTGCATGTTGCCGAGTCGTCGTTCGCTGCGGGCGTTTTCCAGCGCAGCCACTCGTGCGGCGTGCTGGTTGCTGGCAAAGTCGAGATAGTAGGTCTCGAAGCCCTGTACGGAGCGGTCCTCGTTGGCATTGACATGGATGGAGACGAAGAGGTCGCACTCCTTGCGATTGGCCGACACGGTCCGCTGGCTGAGACCAACGGCGCGATCATCCTTGCGGCTGTAGACCACGTCCAGTCCGTTGGCTTCCAGCAGGCGTCCGAGACGCAGGGCGATGTCCAGCGTGATGATGCGTTCCACCACCTTGTTGTGGCTCGTACCGGGATCGCGGCCGCCGTGCCCGGCGTCGATGAACACGCGCTGGACGCTCAGGCCGAGCTGACTTGCCATGTCGGCTACCTGTCGCGCGCTGACGCGGCGGTCCCGGCGTGGAGCCTCGGCAATGTCGGTATCGCCCTTTTCGGCGCGAGGCAGGCGGTTCTTCCCGGCCGTGACGCGCACGATGATGCGGCTGGGGTTCTCTTCCGAGTCCGTATCGAAGCGGGCGACCTCCCGGAAAGAAAGCTCCACCTGCGCGTCCTTCTTGAGCTTCTTCACCGCGATGTTCTGGAGCAGGCTGCCATTGACCTTGACGCCCTTGTGCACTTCATCGGCGACCGCCGTATTCTTGAGGCGCAGCACCAGCTTGTCCGGGTGCGATTTGCTGCCGCGTACCAGGCGCGTGTCATAATTCGTGATGGTGTTGAGCTCAAGGACGACCTCAACGCTGTTCTTGCCGGGAGAATCCCAGGAAAGCATCTGCAGTTCAGGTGACGCGGGGCGACTGGCCACCTTTGCGGCAGTTTCCTTTGGACCTGGTCCATCCAGTTCGGCCAGGAGCTGGCGTCCCTTGGGAGCCATATCCCCTCTGGAGTAGTTCTCCAACTGTTCGCTGAGGTAGCGGCGCGCTTCTCCGGCATCCTTGAGCTCTTGTGCCGAAAGGAGGGCTGCCTGATAGAGCGCGTCGTCAGCAAGCGCACTGGCGGGGAACTGCTCCCGCACCGCGACATAGAGCGAGATGGCCGCCTGAAACTCCCGGTCCAGATGGGAGCAGCGGGCCAGAGCTTCGCGGCAGACTGCCGCGCGGTAAAGCGCCCCCGCAGCGAAGGCCGGAGAGGGCTTGGCGGCATGGACGGAAAGGAAGCGTTGTTCGAGCTTTTCCCACGGCTCACGCCAGCAGGCGCGTTTCTTGTCCTTGCACAGCGCGTCCATGTCGGCCTTGGCCTGCTGATAGACTGCCTGCGGGCGCTGTGCCGGTCGTACTTCAGGAAGCGTGGTTTCCGGTGCGCGCGATGTTACTGCCGGAGTGGCGGTCAGGGGCGAAGTTCCCGCGGAGGCCACACTGGCGGTCAGGTCGCGGCGCAGTTCGCGTGCCTGCTCCCGCATGTCGCCGCGCGGGTACTGCCGTTCCAGGCGGTCCAGCAGCGCCAGTGCCGCCTTGTCGTCCTTGAGATAGGAGGCTGTCAGCAGGGCGGCCCGGAACAGGGCGTCATCGGCAAGGCGGCTGTCGGCGTGCTTGAGGGCCACTTCCTCGTAACAGTCGATGGCCCGTTGCGCGTCCTTGCGTGTAAAGGAACGCCGCGCCAGTTGCTCGAGACTTTCTCCGGACTTGAAGAGGGCAGCGGCACGGTTGGGCCAGTCCGTGTCACTGCGGTAGATGTCGCTGAACTCCTGCGCCAGATTTTCCCAGGGTTCCCGTTGCATGGAACGCTTCTCATCCAGCTTGAGCCGCTCGACGCCTGCCTTGGCGTCCGCGTACCGCTTTTCCGTGGGGGGGAGTGCCGAATAGCCGGCATCGTAGCAGAGCACGACCAGCGCGAAAAGAGCTAGCATGAAGGCCAGCGGCGGAGCGAGACGCCGCAGGACGCCATTGCCGGCGTTCATCTTTTCGGGAGATGTAGTTCGCTTTGCCATAGTGTTTTCCCGCCTGGCCCGCGCGGAGGGCGGACCGCCTTCTCTCCCCGGAGGCCTTGCGCTGCTGTGGCAGAGGGGGAAGACAAGGCTCACGAGTACTCTATGATTTCTTTCTTAGTTTACACGTAGTCTGTGGCGCTTTATTTGGCAAGGGATTTTTTTTTAGAGATGCTCTAAAAAAAATTTACATGAAATCATGTAGTCAGCAAAAAGTCATATAAACACAATAACAGCTGTTGTTTTTCTCTTTTTTATACATCAATTGCAGTTGTATATGTTGCTCGAAGTGTAGTGAAGAAAATAAATAAAGGGTCATGACTAGCAGAGAGTCCATAAAGAGGCTAAAAGCAAGTTATGACAATGAAAAACAAGTACGCTTGCC
>NZ_CALVHE010000059.1 GCF_944327235.1 uncultured Desulfovibrio sp.
TGTTGGTTTGTCTGCTAACTTCCAACTTACCGAATGAGGAAAGGGTGAACAACCTATCGGAACACAACACCTAGGGGTTGTAGGTCACGGCAAGGATGCGCACCGGCTTGTCATTGGCCGGGCCCACATAGTGGGGCACGATGGAATTGTAATAGATGGTCTGCCCGGCCGTGAGGATATGGGTCTCCCGACCATAGACCACGAGCAGCTCGCCCTCCAGCACGAGGACGAATTCCTCGCCCTGATGCGAACTGGTCTTGCGGACGGCGTTCTCGGCATCCGGATAGATCTCGATGCAGAACGGTTCCATGTTGCGGTCGTTCTTGCCCTTGCCCAGCGCGTGGTAGATGTAGCTCGGACGGGGCATACTGCCCGTGTGCAGACAGGGATCCGACCCGGTATCGTGGATGTTGCTGATGATGGGGTCCCGGGTGAACTGATCGTCCAGAAAAGTGCCCAGACGCAGACCGAGGGCGCGGGCGACCTTCTGCATGGGGCCGATGGCCGGGTAGACTTCGCCGTTCTCCAGCCGCTCCACGAATTCCACGCTCAGGCTGGCATCGGCGGCCAGCGTTTCCCGGTCGATGCCGCGCGCCTCCCGAAAGGAGCGTACCCGTTCGCCTACGGTATGGGCGGCCTGCTGCTGTTTCTGCCGGTCCTCGGACATTCCTTTTCCTCCCGAAAAAAGGGCAAATGGCGGCTCCCGTCAGCGGGAGAGTCTTCTTTCTGCATAGCAGAAGGGACTTCCCTCAGGCAAGCCGGGGGACGGTCCTTCCCCCCCGGGGAGAGCGCCGGTTTTTTCCTTTACGCCCGGAGGACTTTCTGCTACCTGCGGGAAAATCCCCCCTCGTACGTTGCTCCCCCCTGCGCAACCGCGCGCCAGCTCTGCTCCCCGTCAGGAGAAAGCCCCCGCATGACCGACAAGAAATATGATATGACCTTCCATTATTTTCGGGCCTTTGCCATCCTTTCCGTGATGCTGACCCATTTATGGCACGAGCCTCCCTTCCTTGACGGCTTCGAGACGGAAAAACGGCTCATCACCGCCCTCAGCGATACGTTCTTCCATTCCAGCACCATTTATTTCATCTTCATCTCCGGCTACCTCTTCGAGTATGTGAACCGGAAGAAACCGTTTTCGGTGCCGGCCTTCTACAAGGCCAAGATACGCAATGTGCTGACGCCCTATCTCATCATATCCTGCCTGCTGCTGCTTGTCGGCAGCTGCATCTTCTGGTGCGGCGGCACATTCCCGGCCTTCATCAACGAGGGTATGCCCCTCACTTCGGCGGAAGACGTGCTGACGTGCCTGCTGTATGGCTCGGCCAGTCTGACGCCGTACTGGTACATCCCCTTCATCCTGACCGTTTTCCTCATCAGTCCGCTGTTCTTCCACATGGATGATGCGTTGCTGGCCCGTCTGCTGGTGCCGCTCTGCGTCCTGCCGCTCATGGTGCCGCGCGGTCTGCTTTTTTTCTTCCGCAATTACTGCTACTTCCTGCCTGTCTTCCTGCTGGGCATCTTCTTTGCCCGCAACAGGGAGATGTGCATGGATTTCATCATCCGGCATATCCGCAGCATCGTGCATATCGCCATCCTCACCACAGCGCTTGTCTTCATCAATTTCTATCTTGATTTTATCCCCAATACGGAAACGGCCTATTTCCTCCAGAAGACCACCATCGGCATGTGCGCCATCCTGCTGCTGGAACGCAAGCGCACGCCGAGCTCCCTGCTGGATCTGCTGGCCCGCTACAGCTTCCCGCTCTTCTTCCTGCATGTCATCGTGCAGAACATCTGCGATCCTTTCCTGTTCCCGGCGTTGCTGGGCTTCTGGGGCAGCCTCGTGCCGGTGTCCCTGCTGGTGGCCATCGTGGAGATGGGACTGTGCGTGGGGCTCGTGTACGTCCTCAAGAAGGCTCTGGGCAAGCGTTCGCGTTATATCATCGGCGGTTAGGGCCTGTTGACGCCCTTTACCGCGTGCTTTGCCCAGCGCGCTTTAGCCGCGTTGCGTCGTTACAGGCCGGAGCGAGCTTTCCCGCGTCGAGGTCGGAGAGCATTTCGTCATGGAGAAAGGCGAACGGAGGTGGATGCACAGTGTGTCCCGGCAGGCGAAGCGGGCGGCGGAGCTGGGCATTGTGCCGGCTGTATGCTAGACTCGGCGCATGATCGTTCAAGAGGAAATCCATTGCCGCTGTCGCGTGGGCGGACAGGTGCAGGGCGTGGGCTTTCGGCCCTTCGTCTACCGTCTGGCCGTTGAGGAAGGGCTGGCCGGGCAGGTCGGCAATACGTCGGAAGGCGTATGCATCGAGCTTCAGGGGCCGGTCGTCGCGGTGGAGCGCTTTTTGCGGCGTCTGCCCGCAGAACTGCCGCCGCTGGCCCGGCTGACCCGGCTGGAACGGACGGATCTGCCCGTGGACAAGGCCCTGCGCGGAGCGGCCTTCCGCATCGTGCAGAGCACGGGGCGGAGCGGACACAGCGTACTGATCAGCCCGGATGTGGGCATCTGCGCGGACTGCCTGCGGGAGATGCGGGATCCCGCCGATGCTCGTTACGGCTACGCCTTCACCAATTGCACCAATTGCGGCCCGCGTTACACCATCACCCGCTCCATCCCCTATGACCGGGCCACCACCAGCATGGCCTGTTTTCCGCTGTGCCCGCGTTGCGCCGCCGAATACGCCGATCCTCTGGACAGGCGTTTCCATGCCCAGCCGGTGGCCTGTCCGGTCTGCGGCCCCCGGCTCTGGCTGGTACGGAGGGAGGAGGCGGAGCGGAGCGCCCCGCCCGCGCGGGAAAATACGCAGGCTGATGGAGCCATTGCGGGCGCGGTTGCGGTCTTGCGGGAAGGAGGCATATTGGCGCTCAAGGGGCTGGGCGGTTTCCAGCTGGCTTGCGATGCCCGGCGGGACGAGGCCGTGGCGCGTCTGCGGCAGCGCAAGAGCCGTCCGCACAAGGCGCTTGCCGTGATGCTGCCGGATCTGGACGCGGCACGGGCCTGCTGCCTGCTTTCCCCGGAACATGAGGCCCTGCTGTCCTCACCGGAAAAGCCCATCGTGCTTTGTCCGCTGCGCCGCACAGCCGGAGGCGACGTCCTTTCGCCGCTGCTGGCCCCGGATACGGACAGTCTGGGCATCATGCTGCCGTATACGCCGCTGCATGTGGCGCTGTTCGATGCGCTGGCGCGAGGAACTTCCCTGCCGCCCGCGCTGGTCATGACCTCCGCCAATCCGCGCGGCGAACCGCTTTGCCTCGGCAATCGCGAGGCCCTTGCCCGGCTGCGTGATGAGGCGGACGCCTTTCTGCTGCATGATCGTGATATCCTCGTCCGTGTGGACGACAGCGTCACCGCGCTCTTCCCCGGAGCACAGGCGGGGGAGGCCGCTCCCTTCTTCCACCGGCGGGCGCGGGGCTATGTGCCGCGACCCGTACCGCTGGCCTTTGCGGACGCGCAGGCCCCCACGGTCTGCGGCACAGGAGCGCAGCTCAAGGCCACGTTCTGTCTTACGCGCGGCAATGCCGCCTTTGTGAGCCAGCATATCGGGGATCTGGAAAATCTGCCCACGGCCCGTTTTTATGAAGAGGCCTCCGCGCATCTGGAGCGTCTGCTGGAAGTGCGCCCGGAGCTGCTCGTCTGCGATCTGCACCCGGATCTCCTTTCTTCGCGCTGGGCGCGAGAGCGGGCCAGTACCGAGGGAATGCCTTTGCTGCGTTTGCAGCACCATGCCGCTCATGCCGCGGCCGTACTGGCCGAACACGGGCATCTGGACGGCGCGCTGGCGCTCTGTCTGGACGGCACGGGGCTGGGGACGGACGGCAGCATCTGGGGCGGGGAACTGCTGTTCATGGAATTGGGGGAATTACGCTGGCGACGCTGGGGACAGCTTTCGCCCTTTGCCCTGCCCGGCGGGGAGGCGGCCATCCGCGAGCCGTGGCGGCTTGCGCTCGCGCTGCGGGAGGCGCTGGGGCAGGCGGATCTGCCCGCAAGCTGGACCGAGACCGAACGTCCGCCGGTCGAGGTGTGGGGAGCCGATACCATGCTGACCGCAGCCTGTGGGACAGCCCGGCAGCAGGCCCCGTTCCTGCGGGAGATGTTGCGCCGGGGCGTCAATTGTCCTTTGACCAGCAGTTGCGGACGGCTTTTCGATGCGGTCTCCGCGGAGTTGGGGCTCTGTCTGGTCACGAGCTATGAGGGGCAGGCCGCCATCCGGCTGGAGACGCTTGCCCGTCGTCTGGATGCCCGGCCGCTTGAGGCGGGGGACGCTGCGCCGGAGGCGCTGTTGCGGTCGCCGCAGGCCGAAGGCGCGACCTGGCAGCTGGATGCGTCGGTCCTGTTCGCAGCCGTGCAGCGGGACGCCGGACGCTACGGCGCGGCGACGGCGGCGCGGCGCTTCCATGAACGGCTGTCCGGGGGACTGGCATTGCTGGCCGCACGGGCCGCCGAAGCCACGGGAGCCCGTACGGTGGCGCTGGCCGGTGGCTGTCTGCAAAACCTGTTGTTGGCGCGTGTGCTCGTGCGGGACCTGCGGGCGCGGGATCTGCGACCGTTGTTGCCGCTGGAACTGCCGCCCGGCGACGGGGGCCTTTCGCTGGGACAGGCGGCCTGGGGGCTCATGGCCCTGCGGCGGGATCGTCTCCCGTCGGATGCGGATATCTGAGGAGCGCGGGGAGAGACGCTGTGGAACAGGGAAGGCGGGCAGGGAGATCCCTGTCCGCCTTCGTGTCTGTTCAGGGGAAAGAGGGCTAAGCTAGCCGCGGTTTACCGTAATGGCACGGCTTTGCGGTTTTTCCGGCGCCTTGCGGGGGATGCGGATAGTCAGCACGCCGTCCTTGTGGGTGGCGCTGATGTGTTCCACGTCGGCATCCTCCGGCAGGCTCATGCTGCGGCTGAAAGAACCGTAACAACGTTCCTGCACATGCTGGTTGGCTTCCTTGCCGCTTTCTTCGGGCTTCTTTTCGCCGGAGATGCTCAACATGCCGTTGTTGAGTTCCACCTTCACCTCTTCCGGCGCGACGCCGGGCAGCTCAAGACTCAGGGTATAGGCGGCGGGATCGCTCTTCAGATCGAGGCTGGGCAGAAAGTCCGGCATGGCGCTGAACATGTCGCGCAGACCGCCGAAGGGCGTGGGGAAATCTCCGAAAAAGCCCTGGAAGAGACGGTCGATGTCGTTGTGCAGGCGGCTCAGCGGCTGATACGCATGGCTGGCTTCTTCACGGGCGGGGGTATTATATCCCTGACGGGGCTGGAAACGAACGAGATTCATATGTTGACCTCCTATGGAAATCTTGTTGAAAAAGAGATAATCCTCCCTGCTGTCGCGTCAAGTGCTGTGGAAAAGATTTTTTGCGCGGAGCGCGGTCGCCGCTGCGGGGCTGTGGACCGCGTTGCCTGATGCGCGGGGAACGGACCGTAAAAAATAACGGCGGCCATGCTGTCCGTTGAGGAAGAGCATGGCCGCCGCTGAGGTCAGGTAGGGGAGCGTTTACTGTTGTCCGTTCGCCGCGTCTCCGGCGGAGGCTTTCTGTTCGCCCTTGTCCAGTTCGGACTGGATATGTTTTTTCAGGCTATCGCTGATGCCGGGGAGGGCAAGACCGGCCCGCAGCTGGGCGAGCCCGCGTTCCTTGTCATTGAGATAATAGATGTAGAGCACGCCGAGGCTGTAGCGGACCGAGGGGTCGTCCCGCAGGGCGATGACGCCTTCCAGCGTCCGGGCGGCATCGGCATGACGGCCGGTATTATGCTGGATGACACCCAGCAGATGCAGGGGGCGCGGATCCTTGCCGTCCAGCTCGATGGCGCGCCGGGCGAAGTTTTCGGCGGCTTCCCAGTTCTCCATCTTGACCAGCGCATTGACGAGGGACAGCAGGCCGTCCATGTCCGTGGGGTTTTGGGAGACCTGTTCCATCAGCCGCCCCACGGCGGACATCTCTTCCTGCGAGTGCTGCGCCGAGACATGGGCCACCTGCTGCACCAGCTCCGGTTCGCTGAAACGCTGCCAGACGGCCGTCCCCAGCATGACCAGCAACCCGGCCAGCAGGGCCAGCATGAGCAGGCGGTGAGGACCGGATGCGGAGGCGGGCCTCGTGCCGCCAAGATCCTGTTTGTCCTTGTCCAGGCTGACCGGCGAGCCGTTCAGGCTGTCGTTTTGGTTAGTCTTCATGGCGCAGGCTCTCCAGTTGGACAAGACGGGCGGCAAGGCTGCGCTGCCGTTGTCCGAGGAAAAGGAGGTAGATCCCGAGGCCGCACCACACGGCGACATTGGCCGCCAACAGCCAGTAGATATGATCCATGTGTCACTCCGGCGGGAAAGGCTCCCGCAAGTTATGCGTGTTTGGGGGAGACGGCGGGCAACGGCCCCGCCGCCGGGCTTATGCCTCGTCCTCGTCGGCGCCCTGCCGCGCCAGCAGCAGCGCCCGGACGCGCGTCTCCATGTCCAGCTGCCGCTTGCGCAGCCAGATGAGACCGGCCCAGAAAAAGGCGAAGCTGACCACACAGGCGATGGCCGTCAGCTTCATTTCCGGCTCCATGCCGCCGCCCTTGGCGGCAAAGACCGCCGGATGGATGGAGCGCCAGAGCCGTGCCGACAGGAAGACCAGCGGCACGTCCAGAAAGGCCACGATACCCACGACGGCACAGATGACGCTCTTGCGGCGCGGCGGCAGATCCAGACCGCGCAGCAGCAGGTAGCCCGCATAGACGAACCACATGATGAGGGCCGTGGTCAGGCGGGGGTCCCAAGTCCACCAGACGCCCCAGGAACGGCGCGCCCAGATCATGCCTGTGGCCAGAGTGAGCGTGGTCAGCACCACGCCGACCTCGGCGGCGGCCCGGCACAGACGGTCAGCCGCGTCGCTGGCGCGCAGCAGGACCGCCACCGAGGCCAGAAAGACCACGAAAAAGCTGATCAGCGCCCACCAGGCCAGCGGCAGATGGACGTAAAAGACTTTCTGCATGAGGCCCAGCTGGGCCTCCACCGGCGCATAAAGATAGATAAGTCCCTGACAGGCGGCAAAGGCCAGCGCGCCGAACAGGGCCAGCCCCTGAGGCAGGGCGGAAAACGGGGCGCGGGATGCGTTCATCATTCGTCTCCTGCGTACATGAAGCCGAAGAGCAGCAGCCCCGCGGCCAGAAAAACGGCGTCAAAGGCCGCCGCCAGTTGCAGCCAGTCGTTCGGCCCGTCCGGGCTTTCCAGTCCGAAGCAGAGCGCCCCCACCCGGATGCCCGCCAGCAGCAGCGGGATCAGCAGCGGGAAGAGGAGGATGCTCAGCAGAGACTCCCGCGAACCGCCTCCCTGAGCCAGCGCGCCCAGCAGGGAGCCCAGCGCGCAGATGCCCACGTCCACCAGCAGCAGGGCCAGCAGGCCCGCCGCCAGCGGGCCGCCCAGTTCCTGTCCCAGAAAGACCACCGCGGCGGGCAGGAAGATGGCCTGCGCCAGCAGGAGCAGCAGCAGTCCGGCAAGGCCCTTGCCCAGCCAGACGCCTTGTACGGGCGCGGGACTGAGCAGCAGTCCGAGTCGGGCGGCGTTGACTTCTTCCAGCGCATAGAGCCCGTTGAAGATGAGCACCTGACAGAAGAGCGCGCTCAACCAAAAGACCGCCGCCGCGCCCTGCGGGCTCATGCGCTCGCCCACGCCCTGCGAAAGGCTGAAGACGAAGAGCAGCAACAGGCCCAGCAGCAGGCCCTGTACCAGACCACTGCCCCGTCCGAGGGTCAGCAGCAGATCCTTGCGCATCACGCGCAGCGCGAGCTTCAGCATCCAGCCTCCATCGGGGCGGGAACGTCCGCCGCTGCGGTCGTGCCGGAGGTCGGGCCTTCTTCCGCGAGCCGCCCCTTGTGCAGGCGCAGGACGCGGTCGGCCAGCGGCGCGTCGCCTTGCAGGTCATGGCTCACGATGATGACGGCCGCGCCCCGCTGGCGCGCGTTCCCTATCTCCTGCCGCAGCAGGGCCAGCGAAGCGGCGTCCAGACCGGTGCCCGGCTCGTCCAGCAACAGCAGATCCGCCCGCAGCATGAGCACCCGCGCCAGATTCAGCCGCTGGGCCATGCCGCGCGAGAAGATCCCAGCCCGTTCATGCGCATGGGCGGCCAAGCCGACGTGTTCCAGCAGCGCGAGCAGTTCCTGACGGGATCTTTGCAGCCCGTGCACGCCGTTCCAGAAGGCGAGGTTCTCCAGCGCGCTCAAGCCGGGGTACAGGAAGGTGGCGTGTCCCAGATAGGCGGTCACAGGGGCCGTTCCCGTAAAGCGCACCGTACCGGAGGTGGGCCGGGCAAGCCCGGCCACGATACGGAGCAGGGTACTCTTGCCCGCGCCGTTGTTCCCGGCCAGCAGACTGACGCTGCCCGCGGCAAAGGAGACGTTCACGTCCCGCAGGACGACCCTGTCCCCGTAGACCTTGGCAAGATGCTCCAGATGCAGCATGACACTAGCCTGTGCGCGGCTTCGTCTCAGCGTCCGCCGCCGTTCTCGCCGTCCTTACGGCGCGCCTGCGGACGGCGGCGCAGCATGAGCAGCGGGAAGAGGCAGAGCAGCGTGCCGCCGATCCAGATCCAGTTGACCAGCGGTTCCAGGCTGACCTTGACATAGGCCCGGCCTTCCTGATCCAGCCCCAGCAGAGACGCATAGACCTCATTGCCCAGACCGGGGATGACGTCCACTTCCGTGAACTGCATGGAGCCGAACTTGTCATAGATGCGCCGTTGAGGCGTCAGTTCTCCGATCACCGTGTCCGCCCGGCGGACTTCGAGCTGGGCTTCCAGGAAATGGTAGCCGGGCTGCGAGCCTTCAAAGAGGTTCTTGAGGGTGACGGTCACGTCTCCGATGGTCAGGCTGTCGCCGGGGGCAAAGGCATGATCCGCTTCCTGCTTGTACGGGCCGGAGAAGGCGATGCCCAGCGCCATGAGGGCCAGGCCGAGGTGCAGGCCCAGGCCGCCCGCCCAGCGGGGGAGCTGCCGCACCGGGGTGGAGATCACGCGCAGCAGCAGGGCGACCAGAAAGCCCGCCACGCCCGCCGTGGTCAGCAGGGCGACCACATTCTGATAGCCCAGCAACCAGAGGACGGCGGCGCTACCCGCCGCGCTGAGCAGGCCGATGCAGCGGGAGCGGCTGTTCAGGGTCAGCCAGGGGCAGTAGGCCAGGAGCAGCAGCATCACGGCGCAGAGCGGCAGGATCACGCGATTATAGAAGGAGGCTTCCAGCCCCATGCTGGCGGAGAGGAACAGGGCGCTCGTCACCGGCCACATGGTCGCATTGAGGATGATGAATCCCATGGCCAGCAGCAGGGCGGCCACAGCCACCAGGGTATCTTCGGCGGGGATAAGGCTGCTGGTACGGGGAGCATCCGTTTTGTCCGCGCCGGAGGAGGCTCCGGCGCTCCGTCCCGCCGGGGACAGGATGGTCACGCCGATGATGATCACGAGCCCCGCCGTCACGAAGATGCCCAGCGGGAAGCCGACGCTGCCGCTGCCGAAGGCGTGGACGGATTCGATGATGCCGCCGCGCACCAGGAAGGTGGCGAAAAAGGTCGTCAGGGTGGTCAGGCCCATGAGCAGCACGTTGAAGCGGGTCAGGCGACCGCGACGCTTCTCGATGATGGCCGTATGCAGGGCGGCCGTACCCACCAGCCAGGGGATGAGCGAGGCGTTCTCCACCGGGTCCCAGGCCCAGTAGCCGCCCCAGCCCAGTTCCATGTAGGCCCACCACATGCCGAGCACGATGCCCGCCGTCAGGAAGGCCCAGGCCAGCAGAGTGATGGCACGGGTCAGGTCGAACCAGCGTGTTTCGTCCGGCTGGCGGGAAAGCGCCTGCGCCAGCGCCAGACAGGTGGGGACGGCAAAGCCGCCGTATCCCAGGAAGAGCAGCGGCGGATGGAAGATCATGCCCGGATTCTGCAGCAGGGGATTCAGACCGTTGCCGTCCGCCGGGGCGGGGTCCAGCATGATGAAGGGATTGTTCCAGACGCAGAGCAGCAGGCTGAAAAAGGCCATGATGATCAGGAAGAACACCCAGAACCAGAGGCGCGTGGTCTCTTTCAGGCGGCGATAGCCGTCGGTACAGGCGAAGATCGTCCCCATGGCCCCCACCGCCAGCGCCCAGAAGAGCATGGAACCGGGCTGCCCGGCCCAGAAGGCCGTGAGGCGATAGAAGAGCGGGAGCACGTCGTCCGTGTAGTCGGCCACGTATTTCAGGGAATAGTCCTGCCAGTAAAGCCCGTGCAGCAGACAGGCCGAAGCCACGAGCAGACAGAGGGTCACGCCCCAGTGGACTTTCTCCACCAGCGGCAGGGTGGGGCTTTCCTGCGGCCGCCAGAGCTGGAGCAGGGCAAGTATCCCGCCGCCGACAGCCAGCAGCAGGGTCAGGAGCAGGAGGGCGAAGGCGAAAAAGTACATGCGAATCCTTTGAGAGTCAGTGGAACAGCCGGACGCCGTACCGCGTCAGGCCGGAAAAGGGAGGCCCCGGCAGGCACAGACCGCCATGTCGCCTGCCCGTACGGGCCGGACAGCGACAGGCCATGACGACATGCAGGCCGGGAAGCGTCCTCCCTCCGCGCGGCCCTTCGGGACGACGCGGCGAAAGGATGGCCGTCGGAAAGGCCCGGCCGTCAACCAGCGCAACTTCAGTTTGAAAGGCTTCACGTTACAAACCATTCGGCCCCTCGTTTCGCGGGATAACTGCGTTTTTCCGCTCACTCCCGGCCGGGCGGCCTGGTCCGCCGCCTCGCGTTTTGCCTTTTTCACCGGCAAAGCGCTCTAGGTCTTGCGATTTTCCTTCTGGTACTTGGACGGGCACTGGGTCATGAGGATCTTGGCCGAAAAACTCTTGTCGGGATTCATCCGGCCTTCCACGATGACCTCTGCCCCGGCCTTGAAGTTGTCGGGCACGATGCCCCGGAAGTTCACGGGCATGGTCTGCCGGGGATCGTCCTTGTCCTGCAGGAGGAAGGAGACGCCCGGTCCGTCCTGCGGCGAACTGATGCCCTCCGGGGCGACCGTGCCGAAAAGCCGCGCCGCGTTCAGATTTTCGACCGTGGCGGCCTTGGCCTCGGAAACATTGAGGAAATAGATGCTGTTTTCGGAAAATCCCGAATACACGAGCGCGCCGAGACCACCCAGGAAGAGCAGACCGGCCACTACGTAGATGGCTGTGGAATTCTTGCGGGCCATGTATACCTCACAGGAAAAGGAAAAAGCGTGCATTACATAGCATGACGCTGTCCATTTGGCAAGTAGGAATTGCTCTCGTTAGGGCTGGCAATCCTTATGAATCCTTGTGATTGGGCGCACACTCTTCGGCTTGTCCCGCCGGTCCGCTCCGGTCGTCCAGGCTGTCCGCCGCCGGGGCGGGCGCTCCCGAAGCGGGGGCGGCTCCGGTCTCCACAGCGCGACCGGCCAGACTGGCGCGGCGCTTGCGGGCCATCTCGCGCAGATCGTCCACGCTGTCGCTCTCGTCGATGATCTCGCTGCCGAGGATCTCCTCCATCACGTCCTCCAGCGTCACGACCCCGGCAAGACCGCCGTATTCGTCGAGTACGGCGAACAGATGCACGTGGGCGGCGAGCAGTTCCCGCAGCAGCACGTCCAGCGTCTGGTTCTCCAGGATGAAGTGCAGGGGCTGCATGATGGAGGACAGGGGTTGCGCGCCCTTGCCGCTGCGCATGGCCAGGCCCAGCAGGCGGCGTTCCACGAGGCCGACCAGATCCTCGTTGTCCTCGCCCCAGACGGGGATACGGCTGGTGTGCCAGGTCTGGGGGTTGTTGTAGGCTTCTTCCACCGTGCAGTCATCCGGCAGGGAAAAGATCACGGTGCGCGGGGTCATGATCTCGTGGACGCGCTTCTGGTCCAGCGCCAGCACATTGCGGATGAATTTTTCCTCATAGGGCTGGATCTGTCCGGCTTCCCGCGAGAGGCTGGTCACGGCGCGGATGTCGTCCTCGGAGATGTCGGGCCCCTTGGCGGCAGGCGTCAGCAGGCGGGTCAGCAGGGTGGTCAGCCAGAGCAGCGGGGTCAGCAGCTTGATGGCCAGAGCCAGCGGGCGGGCCAGCACTTCCATGATGGGCGAGGCGTAGGCCACGCCCAGCGTCTTGGGGACGATCTCCCCGAAAGCGAGGATGAGCACCGTGAAGAGGGCGGCGAAGAGCGCCAGCCAGGTGTCACCGAACACGGCGGTGAAGGCCGAACCGGCCACGGCCGCGCCGGCGGTGTTGGCGATGGTATTGCAGGTCAGGATGACGGCGATGGGCTTGTCCACCTCGCTGCGCATGGCAAACAGCAGTTCGCCCACCGGACGGCCCGCGCGGCGGGCTTTTTCGATGGCTGACCAGGGCACGGCATAGAGCGCCGCCTCGGTCAGCGAACAGAGAAAGGACACAAGTACGGCAAAGACCACGGAAGCGATGAAGGTGACCATGAGGCATCCCTGTCGGTTGGACGGCAAGCGCCGCATTCGTTCTGCGGGCAGGGCGAGCGTCCCGGCCGCGCATGGCCTGCCCGGACGGCTTGCGCCGGACGGCGCTTCAATAGTACCCTGCGCGAGCCGGCTTGGCAAATGCCGGGCCTCAGGGGGGATACATGGACGAGCTGGAACGACGCCTGCATGGACTGGCACAGGAGGATGGCGCATGGCTTGTGCGCGTACGCCGCGATCTGCACCGCCATCCCGAACCTGCCTGGGCAGAGTACCGGACAGCGGCGCTGGCGGCGCAGACGTTGGAGGAATGCGGCTTTGCCGTACGCGTGGGGGAGGAGGCCCTGTTGCCGCAGGCCCGGCCGAGGCGGCTGTCCCCGGACTCCGTGCGTGGCGAACAGGCCCGCGCGGCGGCGCAGGGCACGGCGGCGCGCTGGCTGGAGCGTATGCCCGACGGGCTGACCGGCCTCTGGGGTGACCTGCGGCTGGGCGCGCCCGCGGATGCGGACGGCGGCGATGACGATGAAGGCCCCCTAATCGCCTTTCGCTTCGATATGGATGCCAACGCCGGTATCCGCGAATGCCGGGAGGCGGATCATGCGCCCGCGGCGGAAGGCTTCGCCTCTTGCCGGGATGACGCCATGCACGCCTGCGGGCATGACGGGCATGTGGCCATCGGGCTGGGGCTGGCGCGTCTGCTGGCGGCCATGCGGCCCGAACTGGAAGCGCGTTTCCGGGGGCGGATCCGTCTTATCTTCCAGCCCGCCGAAGAAGAGGGCGAAGGCGCGCCCGGCATGGTGGCCGCCGGGGCGGTGGACGGCGTCTCCCGTCTGTTCGGCCTCCATCTGAGTATGCAGGCCGGAGACAGCGGGACGCTGGTCTGCGGTACCACGCATTTTCTGGCCACCACCAATTTCGAGGTGTTTTTCGACGGACGCGCCGCGCACGCCGGGCTTGCGCCGCAGGAGGGCCGCAATGCCCTGCTTGCCGCCTGCACGGCGTGTACGGCCCTGCTGGGCATCGCCCGCCACGGGGAGGGGGCTTCCCGCATCAACGTGGGGGAGATGCGCGGCGGCGAAGCTCCCAACGCCATACCCGCCCATGCCTGGTTCCGGGGAGAGACGCGCGGAGAGAACAGCGACATCAATGGGTTCATGATGGCGGAGGTGCGCCGCATGGTGCAGGGGGCGGCGCGTATGCACGGCTGTACCGCGCGTCTGCTCTGTCAGAGCTACTGTCCCGGCGCGTCCTCCCATCCCGAACTGACGGCTCTTGTGGGGCGTGTGGCGGAGGAGATGGGCGGTTTCACGCGGATCTTGCCAAGTGCGGAATTCAGGGCCTCGGAAGACTGCTGCTGGTTCATGAACAAGGTGGAGGAAGACGGCGGACAGGCCGTGTATCTCCAGCTTGGCGCGGACAGGCCGTCGGGACATCATACGCCGCGATTCACCTTCGATGAGAGCGTCCTGCCGCGCGGCGTCGAACTGCTGGCCCGGCTGGCGCTGGCCTCGCTGGCCCGGCATGAGGGCTGAACCTCCCGCCCCGCGCCATGTCGTCCCGTTCGCCAGCGTCTATCCCGGCGGCAAGTTGCCCGCCGCAGGCCCTGCGGCTCGCGCGCATCATGGCGGCCATCACGGCCTTTTGTCTCATCGGGGACACCATGTTGTACATCGCCCTGCCGCTGTGCTGGCAGCAGTGCGGACTGGATGCGCTCTGGCAGGTGGGGGTGCTCCTTGCCGTCAATCGTCTGGTCCGTCTGCCGCTCAATCCGCTGGTACGCCGTCTTTATGCCCGCATCAGCCGTCGGACGGGTATGCTGCTGGCCGTACTGCTGGCCGCGGGCACGACGTTGCTGTACGGAGTGGCGCAATCCTTCGCCGTCTGGCTGCTGTTGCGCTGCCTCTGGGGGCTGGCCTGGACGCTGTTGCGTCTGGGGGCGCTCTTCGCGCTGGCTGAGGCGTCGAGCAAGGAAAATCGCGGTTACCTCATGGGCAGTTATAACGGTCTCGTCCGGCTGGGCAGTCTGGCGGGCATGTTGGGCGGCGGCCTGCTGGCGGATCTGTTCGGCTTTTCCGCCGTGGCCTTGCTGTTCGGTTTGCTGACCCTGCTGGGCCTGCTTCCGGGCCTGTTCTGTCTGCCCGCGGACGGCCGCCTCACGGCAGCGCAAGGGCGCGAGGCCGGGACCCTGCTGGTGCGCCGCCATCTGCGCCTGCCCGCCATGCGGCGCATCTTTGCCACGGGCTTTCTGGTGACGCTGGTCTTTCAGGGCATTTACGCCGCCAGCCTGAGCCGTATGGTCGCCCTGCATGTGGGGGATCTGCCCCTTTCCGGGAGCCTCGTCATGGGCTGCGCCACGCTGGCGGGCCTGCTGCAGGCCCTGCGCTGGGGCTGGGAGCCCTGGCTTGCGCCGTGGTTCGGCCGTCTTTCGGACGGGCCGCGCGGACGTGCGCCGGTGCTGCGTGTCTGCCTGATCCTTGCCGCATCGTCGCTGGCGCTTGTGGCCCTGCCGTTGCCCGTCCCCTGCTGGCTGGCCCTGCTGCTGCTTTCGCAGGCCTGTGCCACCGGCCTTTCCACACTGGCGGACGCGGCGGCCTCGGATACGGCCGTGCAGCATGGACACCCCACCCTGACGCTTTCTTCATATACGTTCATTGCGGATTGCGGTTCTGCCGTCGGCCCGGTGCTCGCCTATGCCCTGCAGGACTGGTTGAGCATGGATGCTGCCTATGTGGCGGCGTCCGGGCTGCTCCTCCTCTTGTTGGCCTGCTGGGGCCGGGGGGCGGTCTCCGAGCGCGGTGGGCGGAGCTGAAACGACGGCCGCGCATCCGCAAAACATCAGAGACGTGCCCGTACGTAGCTGGCGCATGGCGCAACAGGTACATGAGAAACGCTCGTGGCTGTCTGGAAACGCTGCGTTGCGGGGAGCGTCGCCGCCCGGAGATCTGTACGCAAGGGCGTTCCGTACGGTTTTGCGGTAAGTAAATAAAGGGAGGCCCCCCGCCGGACGACGGAGGGCCTCGTGATCTTGTGTCGAAGCCGCGTCAGGGCTTTTGGGGCGCGGCGGCCGCGCCGGGATAAGGCGTATCCTT
>NZ_CALVHE010000060.1 GCF_944327235.1 uncultured Desulfovibrio sp.
ACGCCCTGCGCCACGCGGACAGGGGTGTACGGGGGTCGTAGGGGGTGTAGAGGGGCTTGCCCCTCTCACCCCCTGCCCCCCGCCGGGAGGCGACCAAGCCCGGATGCCGGGCAACATCCGCAAGCCAGCGGGCAATAAAAAGAAAAAGGAAAGCCCCGCCGGGAGGCTACCAAGCCCGGATGCCGGGCAGAATCCTCTATCCAGCGCCGGAAAGAAAAAGGACCGAAAAAGGAAAAAACAGGAAATAACGGAGCGATACCATGACCTTGGCGTCGGATATGCAGCGCATCGACAAACAACGGGCGCAGATGGCCGAAAGACGGGCACAGGAAGAACGTCGCCGTGACGAATACCGGCAAAAAGCCGCCGAAACGGCGGCCGCCGCTGTGCGTTCGTCGCTGCATGTGGCGCAAAACGTCCTCAACGGCGGGGAGATATCGCCGCAAATGGCGGCCCGCGTGGACCAACCCCGCTACCAGACGGGATGCGAGAAGCTGGAGAACATGATACCGCTCCCACAGGGCGGCATCACCAAACGTCCGGGCCTCGACTGCCTCGGCGGCACAAGCGCCGCCACGGACGGGGGAAACGACGCGGCCCGCTTCCTGCCGTTCATCTTCTCGGCCAGCGAGAGCCGGATGCTCGAACTGATAAGCACGAACGCGGGGACAACGGTCAACGTCTGGCTGTCGGACGGCAGCCTGTACAAGACGGGCGCGGCATCCCTCCCGTACCGCCCGGCGGAACTGCCGGGACTCTGCTTCGCCCAGAGCGCGGACGTGATGTTCCTGGCCCATCCCAACCACCCCCCGGCCAAACTCTCACGCTACGCGGACGACGACTGGCGTTACGAGCGCATAGACTGGCTGCCGTCCATCGTCGCGCCGCGCATAGTCGAGGCCGTGCCGGTGGGCAAGATACCGACCGGCGAGAACAGCCGCACGAACTACAGCTATGTGGCCACGGCCATCGACGCCGCCACCGGGGAGGAATCCCCCCCTTCGCCCGCCGTGACCGTGGAAGATGTGGCCCCGCTCTCGCAGAGCTATTTCATCCGCATCTCCCTCTCTCGGGTGGAAGGCGCGGGCGAGTACCGCATCTACAAGAAAAAGGGCGGCGTTTTCGGCTACATAGGACGCCTCCCCGTGTCGGATGAGGTGCTTGTCGAGTCTGTCCTGCGGCTGGACGGCGTGCCGCTTCCCGACGGCCGTCGCATGAGCGGCACGTTCCGACAGGCTCCGGGCCGCTATCGGTGCACGGTCACTGTTCGTACGGGAAACAGCATCGGCGGCGGCACGACCCGCAGACTGGAAGCGACGGTCAGCGAAGATACCGGCGGCCGCATCCTCTGGCGCGACGACAGCACAGGGGCCATGCTGCTTTGGGCGGCTGACCCGGCGGAAGGGGAGGGGACGCCCTCAGGCGCGTGGAGCTGGTACGTCGTCGGCTCGTCCTCGTCGCTGACCGGGACCTTTGCCGTACAGCGCACGGACTGGGGCTGGGCCGACGACGCGCCGCGCACGGAAGGCGCGAGCCTGAGCGAGGAAGTGGTCTCCGGCCTCTCCTTCGAGGACAGGAACTTTGCCGCCGACACGGAGGACACGCCGCCCGCCGCCCGTGATCCCTTTGACGGCGAGGGCAAGTATCCGGCGGTGGTCTTTCTGCATCAGCAGCGGCTCGGCTTCGCGGCCTCGAACAGTCAGCCGCTGACGGTCTGGCTGTCGCAGGCGGGGAATTTCGAGAGCATGGCGGCCAGCATCCCCCCGTCCGACGATGACGCCATCGAGGCCACCCTTGCCGCCACGCAGGCGAACCGCATCCTCTGGTGTCAGTCCGACCGCAACGGGCTGGCCCTCGGTACGGAAGGCGGGGAATGGATACTTGCGGGCGCGGACGGCGGGGCCGTCACCCCGTCCAGCCTGTCGTTCCAGCCGCAGACGTTCTACGGCGCGCAGCCCTGCCTCCCGGTCCTGCGGACGGGCGGCGGCCTCGTCTACCTGCAACGCGGCGGGCGCGTGGTGCGCGGCTTCGGCTACGATTTCAGCGCCGACCGCTACGAATCCGGGGACCTCTCCCTCCTCGCCCGGCACGTCCTGCGCGACAGCCCCGTCGTCTCGTGGGCCTGGCAGGCGGAACCGCATTCCATCATCTGGTGCGTGCTGGACGACGGCACGCTGGCCGGTCTCACCTACATGCGCGAGCATGACGTCATCGGCTGGCATCGCCACTCCACCCCCGGCGGGACGTTCGAGGACGTGGCCGTCATCCCCGGCCCGGACGGCAACTCGCAGATATGGTTCCATGTGACGCGCGGCGGCGTCCGCTACGTCGAACGGCTGGCGGATCTTTACGAGGGCGGGACCGGCCGGACGCCTTCCCATGTGGACGGCCCGGACAAGACGCCTTTCCCGGCCCGCTGCATCCCCTGTATGCCGGAGACCACGCTTGAGAACGGGTCCAGCATCATGCGCGTCCGCAAACTCAATGCCGTGAAATGCCGCGTCATCGACTCCAGCCCCTTCACGGCCAGAGTGGGGGACGGCCCGCTCATGCCCGTTCCGGCTCGCGGCGCGGGACAGGTGTCCCTCGCGGACTGGGCCGTGCCGCTGGCGGGCGGCTGGCGCGACGGCGGCAAACTGGAACTGGTCTTTGACGGCCCGCAGCCGGTGACGCTGCTCGCCGTCCTCATCACCGTGGAACTCGCGGACATGACAGGAGGTCAAGGATAATGGGAAGTCTGGAAGCACTGCCTCTTGCGCTCGTCGCGGGCGGCCTGACGGCTGCCGGTTCTCTGGCGTCATCGCAAACGCAGGCCGCACAGCAGAGGGCGCAGGCAAATGCCCTGCAGGCGCAGGCGAACGCCAGCCGTCAACAGGCGGACATCCAGCGGCAGAAAGGCGAGATAGAGGCGCAGAAATACGACCGGCAGCGGGAGCAGCTCCGGCGTCAGTTCAGGGAGACGCAGGGGCGGGACCGTTCCCTGCTCGCCGCCGGGAACGTGGATATGGGCAGCGGCAGCGCCCTGGACGTGAGCCTCGGCAACATCGACCGCTTTGCCGCCGACGTGGGGGAGAACGCCTACCAGAAGGCCCTTGCCCGCTGGGACGCCGAACAGCAGGCAAAGACGCTGGATTTCCGGGCCGATACCTACGATGCCCGATCCTCATACCTCAACAGGGCGGCGAACAACATCGGCGCGTCCCTCCTGACGGCGGGGCTTTCCGGCCTGAACTCCGGCCTTCGCTTCTACCGCATGGCGGGCGGCGACCTCCCCGGCTTGCTCGGCAAAAGGAAGTAGAGCGATCCCACAGTGAAAATGCGGATCGCTCCGGTAGTCCTCTCGCGACTGCCCGCAACCGAACACGCGGAAAACCCGCGCTTTCCCCACGAAACGACAGGCCGCATGGTTTGTGCTGCGAAGCGCTGCAAACGGAAAATGCGCTAATGTCAAGTTGAATTTTTACGCTGATATCAATATACTCCATTGCTCATCAGGAGGTAGCAATGATGAACACCCAGAAGCGGGTCGTAACGCTTCAGCTTGTCCGGGATGCCAATAACGCGGCCATTTCCGGCAAGCAATATGCAAAGCATATTCGCGAAGCTGCCGAACGCTTGCCGCGTTTTACCGCGGAAGAGATAAACTCCGCATGGGCAAAAGCAAATGGCCGATCCGAACAAAAAACATCGGTATAGTTTTATTTATAATGATCTTGTAAGCGGCGAAAATGATTTTGTCGGACTGGTCGCGTACAGTATCTACAAAGAAGAAAAGATTGCCTACGTCAAGGCGTTTGAAGAAAAGGAAGGAAGAGAACCGGAGCCTTGCGAGCTTGAAGATTTTCATACCTTGGCCCGGCAACGAGTCGCACAATACACGGAACTTGCGGAAAACAGAGTGAGCAACTTTGGGCAGCTTCTTTACGGAGAACGCCTTGAAGCTCTGGAAGAGGAGCGCGCGAGGACGCTGAAAAGAGAGATAGAAAAAATCTCTCCCTCATGGTGGAGGGGCGTATCCCAAAGTATCGTGGGATCGTTGATCTATACCATCATGCTTGGCGTCATCATCATGGCGATCCTTTGCGCGCAGCACGGAGCATCCTGGATATTGAAAGAATGTATGGATGTCTTGATGCCACCCGCATAGAGCGTTTCGCCTTTTTCTAAGGCAGAATTCGGGGCGACGACACGACGCCGCCCCGGCCCGAACCAGACCGGATGCCCGCGCTTTCTCCGCGAAACGACAGGCCGCATGGTTTGTGCTGCGAAGCGCTGCAAACGGAAAATGCGTCTGCGACGCGAAGCGGCCCAAACGGGGGATGCTCACGGAGCGGGACGCCTCCCGCACCTCCCCCGGATACCTCACCTCCGCCGGATACCTCATCCCGCCTGCCGCAAAGCCGCCTTGACCCGCATGAGGTGGGCCTTGCGGCAGCGCAAAAAAAATGCCCGCTCTGTGAACGGGCAAAAAATGAAGCGTTGGCAGGCTAGTGCCGGGGTCTACTTCCCCTTTACTCCTTTACTCAACGCTTCCAGTAACACCGTATACACCGAAGCCGATCCGGTCAAGCTGCGGGAGGCGCAGCCGACGCTGTACCCGCCGGGACGGGGCAAGGGGGAAGTTTTGCTCATTCCACCCGGAGACAAGAGGCTTAGAGCGTTTTGCCGTTGAAAAAACAGGAAGGCGGGGCGACGACACGACGCCGCCCCGCGCCCGAACCAGACCGGATGCCCGCGCTTTCCCCGCGAAACGACAGGCCGCATGGTTTGTGACGCGAAGCGCTGCAAACGGAAAATGCGTCTGCGACGCGAAGCGGCCCAAACGGGGGATGCCCACGGAGCGGGATGTCAGATGTCCGGGTCCTTGTCCTCCAGGACACGCAACCATTCGGGGAAGAGTTTTTCCAGAGAGAAATCATCGGCTCGCATCAACCGAAGGCGGCGGGATTCCTCGGTTCGGCCAAGGGCGATGGTCTTTTCCAGCCCGTCGGCCAGGGCGGTCGCCGTCCCCTCGACGAGCAGACCGACACGTCCATTTTGCAAGACCTCCGCCGGTCCGCTGGGACAGTTCACGGAGACCACAGGCAAGTCGAGCGTCAGCGCCTCGATGGTCACCAGCGGCAAGCCTTCATAAAGCGAGCTGAGCGCCAGCACGGTCGCCTGACGCATGAGCGGATACGGGTTCAGGAATCCCGGCATGAGGACGCTCTCGGCTGTTCCCAGTTCCCGGATCTTTTGCGTCAGCAGGGGCCGCTCGCTGCCTTCACCGACGATGCAGCAGCAGACCGACAGGCCGCGTTCTCGCAGCAGGGCGTGGGCCTCAAGCAGCAGGGAAAAATTCTTCTGCCGTTCCAGACGCCCCACTGCCAGGATGACAGGCCCCCGGGCCATGAAGCGGGCAACGTCCGGGGGGAGGGGGAGAAGGGACCGCTCCCTGATGGCGGCCAGGTCCATGGGATTGTAGATACGTTGAAAACGGCTCGCAAGACGCGGCCAGAGCGCGCGTGAGGAGTGCAGGATGCCGTCGCTGACGCAGACCACGGTCCGGCTGCGCCGAATGGCCAATGCCATGAGCGAGAGATAGAGCGGACGATACGCGCGCGACTTGCCGTCAAGATAGCCGGCGATGTCCTTGTGCAGCCAGCCCACGGCCCTGCCCGGCGCCAGCAGGGCCGCTCCCAGCATACTTTGCAGTTCAAGGCTGCCCACGACCACGGCGGCCTCGGCGGTCAGTTTTTCCACCCGCGGCAGGAAGAGCAGCCGCGAAAGAGCGCCGGGGCGGGAAGGCATGGAAAAGTCCACACCGTCCGGCACGGCCTGCGGCAACAGGGGCTGATGGCTCAGGCAGGCTATGTTGACCTTGCGACCGTGCCGCGCCAGTCCTTCCGCGAGGAGAAGGGCCATTTTTTCCCCGCCGCCGCCGAAACTGTGCATGATGATGCAGCAGCCCGCGCGCTCACGGCGTTGCCGCGCCGACCAGTGCAGGGAAATGCCCAGGAAGCAGGCGACCGGCAGGAGGAAGAGCGCATTGCGCGGATCATATGAGGCCAGCAGAGTGGCGCACCCCATGACGATCCAGGCCAGACACGCCGGTGCGGCAAAGGCCAGCGACTCGCTGCGGGGGAATCTGTCGCGCAGGCGGTAGAGGTGCAGACAGAGCCCCCCCGCGCCGCAAAGCAGCAGGAGGGTGCACGGGATGCCGTACCTGCTCGCAAAGGCCAGCAGCGCGGACATCTCGCCGGTAGCGCTTTTTTCCCAGATAGCCAGTTCGGGATCGGCAATGTGATCCCGGTAGTCTTTCTGCTGGTAGAGCAGGGGCAGGTAGGCGTCGCGCCCGACCCCCAGGAGGGGGGACTCCGCAAGTATCGGCAGGCTCGCGCGTGTGACGACGGCGCGCGGAGCGGCGCTGGAGAGATAGCCGTCCATACGGACGAGCAGGCTTGTATATCCCTGCGGGATGAAAAAGACCATGCCGAGGAGGCACGCGAGGGCAAGCAGGCCGTAGGATATGATGCTGTACAGGCGCTTGCGCGCGATGTGCAGGCAAAACCAGATGATGACGGCGATGATGAGCAGGAGTTGCCCGGTGGTGGAGCGACATGCGGCCAGCATGAGACAGCAGCCGGCGAATATGGACCAGGCGAGGAGCTTGCGACGCCTGTCCCCGGATCGTTGCGCCCTCCCCAGCAGGCCGACCGCCAGAGGGAAGAAGAATACCCCGATATGGGAAGCCAGCATGGACGCTTCTTCAAAAACGGCATTGATGCGCGGCAACGTCAGGGCATATGAACCGCCGTGATAAAAATCGTATACGCCATTGCGCCAGCGGGCTTCCAGAAAGTCCGCCAGAAAATGCAGGGGCCGGTGCACGATGCCAAGGATCGCCTGCGACAACGGGTCGCTGGGGTAGTTTTCCGTGGTGTAGGGCGCCCCATCGGGAGAACGCAGGTAGACGAAGAGCGCCTGAAGCAGGAAGAGCAGAAAAATGAAGAAAAACAGGGCTATGGCGCCCCGAAGCAGGGCGATCCGACATGCCCGCTCGCGCGTCAGCAGCCGGCCGACCAGGCAAAAGACAAGAAGAAAGGGCCACTGCGCCACCAGTTTGACCAGCGAGCGTGCCGTAAACGTGAGTTCGTCTCCCGGCGTCAGCAGGTGGGCGCTTTGCCGGCAGGCCACGGCCTGGAGCAACACGAACAGCGCGAGGAACGGAAGAAAGGGACGAGCCAGCGCCCAGGCGTCGGCCATGCTCCAGAGCCCGCGCCACCATGTCCAGGCCAGAAAGGGCAGCAGCAGCCACATGAGCAGATGCTGCAAATGATAGTTGGGGATGTCGGTGATCCAGACCTGCCAGGCCGCCAAGGGGAAAAGGAAGAAAGATGAAAGGCGCAGCAGCTTATCGTTCATAACTTTCTCCTATCATCCGCAGGGTCGTGGCAAGATAAAAATGGAGTTCGCGCGCAAGCTGGACAAGGGATACTGAACGCCGGTGGCGCAGGAGCAGCCGCAAGGGGTAGTACAGACCATGCAGCAGGCAAAGGCGACGGTAGACGGAGAACAGGCGCGGAGGACAGGCCGCATGGCGCAAAAAGAGGTGGAGGTCGTCCAGCGCGGCAAAGATCTCATGGCGCAAGCGCAAGGCGCCGGAAAGGCTCCCGGGGCGACGCACATACTGGTAGAGGGCTTCGGGGACAACACCCATGCGTGGGGACCGGCTGCACAGCTTCACGGCAAAGGCCATATCTTCTCCGATGCGGCAGCGGCTGAACCGTATCAGCTCTTCACGCAGAAAACGTGTCCTGTATATCTTGTTGACGGGCGCATAGAGCAAGATCTTCTGGCGCAACAGGGAAGCATTGTCGCAAACGTCGGCGGGGAGGAGCTTCTTCGACGATGTTGGGGCAATGACATCGATCCCGCAGACGACCATATCAAGGCTATCGTGCGTGATGCGATCGTACAGCCGCGACAGGAAATGAGGCGACAGGCGGTCGTCGACATCCATAAAGGCAAGGAATGCGCTGCGGCAAGCCGCGATGCCCGCATTCCTGGCGATGCCGGGCCCGCTGTTCGCACAAAGCTGTATGATGCGAACACGAGAGGGGTGTTTTTCCTGCCAGAAAAAACAGCGTTGCACGGTATCGTCCGTCGAGGCATCGTCAACGAAGATGATCTCATCCGGCAGCCTCCGTTGTGCAAGCAATTGCTCCATACACACATCTATCCATTGGGCGGCATCGTGGACAGGAACGATGATGGCAACATTCGTCGGCATGGTTATGTTCCACTGTTGCGAGACTGGAAGAAAGGGATCTGTTCGGGACAATGGCGATAGATCCCCATGCAGAGGATGATGAAGATACATCCTTCCGCCAGCAGGGGGAGCGCGGCGGCGCCGGGGAGACCGAAAAAAAACGTCAGCGTCAGGGCGGTGGGGATGCTCACCACGGCGGCACAGATCTGCGCCAGGGTGACGACGTGTTCCTTTCCCTTGGGAACGAGCAGTTGGGGCCCCAGTATCTGGTTCAGGCTCAGCAGGGGGATGACAAGGGCCAGGAGGCGCAATATCAGCACGGCGTCCTCGGACGCCTGGCCAAGCGCGAGCTGGAGGATGGCCGGGGCAAGCAGTTCCACCAGGGCGCATCCGCCCGCTGACGCCAGCAGCGCCGCAAGGAGCGCCATACGCTGCAGACGAAGTCGGCGCGCGGCATCATCCAGGCCATGCAGGGCGCAGATCTCCGGGAAGAGCGCCTGGCTCAGGGGATTGCTCATGCTCACGATCGCCCGGCTGATCTTGTCCGCGGCCAGGAAGAGCCCCATCTCCCGAGCGGGCAGGATGCCGCCGATGCCGAGTTGCGACCAGTTGGAGTAGGTCTGCCCCGCGATGCCCCCCACAAAAAAGACGCGGGTCTCCCGCAGAAGCGCCAGAGCGCCGCTCACTGTGGGACGAAAGCAATAGGCGCGGCATGTCCGCAGACAAAGCAGCCCGTAAGCGCCTATCTTGCTGAGCGCCAGCAGGGCAAGGTAGAGCGAGGCATCTTCCGGTCCGCGGATGAGCACGACCATCAAAAGCAGGAGCAGAGCCGTACTTGCCAGATCATAGACGGCCAGACGGCGCAGGCTGTCGTCATCCTTCCCCTGAAAGAACCAGAGGGGCGAAAATCCGCGCGCGATCCCCGCCAGGGATGCCCAGAACATGGCCAGAGGGCTGAAGGAAGGGTGCGGGAAAAGAAAAAAGAAAAGGACGCCTCCTCCGATCAGAGGGGGGAGCAGGAGCGCCTTTGCCAGCAGGCCATGCCACCAGAGGCCGGAAAGAGCCTCTCGCCGCCCGCGCTGCCGGGCGACGCAGCGTACCCCGCCCAGGAGGAACCCCCAGTCCAGCACGAAGGTCATCACCAGCGTCACCACGCCGAGATACATGACGATGCCGAATGACTCCTTGCCCAGCGTCCGGGAAAGATAGGGCAGCGCCAGCAGCGGAAGCAGCATCTGCGCGGCCTGGATGGACCCGAGGGAAAAGACTTTTTCCAGGAAACGGCGCATCATCCACGGGGCCGCATGGGCACGGTCTTTTCCGCCAGCGCTGTATAGATGCGCGTGTATCGACGGCGCAGCAGGGCGGGATCATGGACTTTTCGCACATATTCGGCAGCGTTGCGCCCCATGCGTCGGCACAAGTCCGGATCATGCAGCAGGATGCGGAGCAGCCGTGCCGTCTCCTCGGGGGAGGAGGCCAGAAAACCGTTTTCCCCGTGGCGGATGATGGCCCTGTTGGCCGGGATGTCGGAAGCGACGATGGGCTTTTCCAGGGACATGGCTTCCAGAAGGGTATACGCAAGTCCGTCCCAGAGCGTCGGATGGAGCACCGCCGTCACGGAAGCGAGCTCCCGCAAGGCTTCCTGCGGAGAGAGCCAGCCGCTCTTTTCCATGAAGGGAGGAAGGACGTCGCTCGCCTTGTCGGCGCCGATCCATATCCACGACGCTTCGTTTTGCAGGAGGGTCGCCGTCTCCACGGTCCACGCGATGCCGTGCTGAGGCGTCAGCCTGCCGCAGATGCCCACCCTGGGGAAGGATGGCGGCCGGCTGGGGGGCTGGCTGTGATCGGAAAGATCCAGCGCGTTGCGCACAAGAAAGACGGGATGCCCCGGGCTCGAAAGCCCGCGCGCCAGGAGGAATTCCTCTTTCCCGCAAGCGATGGTCGCCGTGCCGCAACGCGCCAGCAGGCGTTCGAGCTGCCGGAGGAGGCGGCGTTGCCAGGGAGACATATCCGTACGCAGAAAGCCGTATGCATGGGGTGTATACACGCACGGGAAGCCCGCAAGTCTCGCCGCCACGCGCCCCAGGATGCCCGCGACGGACGAATGGCAATGGACGACATCGGGACGCAGACGCTCCATTTCCCCTTTCAGGGCCAGGATGCTCCGCAGCAGACGAAAAGGGTTGCGCGAGCGTCGGATATCAAGGGGGACAAGCTGGATATCTTCACGAAAAAGATGCCGGAAATCCCTGGGCGTTTCCTTGCAGCGACTGTAGATGATGCTGTGCTGAAAGTTGTCCAGCGTTTTGGTCAATACTGTCAGCGCCTTCAGCGTCCCGCCGCCAAAGGATTCCACAATGTGCATGATGTGCCGAGCGTTGTTCGGTGAGGAGATCGTTTGAGAACCCATTATACGGTCTGGCTTTGATAGAGGGGGGCCACGTGATGGCCCAAAATAAAAAGTTCCTATGGCTTCCCCGGAAGAGATCCTGAAAGTTTTTTATCCTTTTATGGGGAAATAAGAACAGTGTTCCATGCCTTCACGGTACGAGCGTACCCGGTATCGGCATGGGATCCGTCCTTAGAAGATGTCCGGCATATATAGACTGCTGATCTAGTTTTCTCCAAAGAATACAGCCCAGAGCAAGATAAGGCAGACCCATGAGATCGACGAGACAGCAACGTGCTCGAAGACTTCGGGACCCTTTCAATCAGGCGAATGTCCGTTCCCCTACCCGACGATGTGCGGGATCACTCTGGCGTTGCCGGACTTCTTCTCCCCGGCTGCGGATATGTATGTCCCTCAAATCCGTTAACGTAAACTTCTTCGCCGGCTCGTGGATGAGCCTACCCCTTGCCCAGACAAAAATGGCGAGCATCGGCTCCCGTAAACCAGCCGCCCACTTCCCGGGAGTTGTCCAGGCTCGCTCCGATCAGGCGGCTATCTGCAGCACGGGCCCCTGCTACCGTAAGCCCCAGAGGGGTCCCCTGACCATCCACATGGAGATGGATATTTCCGCCACTTCGCCCTCTGCTGTCGGGTCGCGTCCGAGGCCCTCAGCCGCTGATCTCTTGCGAGCGCGTCGGGGCTTGCCGCAGGTGCCGTCCATAGCTTGCCATTGGGCGTCGATACCGACTTTTTCGCCATACTCTGTGAGAAGTATGCGAAGCATCTCCGCCATGAAACCCGTTTTGTTCCAGCGCTGGAAGTGCTCGTACACAGTACTTTTTGAGCCATACACACGGGATGTGTGGCCCAGTGGCATCCTCTGCGGTATTTGTAAAGGATCCCGGCGAGGATTGCGCACTGTGGAAGCAGCTTGCTGCCGCCACGCCTTTTTCGCTTGAACGGGAGGAGAAGGGGGATCGATACGTTCCCACAGCTCCTCAGGCCATAACGAAAATCAGTCTGTTCCAAGAGTCGTCAGCATTTTTTATCAAAAAAATGCTGACGTGCTCTTCTTTCTTCGCTCGATCACAGATTTGTGTGGAAAGTTCCGATCTATCAAGCTGGAACTGACATCAGCAACGGATCTCCTAATTTATTTCTGTCGGATATGCAAAAAGTGTGACTCCCCAAATATTATCAGGGAAAGAGACCTTGTTATGTATCTCAAATGAATAATTCAAATCTTTCGTGTACTCTTCAAGTAGCGGCTTGGTTTCAAAAAATTCAAATGGAGAATGATAAATTGCAAAAGAGCAAACAGGTCTAAATTTTTTTATGATTTTTTCCATGCCCTGCAAAGCCGAGATCATGGATCCCTCGATATCAGCCTTTATGAAGCCGATCTCTCTCTCTCTCTCTCTCTCTCTCTCTGGGATATCGTTAAAGTAAAAGTCATCTAGAGATACAAAATCCACGAGATCAGCATCATCTGATCCTATATACTCTGACACACCTTCATACTGCAGATCACGAATCTTTTTCTGGCAAGAAACGTTGCTCAATCCCTTTTTTACAAGTTCAAATTTGTCGCAACTCACGTTATTCATCTGCATCGTCAAAAGATAATTTTTGATATTCGTATCTGAGATCTCAAATGAGAATATCTTCGAGGGGTTATAGGGAAGCATGACCAACACGCTCTCCCCAATATAAGCTCCCCCATCTATGAATATTTTTCCTTGCAAGTATTCTTTGAATTTATCGCTTCGATCAGATAAAGAATGATGAAAAATCAATACTTCAGCATCATAGGAAGGATAAGGGAATTTATAGTTCTCCATAAAATACTGATAACGCTCAATTGTCATCAGGCTATTATAACAACACCTGGAATCTGCAAAATTTTTATTCAATTCCTCTTCATCATAAAAAAATACATTCTTGTACTTGGCATCCGGCAAATGCAAGATCTTTTTTAAAGAGGAATTTACTACATCTAGGGAATTCTCATCCAAATTCTTCTTTAAATTAAAGATTTTTTCAGACATATTATTTGTCAACAGGTATTCTTTAAAAGAACTTGGCAAATAATCGATCATGCCGCATTCAAAATTTTTGATCCTCATTGGGTTTCTCCTTTGTCTGTCGAGTTGCGTCCGAGGCACTCAACCGCTGATCTTTTGAGAGCGCGGCGGGGCTTGCCGCAAGATGCCGTCATGCCACCAGCGTTGTTCCAGCGCTGGAAGTGCTCGTGCATAGTACTTCATGAGCCACACACGCGGGAAGCATGGCTCATGGACATCCGCTGAGGCATTTGTAAAGGATCTCGGCAAGGATTGTGCTCTGTGGAAGCGGCTTGTTGCCACCACTGTTTTCCGCTTGAACGGAGCAAGATGGGACTCGATGTACCCCCAGTTCCTCAGGCACATCAGGAAAATCTGTCTGTTTCATGAGACAAGCTTCCCATTATTTTAACCAAAAAATTGCCGGACATACTTTTGGTCACATCACGGCTGGCTGACAACGAGTATCCCCTGCGGGGATAGGACCCGCAACCCCCATACTGCGCTTGATCCGTCAGAGCATTTTTCGAGTGAAACGCTTTGCGCTCCTCTCTATACGGTCTGTTGTTTCGCGAAAAAAGCGGTCATTTCGCTTGGTTTGGATCGGGCGGCACTATCCCGCCGCCTCGTGTGTCGTCTTTTTCAATGGCGAAACGCGCTAAACGAAACTCTTGCTCAACAGTGTACGGACGTATGGAGAGCGTACAAAAAACGAGATCTCCATCATATACACTGCAATCTACAACTAATTGTATATTAGGAGCAGGCTGCCAGATGCAGCGGGTGCTGTCAAGGTTTTTTCCTGCCACAAGGCAGAGATCTGCGTATATCCACCGGTGAACAGGGAAATGGAGGTTGCACGGGGCGGAGCGAGCGTTGCGACGCGGATCGACGCTGCGCCTGTCGTGGCCGTGGCGCAAGTCAAAAAGGCCGCTTTGGGAGGGACGCATCCCACTCTTCCCCGGGCAGGGGACCCTTTGGTTGCACAACGCGCTTCACAACGAGGCCAAAGCGGTGAACATAGCATAGCCGCGGATATCGACGAAGGAAAGCCGTTTCTTTCGGCGGACGGGGACGGTCTGCATCAGGCCGCGCTGTACGAACAGACGCCCCTTGGCGATGCGGCCCGCGCCAGTCTGGAGCGGGACATCCGCGATCTCGGCGCGGCGGTGGACAACATCGCGGCGGCGGGGAAAGCCTCTCGGCAACCTGTCAAAATGCTGGGAAGGAGAGCGGCGGCATCCCTGCCAACACTTGGTCTGTGCGGCAGCTCAAAAAAATGCCCGTTATGTGAACGGGCAGAAGGGGAAGCATTGGCGGGACATCGGCTCCGGAGCTGCTTCTCCTTTGGTTGTCCCCTCCAATGTTTCCAACAACACAGTATACACGGACGCCGATCCGGTCAATCTGCGGGAGGCGCAGCCGACGCTGTACCCGCCGGGACGGGGAAACAGCCGCGCCGGGCGGCGCGGAAATCAGGGGATACATCGCCGCCGTGAAGACGTATCATGACGCCCTGAGATACGAAAGCGAACACGGCAGGTCGGTGATACGCCCCAGCTTGAGCGACCGGTACGTTTTTCCGGCAAGGGCTGGGGAAAAATACACGGGCGCGCAGCCTGAGAAATGGAAGCTCTTCCCCGGATTGCGGGAGATCATCGAAGCGTCCACACGGATACGGACGGAAGCGGCGAACAAGCCGCGCAAGAGCATTTTGCCTTTGAAAAAGGCCAAATGCGAGGCGGCGGCACAGCGCCGCCCGGCCGAAACCAAGCGGAAAAACCGCGTTTTTTCCGCGAAACGACAGGCCGTATGGTTTGAAACGCTGCGCGTTTCAAACTGAAATTGCTCAAGGACGGTTCCACGCGCTTGCACTGGGTGGAAAATACCGTCGAGCTGGACGGAATCTTGCGCCGTGTGGGGCTGATGCCGACGGAGGATGCGGAGGGCAAGCTGTTCTCCAACCTCACTGTCGATGTGGAGGCCCGGGCACAAAAAAGCGGTTCCTCAAACTTACCCAGTCACTCAATACCGGGGGAATCGGAACCGCTTCACCAGAGCGCTACCGCGCCTGTTGACAAAAAAACTACCCGCTCCCGGCGACGGCGTCAATCTCACGTTCCTGAACGGCGCGGCGGACGGCCGGAGCGGCGCGCGGGGCAGGGCCGGAGGCTATCCCCGCGCAGCGGGAGCGCTGGTAGCTCCCTGCGGGTATACGTCATGCGACAGGGACGCCTTTCGCCACGCGGACGTTTCCCCCGGATGCTCAAGATGTGAACGGCTTTTTTCGCCGTCGTCATGAGTGCGACATTTCCCCCGGAAGCTCAACGCCTCTCCGACACAGTGCACCGACTCAACAAAGGAAAGCCGCCTTTCCCGACCCTCATCAAGGGACGCTGTAGCATTTGCGGAGTGGGAACGACGATTCCGCTTGTTGACGCAAGCGGGGCAGGGCGCGGAAGATGGTCCCCCGACGGGGTGAGGGAAGAGGAGGGGGGGCTTGTTTCCTTCTTTTTTTTCGTCGCTGGATAGCGGATGCTGCCCGGCATCCGGGCTTGGTCGCCTCCCGGCGGGGGGCAGGGGGCAGGGGCTTACGCAGCCCCTTGCCCCCTACGACCCCTTACCCCGCGTTGGGGTCACCATCCCTGACGG
>NZ_CALVHE010000061.1 GCF_944327235.1 uncultured Desulfovibrio sp.
CGATACGGAGAGTGTTCTCCGCAAAGCCGGTGAATCCGGTTTCCAGGTTGTCATCCCGCCAAAGAGAAGTCGTAAAACATTACGCAACTATGATAGAGAGCTCTACAAAGTCAGGCATCTTGTCGAGAATGCTTTTCTCCATCTTAAGCACTGGCGGGGAATTGCTACACGGTATGCCAAAAGATGCGCCTCTTTTCTTGCCGCCGTTCAAATCAGATTATATCTTTGTGGGCAAATATAATTTGACGACACTATCTAGGATGACTCATCGGTACACCTCAAGCTTTTTGAGTCAAAGGTTCGCGGAGTCAGAGCAAAATTTTTCCGAATCTGTGGGGCATCTGGTGGGGCAGATTTGCCCCACAACGAAAAAGCCCTCACGATTTCTCGTAAGGGCTTGATTTCTTTTGGGCGTCCCCAGGGGGATTTGCCCTCTGCCGACGGCGTGAAAGGGCGAATCCGCCACCGGGAGCGTCCGTATCCAGCCGGAAACAACGGGATTGCGCCGGGAAGTTTCCGAACAAACCGTTTCGAGAACCGTTTCCGGAGCGTTTCCGAAATTCATGCCGTTACAGCAAAAGGCTGCGCCAATCCAGTGTGGGGAAGCGCGGAAGCTCGTCCTCGCTCACGTCGAGGAAGCGCAGCGCCATGTTGAACAATTTTTGGCAGGTACCCGCGTTGACGGGACCATAGCCGTGCCCCAGCAGGGAGTGATTGCGGATATCCAGCAGACGGAGCAGCTCCGTTTCGCTCCGCAGATACTCCCGTCCCAGGGGATCGTCCAGCGCGGCGAGCAGGCAAAAGGACTTTTGCAGGGGGATGCGGATGATGCCTTCCCTTTGCTGCTGGGCCAGCAGTTCCGCCCGTAATTCCGGCGGCAGGCTTTCCGGCAGCCGCTCCGGCTGGATATTGCTGTTATCCAGCCCGTATTTCACCTGCAGGCGGATCTTGGCGCTTTTTTCCAGAGCGCTGTACAGACGCGCCACGGCATCGTCGTAGCGTCCGGCCTTGTCCCGGCGTGCCGCATTGGCCAGCAGGTCACGCAGGTAGGCCTGGCCCTGTCTTTCCGTCAATGCGTTTTGGGATCTCTTCAAGGCGGCGGCGTCCTGCCGCACGTCTTCCAGCACGAGCAGCTGCTTGTGCAGAAGGTCGAGCAACTGCTGCAGCGGCCCATGTCCGCCGGCAAAGGGCGTCAGCTTGCCCAGAGCCTGACGCAAGGTATTGGCGGCGGGCTCGTGCTCGAAGGCATCCCAGAGGGTAAAGGCCCTTACCATATCCGTGACGGCGCCGTAGAACTTTTCCTTGCCGCTCACTTTTCGGGCGAGGGTCTCGGCAAGGCTCAGGGCCGCGGCAAAGTCGCCCGCGTTGAAAAAATTCGCCAGCTGGCGGACTTCGCGCAGGGCCATGACTTCCCAGGGGTTATCCTGTTTCAGGAAGCGTTCATGCCCGGATTCCACGATGCCGAGGCCGTTCTTGCTGCGCGTGTCGCCGCCCACATAGGCAAAGCGACTGTTGGGATATTCCATCATGACCAGCGTCAGGGCCGCGGACATGACCTTGGTTCCGCCGGTGATGTCGGCTAGCAGTAGGCAGTCCTCCCCCAGACTCATGGCCCGCAGTCCCTCCGCTATGCCGGCGCGCATATCGCGGACGCAGGCAAGGAGGTCCTGATAGTCGGAAAGCGTGATGGTGTGCGTATCCTCTATGCCGTGCCAGTCCAACCCGCGCTCTATCTCCTGCCGGATGGTCTTTCTGGAGGAGGTCGAAGCCACATAGAGGACATAGCGCGGCTCATGCAGGCAGATGCTCTTGCGTATGGGTTCCGGGGAGCCTCCCACGGAGCAGATGAGCACAAAGTCGTTCATGGCGTTCTTTTCCTTATCTTCAGGCGAGGGAGACCCAGCGCACGAGGTTTTCATCCAGTTTCAGCAGATCGCCGCCGCACACCACATGTATGCCGAGCGCCTGCGCGCGCTCCCGCTCCTTCCGCTCGAGCGGCAGTACCGAGCAGAGCGCGGAGCGCGCATAGATGCCGCCCAGCCTGTCATGCAGGGAGTCCGCCTTGTATAAGATGGACGTCACCTTGTTGTGATCCCCTGACTGTGGCTCGATGGTCATGGCGGCGGTCTTGCATTCGATGACAAAAAGACGGTTACGGACGCTGAACAGGGCATCCAGCTCATTCTTGACGCCGTGCCTGCTGACGCTGACCGCTGCGGCCCAGTCGGAGATGCGCTTGTCGGCCTGCATCCTGTAGAGCGTCATGCGGACGAATTCCTCGAACCAGAGCCCGTTGCACCAGCGGCGGGCATCTTCCGAGGGAAAGTGGATATAGCCCTTGTCGTACTGCAGCATGTCCGCCTGTCGGCAGAGGTCGAGCAGCTCCTGCCAGATAGGGGAGGGCGTTGCCGCATCTTCCACCAGCATGTCCCTGCGCTTTCCGGCCTGCGCGGCGGCGGCATTGAGGCTTTGCAAAGCCTGCGCGGCACGGGGCGCGGTGCAGAGCAGGCGCAGCATGGCCTGGAGGATGTCGCGGCGTTCGCCGGGCACGGCATCCCGCGAGCAGTCGCGCACCGTGTAGCCTCCGGCGGCCAGCAGACCGTTCACATCCAGCACGGACGGCATGGGGAGGTATTCCCATGTCCGGCCGGGAAGGACGATGACATCCTCGCCCGTATCCATGTAGAAGGTCGGCACTTCACAGGCATAGGCCCATTCCGCCGCCGCCAGCGTCATCAGTTTGGTGCCGCCGGTCAGGTTGAGGCCGAGGCTCTGCCCGTCGCAGGCTTGGCGTACGGCATCGAGCACATCGTAGATGCCCTGCTGACTGCTGTCCGTCAGCGGGTACTCCCGAAATTGCCGCCCCTGCGCTGTCAGCGCGTCTTTCAGGGTGGCGGCGTATCCCCGCATTTTCGGGGTGACGATGGCGTGCACGCAGGCCGGTCCCTGACCGGGAAGGGCCGCGGCCAGCAGGGTGGGCACAAGCTGTTCGGAAACAAAGACCGCATGATGACGGCAAGAGGGAAAGGGCATATTGGACCTGCCTTGTCAAAAAAGCGTCAGACGATGATCCAGTCCGTTGCCGTGTCGCTGAAACGGGCATGGCCCAGCCGGTAGCGACGCTGCAGGCAGGCCTCGCACAGGGGAAAGATCTTGATGCCGTCCACGCGTTCGTCAAGGACGCCGCGCAGGCGGCACAACATCTCTTCCAGCCGGGCATCCGAAAGGCGCAGCTCGAATACCGACTTTTGCACGCGCACGCCGTAATCTTTCAAGATGGCGGCCGTCCTGTTCAAGCGTCGTCCGTCGGTGATATCGTACACGACAAGATATTCCGTTTCCTTCATATCATCATCCAGTCACGTTCCGCAAGCGCGCATCCCTGCCCGATGACGCGCACCTTGCGGGCACAGCGGCGGCACAGGGGATAGAGCACGATGGAATCCCGCTCGCCAAGATCGTATTTTTGCAGGAATCGCAGGAGGTTCCGCAGGCTTTCCGGGTCTGTTTCGCATTCAAAGACTGACCGCTGCGAATGCACGCCTTTTTCTTTCAGAAAGGAAAAGATCTTCCCCCTGAGCTGATCATCAGTGATGTCATAGGCTACCAGAACATGCATTGCTTTCCCCTAGGGCATTTTCAGTTTGAAACGCTTCGCGCTCCAAACCATACGGCCTGGCGTTTCGCGGAAAAAACGCGGTTTTTCCGCTTGGTTTGGGCCGGGCGGCGCTGTGCCGCCGCCTCGCGTTTTACCTTTTTCAAAGATAAAACGCTCTATCGCAGCATGAGCGGGCTGTATCCCGTCACCTCGCCCTCGATGAGGCGACGGTACAGGCGGGCCTGAAAAACGATGGCGTCCGCATAGGACATGTGCCGTTCCGCCAGTGGATGGAAAAATTCGCTTTCCAGCTTTTGGGAAAAGGCGGTGAGGACTTTTTTGCAGGCCGGGCCGCGCAGAAGCAGCGGACGCTTTTCCGGCGGAGGACTTTCCGTCGGGGACGCATCGAACTGCCTGCCCGGCAGATCGCTGGCGTCCGGCACGACATTGCCCGGAGACATCCGGCCGATGGGGTCGCGCAGCACGGCCGTCATGGCATCTTCCCTCTCTTCTTCCGCGCTTTCCGACGCGCTTTCCGGGACAGGCGTTTCAAAATCGTCTCCATGCAGCATGTTCATATTGAACAGGGATATGGTCAGCGCATCGGCCAGCATGGCCCGGAATTCCTCCACGAGATCAAGCGGCAGGGACTGGCGGCCGTAGGCGGCCTCATGCAGGCAGGCGGGGTAGGGATCCAGCCCGGCCAGCTGGACCGCCGCGCAGCAACGATTGATGAGCAGGGTATAGAGCAGGGAAAGGACGGCGTTGACCGGGTCCGTGGGCGGACGGCGGACACGGCGGGTAAAGCCCCAATCCTTGTTGAAAGCCAGCGAGAAGTGACGGAAGTAAAGGGCCGCGCCGCTGCCCTCGAGGCCGCGCAGGCTCTCGACGCTCGGCGCCTCTTCGGCTCTGGCGGCAAGCTGACGGAGTTCCCGCGCGGCAGTGCCCGCCGCGGGCTGGTTGCGGCTGCGCTTGACGCGGGCAAGCAGGGTCGCCTGATTGAGCAGCTTGCCCTGCACGATGCGCCGGGCCGTGCGCGTGCAGAAGTCCCTGTCCTCGGCCAGGGCGAACTGCTTTTTGCGTAAAAAGACGTTGCGGGACTCCTGACTGAGCAGACGCCCCATATACCGCCCGTCACGACGCAGAAAGACCGTATCTATGCCTTCGCGCAGCAGCAGGAACACCGCGGGCGGCGTGAGCTGCACATTGCCGAACAGCAGGAGCTGCTCGAGCCGTTCCGCAAACAGAGTATGTTTCATCTTCGGCGTGGTCACGATGAGCCTGCGGCCTTCCCGGCTGACCTTGGCTCCCTGCTCGCAAATGTAGGCGATCATGATTTGTCCCTTTATGGATCAGGTCTCTTTCTACATGCAAATAGCATTAGCAATTATGGCAATGAGCCGCAGTCTTAATCCCTTTATGAATCAGGTCTCTTTCTACACAATCAATGAGCTAATAAGGGCCTTCCTCGAAAGTCTTAATCCCTTTATGAATCAGGTCTCTTTCTACAAGGAAAGGAAATGGAAGAAAAAAAGCAATACGACGGCGGTCTTAATCCCTTTATGAATCAGGTCTCTTTCTACACAGGGAAATCAAGGAAATCACCGCAAGAAAAATCTGTCTTAATCCCTTTATGAATCAGGTCTCTTTCTACTTGTGAGCAGCGACGGAATCCCTGAATTTCTCATGTCTTAATCCCTTTATGAATCAGGTCTCTTTCTACCTTACAAAAAGCCTTCGCAATGCGCATTGGACGTGTCGTCTTAATCCCTTTATGAATCAGGTCTCTTTCTACTTTATTGCAAAAGCAATTAGCAGGCGGCATTATGGGTCTTAATCCCTTTATGAATCAGGTCTCTTTCTACAATTATGGCAATTATTATAAGCAATTATGGCAACCCCCGTCTTAATCCCTTTATGAATCAGGTCTCTTTCTACATGCCAATATGGCTTATTTTATAAGCGAGCGGCATATTGGTCTTAATCCCTTTATGAATCAGGTCTCTTTCTACGGGCGGCTGGGTGGCTTATATAGCGCAGGGCAAGCTTTGCGTCTTAATCCCTTTATGAATCAGGTCTCTTTCTACACGTGCGAAGAGATTGTGGATGCTCTTTATGGCGCCACAGTCTTAATCCCTTTATGAATCAGGTCTCTTTCTACTCAATCTCCCTAAAGAAGAACGCGAAGAACTGCTCGCTGTCTTAATCCCTTTATGAATCAGGTCTCTTTCTACATTGTGGGAATCTTCATGCGTCGCGATGGTATGACTAGTGTCTTAATCCCTTTATGAATCAGGTCTCTTTCTACGCTTAATGAGGTGATAGACATACGTCAGGCTCTGCAGTCTTAATCCCTTTATGAATCAGGTCTCTTTCTACAAAGAACTGCTCGCTAAACTTGCTGCGATGTAGCCTTGTCTTAATCCCTTTATGAATCAGGTCTCTTTCTACGGAAAAGGAAATTGTGGGAATCTTCATGAGCCGCGATGGTCTTAATCCCTTTATGAATCAGGTCTCTTTCTACCAGCTTCTCTTGAAAGATTGGGCGAAAAAGTGTGGAGGTCTTAATCCCTTTATGAATCAGGTCTCTTTCTACAAATGCAGATGGAGTACGGTCAGGCTGAGGGTCAGACCAGTCTTAATCCCTTTATGAATCAGGTCTCTTTCTACGAAACATACAGGAGAGATCTATGTCTGCCACCACCCCGTCTTAATCCCTTTATGAATCAGGTCTCTTTCTACGCCCTGCGGCCAGAAGACAACGCGGCGGCTCTTATCGAGTCTTAATCCCTTTATGAATCAGGTCTCTTTCTACCGCTCCTCCCTCTGGCCCCCGGCAGGCAAGGTCTGGCGGCCGCGTAAACGCGAGCTTGCCGTCATCATCATGCACCGGGCGGCACAGAGAGCAGGCATGATCATCTATCCTCCTGAGATCATTCCTTAAATGTGATGCGCGAGCCTCTGCGAAAAGGCCGCAAGGAACTCATGGGATGTCAAGGGTTTATCCATTCCTCCCCCAGCAGGAGGCAGCTCCGCGCACGGCTTCATGCCCCCAGGATGTCCCTGATGCGCTGCACCTTCTCCTTTTGCTTTTTGGAAAGCTGCTTCCCCTGCCATTTGCCGCTGTTTTCCCAGAAGATTTTCAGAGCGGCCGCGGCACGCCGCCGTGCCGGCTCCGGCATCCCGTCCAGCATCTGGAAGAGCGACATGGCCGCCGCATCGTCTGCGCCGGCTTGCGACAGGGCGGCGATGGCCCGTTCTTCCGGCGGCAGGGCCGCCAGCCGCGCGGCCTGGGCGGCGGCTTCCTCTTCCCTGCGCCGCTGCTGGTCCCGCGCCTCCTCCCGCTGGCGTGCCGCTTCGCGCAGGCGGGCCTCCCGCGCTGCGCGCCGCTCTTCCCGCGTTTGCCGTGCGCTGCCGATGGCGGACCGCACGGCGTCGCAGCCCTCCGCATACTCCGTCTCCGAGCAGAAATGCAGGATGATCCAGCCAAAGGGCAGCAGCCCGTCGGCAAGGGTGCGGGTCTTGCCGTGTCCCTTGCGGGACGACGGGGCATTGCGGCTGACGGTCACGCATTCCACATGGGAATAGCGCCCCACGCGCACCAGCCACTGCCGTTCGGGATCGAGGGTCTCCACCCGTTCCCGCACCGCCCGCAGGGCCTGCCGTGTCCGCTCAAGATGCGGCTGGGCATAAAAGGTCTCCCATTCCCGCCGAAAGCGGGCAAGGTAGAAGGCATTGCACAGTTCGCCAAGCTGCCGCCGGGAAAAGCGCGCGCCGCACGGCAATTCCACCGCGGGCTGCCCGCTGCGGCAGTCCATGTGCAGGCTGCCGTACAACGGGGTGGATGACGGCAGCAGCGCCTCGCAGGGCGGCTTGGGGGTGGCGGTCTTGCCGGGCGATCTGCGGACCTCCTGAGCCGCCACAAGGCCGGTGCCCTGCGGCGCTATGTCGATATCCGCCACCTTGAGCGCCTGCATGGCGTGCTCGCTGATGTCGCCAAACATATCTTTCCGCGTATCGGCATAATTGGCGGCCAGCCCGGGCAGGCCGAGCTTTGCCCGCAGACCGTCCAGATGATCCAGCAGGGGCGTGGTCAGCGCGCCCTTGAGCGAAGAACCGGGCAATACGGCACAGCCGGTGACGGCATTGCGGACAAAGGGCAGGATCTCGGCCTTGCTGTTGCTGCGCGGATCATGGATGATCTCCCGCAGTTTCCCGCCCAGGGCGGGCAGGCGAATGGGCAGGCGCGCCTGCGCGTAAAGCGCCACGTCCAGCCGCTCCGAAAGCAGACGACGCAGACCGAGCATGTCGCCCGCCAGCAGCGCGGACCTGACCGCCGCATCGTCATGATGCGCCCGCAGCCAGCCCGAACCGTCCACCAGATAGAGGGCGTGCCCCCGCTCTTCCTGACGGATGACGTATTCCAGCGGGGAAAGCTCCTCGCCCGATCCGACGAATACCGGCGTCAGCACTTCCAGACGAAAGGGCATGAAGCCCGCTCCATTCCAGAGGCGGGGGCGGGAGGGCATCCCCTGGGGGCGTCTCTGATGGTTCATGTCAGACCTCCTCGGACAGGCGGCAGGGCAGACACAAGGGCTGCATGATCTGCACGATGTCGGCATTGGGGTGGATATGGCGCAGGACGAACGAGCCTTCCGGCAGGCGGCGCAGCAGGCCGCCTTCCCTGACGAGCAGCAGCGGATTCTTGAAAGGGCTCCTGCCCGCTCCCCAGGCTTTGCCGCGTTTCGTCTCCGTGGCGTACCAGCCGTCCAGGGAGGACATGTCCCCGGCGGCGCAGACGGAGAGCAGGAGGGAGTCCGGCCCGGCATTTTCCAGCGTCTCGGCCCGGAACGCCGTATCCCGCTCTACGGCAAAGCGGCCCCGGCCCAGCGCGGCATCCTTGCCGAACCCCAGTTCGCCCACTTCCCGCAGCATGGCCAGCAGCGCGTCCGGCGCATCGGTGCGGGCATAGAGATGCAGGCACGTCCCTTCCGCAAACCAGTGCAGGCGGTTGAAATACAGGCCGCCTTCCAGTGCGCCGCCGCTGCGCCGGTCGATGCTGACGTGCGGTTCCACGCTTTCTCCGGCCGTTACCGCCTGTCCATCCGTCTGACCTTCCGCCTGATCGAGGGCGCAAAAGGCGGCGAAAAGACGGGGAGCGGAAAGGTTTTCGGCCTGTTGCCGCCAGACGGACAGAGGGAGGGTGGCCAGCTTGCGGAATCGTTTGAAGGCCTGCAGGGCCTCGCCAAGCCCCAGCGGCGTGCCGTTGCGGGTCGCAAAGCGCCCATCCTCGGCCCATTGACGAAAGCGCTCACGCGGCATGGGCGGCAGCTGTGGCGCAAAGATCCTGTCCTCCGGCAGGACGGACGACAACACAAAGGGCGGCTCCCCCCTCTCAAAGGCGGCAATGACGCTCCGGCAGGCGTCGTCCCCTTGCCGTTCGGCGATGCGCCAGAGCAGCAGACCATACAGCGTATCGCTGCGCAGGGGGCCGGCCCACGGCGCAAGCGGACGCAGGCTGAAGCGGTGCAGCTTCATGGGCGGACCTCCGGTCAAAAGGTGCTTATGGCGGCCATATCCACAGGCGTTCCGTCAAGGGCCAGTCTCTCGAAAGCCACCTGACCGCTGCCGCGCGAGGAACAGCCGCCGAGGGCGTCCAGTTCCACGAGGCGCAGGCCCTTGAATATCCATTCCCGCAGCTCGGGACTGTCGCCCTCGTAGACCTTGAGGGCGATGTTCAGATCAAAGCATACCCCGGCGGGAACGCGTTCCAGAGGGCGCGGCTCCGCCACGCCCTTGACGCGGTGGATGGTGTTTTCGTTCTTGATCTCCATGGGCAGCCTGCCTTCGCGGAACAGGGCGGCAAATTCCGCCGTGAGGCAGGCATCTCGCACCAGCAGGCGCGTCGGCCCCAGCTGCGGGTCGCATTCCGTCGGCGGCTTGTGCGCGCCGAACAGCGTGCAGACAGGGCAGGAGGGCAGGCCGCAATCGCAGGGCCTGCCGCCGGCGACAGCCTTGCGCGTCGCCTCGCTCCGTCCCATGAAGACGGCGGTCTCCAACAGGGAACGCATCTTGCCCTTGAGGGAAGAGCCGGGGATATACGGCTCGCCGTTCAGCGGATTTTTGACGATGGGCTGATCCAGGCCGCCGATCTCCACCGTATCCTTGCCCGCGCCGATATGCAGCCCGGAACGCAGGCGGATCTGTCCCGTAATGGAATGGATTGCACACAGTTTCATGCGTCGTCTCCTTCAGGGCGTCAGTTGAAAGATTTGTCTGGGGCACAGCCGTAGCTGAAACCCACCACGGCCTCGAAATGCAGCACGAACACGCGGAAGTCCCGTGCGCTGTTCACGCTGTCCACATGATCGCAGAGCCATTTGCGGAAGTTCTCGGGAACGACGTTGCGCTTGCAGGCATAACTCGATTTGGCCTTGAGCAGTTTGACCAGGGGCAGCACCTCGGCAAAGGCGGCCTCGTCGCCGCCGCCGTTCCGCCACTGGCGTTCCAGCGCCTTGACGTCCCCATAGAACTTGCGCAGCTGCGATGCGGCAAGACGCGATTTGTTATCGGTGAAAAAGGAGCGCGCCGCCGCCTCGGCATGGGCATCCACCCAGGCGGGATCGATGATGTCGTCTTTCAGGTAATACTTCAGCATGTCCATGCTCCATCAGGATAGGCGGGTGCGGTACAGCGCCCAGGTTATCCCCAGTTCTGCCCTGGAAAAGAGGTCCTTGTCCTGTCCAAGGCGTTTCAGATGCCGCAGGTCGGCGGCGGTGTCCTCCGTTTCCGTACAATTGCGCGCCATGTCATAGGCCATGTGGGAGAGATACAACCCCTTGCGGATATCCCCGCCCGCGCAGAAATCCCGGCAGTCCCGCGCATAGCCCAGCATACGGCGCACCAGCCCCTGCGTCACCACGCCGCGCAGGCACAGCTCTTCCAGCCGGAGACCATCCTCCAGCAATCGCCGGAACATCGGCCAGGCCGCCGTCACGCCGAACAGGGTCACCGCGTTCTTGCCCGGCAACTTCTTGGCCAGATCCAGCGCCTGTTCCGCCGCTTCCCGCAGGGAGCGTACCGGCAGGCGCGGCTTGACGACAGGCAGTCCGGCCGACAGGCTGACCGCCGGATTGCCGCCGGAAAAGGCGCTGAAATCCGTATGCAGCCGCTGGGCGAAACGGATGGTCTCCGACCAGGGCCCCAGGACGAAAAGATCGTCACCCCCGGCAAAGATGACGTAGATATCGGGGAATCGTTCAGCGATCACCCGCATGAGGTGCGCGCCGAAAAAGTGGTTGAGCATACGCGAGAGCATGGCAAAGCGCGAAAGGGAAAAACGGCTGTCGGCGCCCGTGCCGAACCCCATGCCGAACAGCAGGCCCAGATTGTCCACATCCGCCTTGCAGGCCGCCAGACAGGCGATGGAACGCCAGGCATCCCCCGCTTTTTGCGGAGCGATGCGGGCTTCTTCAGCCAGGATGGCAAAGGTCTTGGGCGCGCCGCGGCGGCATTCCTCCCCGGCAAGGAAGGGGACGCCCTCCTGTTCCCGCAGGCGTCCCTCCACCTGCCAGCGCGTGATGTCCTCCTCCCGCACGGTGGGGACATAGCCTGCCACCGGCGCGGCGGAAAAGGCCGTCCGATCCCGCAGGGAAACGATGTCCAGCGCATCGCCCCTGTCCGGCGCCCTTTCTTCCAGATGGAGTTTCAATCCATCGAACAGGGGCAGGCCCCCGGCGCGCCGTTCCAGCACCATGTAGCGGGCCAGCGGCAGACGCCGCCCCACCTGCTGGACAAGATGGCGACAGTGCGGACATATCTTTTCCTCGTCTTCCTCCTGCGGCGCGGAGGCCGGACGCATACGGCAGAGGACGCATTCCCCGTATTCCCGGTAGGCCTCATGATCCACGGGGAGCACCGGCGAGACATGTTCCGCGAACAGCGCTTGCCAGGGGTGCAGCTTTGCCGCTTCCAGAGCGTCGTTGAAGCGTTCGAAACAGGTGACGAAGCGCTCGCGCAGCAGATCGTCCGGTTCCAGCGGCAGCCGGGCAAAGGTCATGCGCACGCTCCCCTGAAAGGCAGCCAGCAGCCAGCGGGCAACTTCCGTCTCCAGCCGGTCGAGTACGCCGCGCACGGCTTCCGTATCCGGCAGCAGCAGCACGAAACGGCCCCCCGCATCCATGATGCGCGCCGCCTGCGACAGTTCCAGACGCTCCAGCAGCACCAGCCAGACGGAACGGGAAAGCGCCTGCAACAGGAAGGAGCGCGCCCGCAAAAGCTTGCCCGCGCCCCGGTCGCCGCCGTCCGCATGGCCCGCTTCCCCGAAAATGAATTTCTGGATGCCGCCAAGGTCCGCGCCAAACAGCAGGAAACGCTCTTTCCCCGCCGGACAGGCCAGCAGGGCCTGCGCGATGGCCGCCGTCGTGGCCGCATGGTCATACAGCGATATGTCGGCCCGCGTGCCGTAGGTGGAGGAGGGGATACACCAGGTGAAACGTTCCAGCACGGTCGCCAGCGAATGCAGATAGTGCCGGACGCCCAGTCGCAGGGGGATATGCTTCAGCGCCTCGCAAAATTCGGCATACAGCCGGGCGTAGTCTTCCTTGCCGCCGCTGTCGGCGCGCGGGAAGATCGGTTCGCCTTCGGCATCCAGCGGCGAGAGGCCATAGCGCAGCGGCGGGGCGTCCGCGGGCAGCCCTTTGCCGTCCAGCCGTATGCTGTGGAAGATGGACTCCAGCCGCGCCGTCCGGTAGTCCCCTCCGGACTCGCCGCTCATACGGTCCCCGCCGGAGGACAGACCGTCGGCCCGCTGCAGGGCGACCTCCTCGCGGGAGGCGCTGTCCGGCCGATGGTGAGCGGCGGCCATGCGGGCGAGCCTGCCGCGCACGCTCTCCATCTCCTGCGGCAGGGGCAGGACATGCTCGATAAAATAGTCCGTATACAGGACATGACGATGGGTCTGCCCCTGGGGGCAGAGGTCCTGCTCCAGCCCCTGCGAGGCCGACGCGCCCGCCCGCTGGGCAAACTTGCCTATATCATGGAGCCACGCCGCCAGCACGGCAAGTTCATGCTTCATGTCATTTCTCCTTCTGGGCTGCGGGATGCCGTACCGCCGGTGCGTTCCCGACGGTCCATGCGGCATTCGAGCCATACCTATCACACTTCCGACAAGAAAGCCGTATCACAGGGCAACGGCAACGTTACCATCCCTCATCCATCTGCATGTGACCGCGGGCGATCCTGAGGCCATAACGCACGTTGGGGCGTATGCCGTGGGAGGCTATCTCCGCATGGGGGGCCAGTTCTCCAAGTTGCTGCCGCAGCCGCCGGTGCAGCTTGGCCTTGTAGGTCATGAAATTTTCCGCCGAAAGATTGAGGATGCCCGTTGTACTGCGCGCCGCCGACGTCGTACAGAGTTTTCGGTAGATCTCTTCAACCTTCCGGCCATGCTCAAGGACTGTCGGCATGTCCATATAACAGGCCGTACATCCCGTCGGGCAATCTCCTGTACAGGAGAAGCGCAGCTTGTGCAGGGCAAAGCTGAGCAGCAGACTGAACTCCACAGGCGGCAGGCGGCATGTCCTGCCGCCGAGGGAAAGACTGCGTTGCCGCACATGGAAGCGCAGGCAGGGGCTATGCGTCAGGGAAAGCCCGGCAAGAAAGGTCTCCGGCCGCTGGGGCTGCTCCAGCAGAGAGGGCGGCCAGCAGGGACGCAGACGTACGAGAGGCAGATGGGCAAGCGTGATGCGCGCCTGATCTGTCGATAGAGCATTTTCAGTTTGAAACGCTTCGCGTTCCAAACCATACGGCCTGGCGTTTCGCGGAAAAAACGCGGTTTTCCCGCTCACTTTTGGGCCGGGCGGCAGGGGAGCGGGGCGAGGCAGTGACGCGGGGACCGGCGGCGGATAGAAAAAATCCGGCTGCGATTCAAGATCCGGCGGCGAGACCAGCACATGGAACAAGCGGTCGCCGGGCCGGGCATAGCATTGCGCCGCCAGCGCCAGACTCGCCCCCATGGTCTTGCGCCCGCCAGCCAGCGAAAAATCCACCGCTACCTCCGCTTCCCGCGTGGCCTGAAAGGCCTGCTCCATGCACAGCGTCTGAAAGGCCACGCTGTCCTCCAGCGTGGTGATGTCCTCCACGGCAGGCTCAGGCGTGAGGATGTCGCTTGCATCAAGGCGGCAGGCGGAAGCGGCGATGCCGTAATCAGCAAAAAAGCGCCTGAGTCCGCCATTTTCACCAAGCAGCCCTTTCAGGCAGCGTTCCCGACCGGCGCTCGTCGTCAGCAGGATCACGCGTTGCGGTAGCTGCCCTTCCTGATGCAGCGCATACAGCGTTTCCGTGATGATCTGGGGCGTCAGCCCGCACAGGGCAAGCAGGATGCGCGTCATGCGGGCATTCCGTGAAGATCGAGCGCGCCCAGCCCGAAACTGCTCTGCTTGCCGATATGCGCCAGCGACGCAAAGGCCAGATATTCCGCAAAAGCCGCTACCGCGCCCCGGTAGACGATCCGCCCCACAAGGCCACCCAACTGCATGACGGTCTGCTGCCGACCGGAATAGCGACTCCAGTCCTCCCAGCGCAGGGAATCCTCCTCTATGACGATATCCGCAGCCAGCGCAAACAAACGGGAGAACTCCTCCTGCGGGAGCTGGAAGGAAAGACCGTCAAGCGCGCACAGGCTTTTGATCCGCCTGATGATCAGGCGCATGAGGGTGGGAAAGTCCAGACGTGCCGCAAGGCGGTTGTCGGCCTTGAAGCGCAGAGGCGTCAACAGATCACAGGCCAGCAACGCCGTCTCGCCCGTCGGCTGGAGAGACGGCAGCGGCAGCTCCTCCACCTGCGGAGAATGGAGCGTTTCCGTGGCGGCATCATAGAGGGAGTTTCCCCCCTGCCGGATATCCACAAGACGAAAGCGCCCTTGCCCCGGCTCCGCCCGTTTACCCAAACCATGCCGTCCGGCAAGCATGAAGGCATGGACAAAGTAGGGGAGGTATTCCGTCGCATGGGAGAAAAGTTTCAGGCCAAAAGAAAAACGTTCGCCTTCGTCATAGGCCGTTTTCCTGTCGTGCGGCGGCTCGATGCAAAACGGCGGAGGCAACAGCGGCGTCGTTCCGCCGCCTGCAGGAGCGGCGCAAGCCCCAAACAGACGGGGGAACATGCACGTTGCCTGCAACATGCATCCGCCGCACTCCCTTTTGTGCGTCATGCAGACGGAACGGCGCAAACTTGTGCCCAGTGCCCCGCGCAACATGGATCCCTTGTAGGGAGAAAAGACGGCGGGACTCTCCAACTGACAAATAAAATCGACGGCAATGTATTTCATATGGTGTTCTTTGGCTGGTATTTTCCGCATGTTCGCAGGTGGCTTGATTGTCCGTCTATTCGGAAAGCGAAGGGGGGATGCTCCGCCATTCGCTGTTGCATGTCGTATGCTGTCTCAGGCGACGTCTCATCCCGGGCTAACCACTGCATAATATTTTTTTATTCATGGTATTCAATCTATTATGCAAACTTTCTCCCGATACAAGACAGGAATTTCGTATGCCGGACAATACGCACGAGCTTGAGGCCATCCCTGAAAAAGGATGGATACCAGTGTATCTGAAAATGTATGGAAAGAAAATGGAAAATGTGTACTCCACTATTACTTTAGGGTCATGACTAGCAGAGAGTCCATAAAGAGGATAAAAGCAAGTTATGACAATGAAAAACAAGTACGCTTGCCG
>NZ_CALVHE010000062.1 GCF_944327235.1 uncultured Desulfovibrio sp.
TCGGCTCTTGGCAGAAAACCTCCAGCTTCATGTCTGAGCAGAGGGTGAACAACGTATTGACACTCTACACCTAGAGCGTTGTATCTCTGAAAAAGATAAAACGCGCTGCGGCGGCACGGACAGAAAAACGCGGGGAGATCGGAAAGATCTCCCCGCGTATGCGCTGTAGTGGCGGCCTGTTAGAGCAATTCAAACTGAAATCGCTCTAGGCTCAGCCCCAGAGGACCAGATGCGTTTCCAGCGGGGAATCCAGCCCCTCCGTCACGGGCATGACTCGGATGCCGTACATGTGCAGCCCGTTATGGGAAGGCGTGTAGGCGCCTTCATACAGCAGGACCTCCCCTGAGGCGTCCTTGCGCGGGCGTAAGGTCACCGTATCGGGCCTGCCGATGAAGTTCGTGCCGTCGCCGGGCCCGGCCACAAGCTGCACCAGCAGTTCTTCCTTCAGCATACCGCCGGGGTGGACCCGCACGCTGACGGCCATATGCCCGGCGGAGGCATCCTCGCCGCCGAGACCGTCGATGCGGATGGTATCCATGCGCACGCTGGCGAAGCGTCCGGCGACATCGGCTTTCCAGGCGGCAAGGCGGCGGGCCAGAGCGAAATTGTTCTTTTCCAGCTCCTTGCCGCGCACGGCGGCGGGCAGGTAGTAGTCCTGCACATAATCGCTGACCATGCGATGCGAACTGTAGCGCGCCACGAGGCTCTGCAGCGAGCGCCGCACCATATGCAGCCACTGAGCGGGCAGCCCCTGGGCATCACGGGCAAAGTACAGGGGCACGACCTCTTCTTCCAGCAGGCTGTACAGGCTTTCGGCGTCATCGTAATCGCACTGTTCCGGCGAGTTTTCCGGACCCGCGGCGGCGCCGATGGTCCAGCCGTTGTCACCAAGATAGCCTTCGCACCACCAGCCGTCCGAGACGCTGAGGTTGATGCCGCCGTTGACGGGCACTTTCTGACCGCTGGTGCCGCTGGCCTCATAGGGGCGGCGAGGCGTGTTGAGCCAGACGTCGCAGCCCTGCACCAGCAGGCGAGAAGTCGCAAGGTCATAGTCCGGCAGGAAGAATACCTTGCCCGCCAGCTCAGGGGAGATGGCCCGGCGGACGATCTCCTGCAGGATGTCGTTGCCCTGCGAATCGGCCGGGTGCGCCTTGCCGGCAAAGACAAAGATGATCGGGCGGTTCTGCTGGTCCAGCAGGCGCTGCAGGCGGTTCAGGTCGGCAAAGAGCAGATTGGCGCGCTTGTAGGGAGCAAAGCGGCGCGCAAAGCCGATGACCAGCGAGGCCGGGGACAGACGCTGCGTCATCTGCCGCTGTATGTCGTGCGGGACGCCGAGCGTCTTGCAGAAGGCGGGCAGACTGTTGCGGATGGCGTCGATGAGCTTCTTTTTCTGGCTTTGCCGAGCTGACCAGAGGGTATCGTCGGGGATCTCCGCGACCCTGTCCCATTGCGGGGCATCGGGCGGCAACGATTCCCAGTTCGGACCGAGGCAACCGTCCAGGAGCGGGCGCATGGCCGATCCCACATAGGAAGGCACATGCACGCCGTTGGTCACATGGCCGATGGGGATCTCCGCCGGAGGGACGCCCGGCCAGCCCTCGCGCCACATCTGGCGGGAGACGTGCCCATGCAACTGGCTGACCCCGTTGGAACGGTAGGCGTAGTTGAGGGCCAGCACCGTCATCTCAAAAATGTTCCGCTCGCTGTTGGCGTAGCGTCCCATATGGACGAAGTCCTGCCAGGAGATGCCGATCATCTGCGTGAAGCTCTTGAAATAAGGCTCCATACGATCCAGCGCGAAGCGTTCATTGCCCGCATCCACGGGGGTGTGCGTGGTAAAGAGCGTACTGCCGCGCACCACTTCCCCGGCTTCGGCCACGCTGAGACCACTTTCCATGACCAGCTGGCGCAGCCGTTCGCAGATGAGGAAGGCGGAATGGCCTTCGTTCATGTGATAGGCGGCGGGCTTGAGGCCCAGTTCGCGCAGCAGGCGGACGCCGCCGCGTCCGAGCAGCAGCTCCTGCCGCAGACGGATGTCGCGGTCGGCCTCATAGAGACGGGCGGTGATCTTGCGGTCCTCGTCGGTGTTCCTGGCGACATCGCTGTCCAGCAGATAGAGGCGTACCCGGCCCACGCGCACCATCCAGATGGCGGCAAACAGGCGGCGTCCCGAAAGCTGGAGCATGATCTCCCGCTGTTCGCCGTAGGGGTCGAGAACGGGCTCTATGGGCAGCAGGGAAAAGTCGTTCTGCGCATAGGTGGCCGTTTGCCGCCCTTCGGCATCGAGACGTTGCCGGAAGTAGCCGTATTTGTAGAGCAGCCCCACGCCCACCAGCGGGATATTGAGATCGCTGGAGGACTTGAGATGGTCGCCGGAAAGGACGCCCAGTCCGCCGGAGTAGATGGGCAGGCATTCGCTCAGGCCGTACTCCGTGGAAAAGTAGGCAAGGGGATGTTCGGGGGAAAGATCGCCGTAGTCCACGCAGGGCTCGGCCATGTAGGCATCAAAGGCCGCAAGGGTCCGCTCGTACAGCTGGAGGTATTCGGCGTTTTCCGCCAGCGCCTGCAGACGCAGCTGATCGGCCCTTTCCACCACCATGACGGGATTATGGCCGCTTTCCCGCCAGCTGTCGGGATCGAGCTGCTCAAAGAGCGGATGACATTCGGGGTGCCAGCTCCACCAGAGGTTATGGGCCAGCTCCCGCAGGCGGGCGATGGGGGCGGGCAGACGGGCGGCCACCGTAAAGCTGTGCAGGGTCGGCGTGGCGGACATGGCGGCTTCCAGCACGCGCGTCAGGGATTGCTGTCCCTGCTGCTCACGGGGGGCTCGTTGCGCGGCCTTGTCCAGCGCCTGCGCATAGGCCTCCCGGTAGTGAGCGAAAAAGTCCTGCCAGGTACAGAACGTGCTGAGCCGGCGCGCCTCCTCACGCCGCTTTTGCAGGTCGGCGCCGGAAAGGGTGGCGTTTTCCAGTAGCAGATCCCGCAGAGCAGCGACGCTGTTTTCATAGCTCGTCTGGCTGCGGTTGATGATGTCCACGCCGTGGCCCTGTCCGTTCTGTTCCCGTACCCAAAGGCCGAAACCGGCCAGATCGGAGGTGATGGTGGGCACGGCATGGGCGGCGCTTTCCTGCGGCGTATAGCCCCACGGTTCGTACCAGGAGGGGAATACGCCCAGATCGCAGGCGTTGAGCACCTCGTCATAGGGCATGTTGAGGAAACCGTCCTCGCCGTTGAGCAGGGCGGGCACAAAGATGACCTGGACGCGGTCCTCCGGACCGTTGTCCAGTCCCAGCCGCAGGCAGGAGGTGATGATGGGGTCCTGCGCGGGATTATAGACATAGTGGCTGCTCAGCCAGTTGGGGCCGTAGGGGGGCTGCTTGGTCGCGTCCCCGCTCACGGCGTCGGGATTGACGCCGCTGTGGCCGCCCATGACGGCGCACAGGGCCAGCAGACAGGTCTGGGACTTGGCAAGGTCCTTGTTGACCTGCCCCAGCGCATCAAGGAAGAGATCTATGCCCTTGTTGTGATGCTCGTAGCGGCCGGAGATCATGAAGATGCGCGTATCGTCCGGCAAGGGACGGCGCAGCAGGCGACGGGCGGCCGCCAGCACCTTGTCGCGGGCACGCCGCGGCAGGGCGCGGTCCGCCGCAAAGTCGGGGATGGGCGCAAGGTCGATGCCGTTGGTGGTGATGACATCCGGCACCCGGCCGAGGAAATTGGCGGCCTCGTCCGCGGTGATGCGGCTGACGGTGGTGAAGCAGTCCGCCTCTCGGGCCGATGCCGATTCCATGGAATGCTTGGCCGTGATGTTGTAGGAGTCGGCTTCCCGTTTGGGGTTGATCTGCTTCATCTGCTTGTAGATGTCGAAGCCCGCCCCGGACATGGCCCGCCCCAGCATGGTGGCGTGGGTGGTGAACACCGTGCCCACGGAAGGCGCGTGCTGCCGCAGGTGGAGCAGGCCGCCACCGCACATCCATTCATGGAAATGCGCGAGGACGGGACCGCCGTCCGTTTCGGCCAGCGCCTTGGCGGCGATCTCGATGACTTCGCCGCAGGCCGTGCTGAACATGACCGGCTCCACATAGTCCCAGCCGCCGGAGATGGAGTCCACGCCGAAACGGTTCCAGAGGGCATAGAGCAGTTGCCCCTGGTTGTAACGGTCACGGAAGCCCACCAGGATGACCTTGGGGCGGCCGGGGATGTTCCAGCGGCCGAAACGGCAGGCAAGGTTGCGCTGTTCGAGGAGCGGGCGCAACAGGTTCCCGCAGGGCTCGTCCGAGGGCTCGAATCCGGCATTGTCACCGAGATCGGGACCGAGCAGGAAGTAGTTGTCGCCAAAGGCGGCGACAGCGGCCAGCGCCTTGCTGCTGACGACGGTATGGATGCCGCCTACCTTGTTGCAGACTTCCCAGCTGACTTCAAACAGCAGGCTTTTGCGCAAATCATGATCCATCTGCTCGTCCTTTGGTTGGGGTTCAGTCGAGGTGGCCGGCAGGACGGTGCGTGTCCGTGCGGGGCGGCATCTCCGCAGAGTGACCCAGGCCGGGAGAGCCGTCAAGCCGCAGGGCAAAGTCCGCCATGACGTTCATATAGTTGATGTAGGCGTCGTAGGGGGAGCCGTAGGGATTGAAGTAGCTGTGCACGTCCCCGTCCGCGAACCACTTGGTGCACATGTAATAGAAATGGTCCGAGGTCTGGAGCCTGCGCCAGGTGCGCAGCAGACCGTCGTCCCGACGGGCCTTGACGCGCTCTTCCATGCGGTAGACGGTCTCGATGGCGTCATGCTGCATGTCGTTGCCCAGCCAGGCCGTGAGGTCGCGTTCCGCATCGGCCCAGGACATGAAGTTGTGCACGTCCAGTTCGGCCACCGGCTCGTGTGTTGCCGCCGCTTCCGAAGGAGTGACGAAGCGGAAGCCCGGCAGGCGCAGGAGACGGTCGGGCAGGGCCTCCATGAACTGGAAGATCCCGGAAGCCTCCCACTGATGTTCACCGAAGGTCTCGTAATCCATGAACAGATTGATGAGGTCGCCCGAAAGGGCGGCCGTCCCGGCCCAGTGCGCGAATTTTTCCGCAGTCAGGGGGAATTCGGGCCAGTTGCGGTCCGAGAAGCGAAAGGCGATGTCGTCGGAAAGGCGATAGTTCTTGAGCAGGAGTTTCAGCTTGCCGCAACCCGTCGGCCGGTACACATAGTTGGGGCTGCGCCAGCCCAGCACATGGTCCGCGCCTTCGGCCAGGATGGCGGCATAGCCCATGTCTTCCACGGTGCGGGCCAGCGCGTTGTTATAGATGAGTTCCGTATTGCGAAAGACCGTGGGGCGGACGCCGAAAAGCTCCTCGATGCGGTCGTCATGCAGACGCACCTGCTCCCGGAATTCCTCCGGCGAATAGAGGAAGGCAAGGGAATGGTTGTAGGTCTCGGACAGCAGCTCCACGCAGCCGGTGGCGACAAGCTCCCGGTAGCTCTGGATGAGCTCCGGCGCGTAAGCCACGAACTGATCCAGCGCCGTGCCGGAAAGGGAAAAGCTCACCTTGAAGCGCCCCTCATGCCGCCGGATCAGGGAGAGCAGCAGGGCATTCATGGGCAGATAGCATTTGCGCGCGACCTTGAGGAGGATGTCGCAATTGGCGTTCTCATCCTCGTAAAAGGCATCCGCGCCGATGTCGAAAAAGGTGTAATGGCGCAGACGGTAGGGCTGATGCACCTGAAAGTAGAAGCAGACGGCGGCCATGATCAGTTCCTCCCTGTCACAAGGCTATCGTAGACGGCTCGTATCTTGCCGGCGGCATTTTCCCAGCGGATATGCTTCAGTTCTTCGCGGCAGTTGCGCACCTCTTCCGCGGCCAGCACGGGATAGGTGAGCAGTGCGCAGATCTTGTTGGCCATTTCGCGCACATCCCAGAAATCCACCCGGATGGCGTTGCGCAGCACCTCCACCACGCCCGACTGCCGGGAAACGATGACCGGCACGTCGTAGGCCATGGCTTCCAGCGGCGCGATGCCGAAAGGCTCGGAAACGCTGGGCATGACGTAGACATCGCTCATGGCGTACATGCGGTCCACATCCTCGTTTTTGAGAAAGCCCGTGAAATGGAAACGGCTGCCCATGCGCAGCTGCCCCACGCGGCGCACCATGTTCGGCAGCATGTCGCCGCTGCCGGCCATGATGAAGCGGGTATGCGGCAGGCGGTCCAGCACCAGACGGGCGGCCTCCACAAAGTAGTCCGGCCCTTTCTGGTAGGTGATGCGTCCCATGAAGAGCACGCGTTTTTCGTGGGCGCACAGCGGCGGCAGGGGGTACGTCCGGGTGATGTCGTTGCGGGACACGGCATTGTGGACGACCACGATCTTGCTCTCCGGGATGCCGTAATCCCGCATGACGAGCTGCTTGGTGTAATGGCTGACGGCGATGACCTTGTCGGCCGCCTCCATGCCTGCCCGTTCCAGATCGGCTATGGCCTGATTGACGTTGTGTCCGCTGCGGTCGGATTCCAGCGCATGGATATGGACGACCAGCGGCTTGCCGGTAAGGTGTTTGGCCAACATGCCCGCCGGATAGGTCATCCAGTCATGGGCATGGATGATGTCGCAGGGCGTGCGGCGGGCAATGGCGGCAGCGGCGCAGGCATAGCGCCTCACCTCCTGCATGAGGTCCTGACCGTAGCCGCCGTGCAGCAGGATCTCCCTGTCCGGGAGCGGAACGTCTCCCGAAGCGGCGTCTCCCGGCAGCCAGTCCATCCCCGCTCCATGCAGGATGGAGCGTTGCGCGCGTTTCCCCGCCGTCAGCTGATCCCGCGCGGTCCATTGGCCGTATTCGCGCAGGTAGCCTTCTTCCGTCAGATAGGGGTGCAGGGGGGAGTCGATATATTCCAGATGCAGCCTGTGCTCCCAGATCCGGCGCAGGGCCGCATCCAGCGCGTACCATCCATTTTCCGTCACGAAGCGTCGTTCCCCTCGGGCCGGTCCTTCATGGCGGACGCGGACAGTGCCGCCGTGCAGACGTGTGCCGGAGGCGGAAAGCAGGGTGAGGCCCGGTTCCGTCTCCTGCGGCTGCCCGTGACCGGTGCGCGGCAGCACGAAAACGACGTCCGTCCCTCTGGCGGCCAGCGCCGAGGCCATGCCCTTGCAGGCCGTGCCGAGGCCGCCGCTCTTGAAGGGAGGGAATTCCCAACCGAACATGAGCACGCGCATGGCCTAATCTCCTTGCGGGAGACGACTCTCCCAGCGGGCATAACATTCCGGTGCGGCCTTTTGCAGGGTGACGAGCAAACGCTGGCATTCGGCCACGCTCCAGGCCTGCGCTATGCAGCCGTCCGGCAGATGCGGCGGGTCGCCGTCGAAGATCTCCGACAGACTGCCGATGCCGGCTTCCCGCAGATGGCGGCTGAAAAGGGGCGTGAGGGTCTGCAGGGTATCCCGCACGGCCCCTTCCTCGTCCCAGGCGGCGCGCAGTAGAGCATCCCCGTACGCGCCCAGCAGCCACGGCCAGACCGTGCCCTGATGATAGGCGCTGTCGCGGGATTCCGGGCCGCCCTCATACAGCGGCCGGTATTCCGCGGCGCTGGGGGCCAGCGTGCGCAGGCCGTAGGGCGTCAGCAGGCACTGGCGCACCCGCGAGACGACGCTCGCGTAAAAGTCCTCCTCCAGGATGGGGTAGGGCAGGGAGACCGCAAAGAGCTGATTGGGGCGTACCCGCCTGTCCTGTCCTTCCTCGCGCCAGACGTCGGCCAGATAGTCTCCGAGGGGATCGCTGATCCAGTGACGGTGCTGGAAGACCAGCCGCATACGGGCGCGCTGTTCCCGGCTGTCCTGCCAGTGGGGGATGTCGAGACGGCGGGCCAGATCGTCGGCAAAGGCCAGCGCGTTGAACCAGAGAGCGCTGATCTCCACGGGCTGTCCGTGCCGGGGGGTGACGGGGCGGCCGTGCACGGCGGCGTCCATCCAGGTGAGCTGGGTGGTGGCGTCCCCCACGTTCAGGAAGCCTTCTGCGTCGGGGGAGATATGAGGGGCTTTGCCGCCGCGGTAAGCCTCGATGATGGTGCGGATGGCCGGCCAGCAGTGCTGTTTGACGAGGTCCAGCCTGTCCGGAGCGGTCTTGAGCAGCATCTGGACCGCCCAGACGTACCAGAGCGAGGCATCCACACAGTTATAGGCATGGTCGCCGTCAGGGGAAAAGACGTTGGGGACGAGGCCGTTTTTCACGGCAGCGCCCATGCGGGCAAGGATGTGTTCGCCCGCTTCCCGCCGACCGGCAAAGAAAGTCAGGCCGGGCAGGGCGATGAGCGTGTCCCGCCCCCAGGCCCCGAACCAGTGATACCCGGCCACCACGGCGTCCGGGCGGACGGGAGGACCGGCCTCCTCCGGCGCAAGGGACGGCGTCCGGCAGAGGAAGCGTTCCCCCTCCCGGCATAATTGCCCCTGCAGGGTCTGCGCCGCTTTTTCCGCCGCAAGACGCCGTTCCCGCTCGGACTGCCAGAGGGCATCAAGAGCGTGGCGCGCATGTTCCCGCTGGAGGCTTTCCGTAGCGGCGGTGAAGTAGACGGGCTTCCCGGGCTCAAGGGCGATATCGAAGACGCCGGGCATGAGCAGGTCTTCCTGAAAATCGAAACCGCGTTCCTGTTCGGCCAGGTATTCGGCGGCATAATACCAGTCCGGCGCGGAACGGAAGGCGGATGTGCCGTCCACCTGCAGGAAAAGCGGCGGCAGGGCGGGGTCCGGCTGGACGCTCACGCCGAACAGGGTGGGGGAACCGGCAACGGCGGGCGAACCGTCGGCGTGCCGGACGGCGTGCATGTTGCGGCAGGCCAGCAAAGGCTTGAGACGCAGGGTAAGAGGCGGCGTTTCCGGGCTGGTGACGGCAGCCTCATAGCGGACGAGCAGGACATGGCGGCCGGGAAGGAGCATGAGCTCGCGCGTGACGAACACGTCCCCGAAACGGTAGCGGAAGCGGGGCAGACAACCCAGCTCGGCCGACTGCATGTATTCATGTCCGCGCGGGTAGTAGACGCCCGGATGTTTGCGGCAGGAGAAGAAAAACTCCCTGTCGGCCATGAGCAAGGATTCTTCCAGTGTGGAGAGCAGAACATGCCGACCTGCCGGACGGGCCAGCTCCGTAACGAACAAACCGTGATATTTTCGGGTATGGCAGCAAACCAGCGTACTTGAAGCATAATCGCCAAGCCCGTTCGTCTCCAGCCATTCACGCCGAAGCGATTTGCGAAGATTCTGACAGGCGGGGCGATCAAAGAGAAACTGCATGGGTCACATCCTTGAAGGGTGAAAGTGTCCTGTCGGTATGATGCGCAAGCAGAGGAAATGCGGTGCTGTATGTGCCCGGTGATGATGATTGCGCCGCTATGCTATGGGCGGGTATCCTCCTTTGAGAAAAATATAGCAGGTTTCTTCCTGTTTGTCTCTGTTTCATAGGGAGAAATACGCCCCTAAAAACGAAAATACGCTTTCCCGCGTCAAAAAAGTCGCAGGAAAGCGTCGTATGAAACAGGGGCGGGGCAGGGGACGACGCCGTGTGCGGCCGGAGCCTGCCCGTCCATGCCGGGAAACGGTGCCGTTTACGGATGCTCCGGCAGGGCAAGATGGAGGTCGATATAGCTTTCCGCCAGCGTTTCCGAAGAAAGCGAGAGGCGCAAGCGTTGCCGGTCGGCAGGCGAAAAGGTCAGCAGCCAGTCGCGCGCCTGTTCCCCCAGATGGATCCATTCCCGCAGCGGCAGGTGCAGGGCGGCGGGACAGCATTGATAGAGATAGAGGGCGTCATGGACAAGGACGATGGGGAAGAGGCCGCAGGCGATGGGCCGACGCGGTCGCGGCAGGCGGCAGCCCTGCGGTCCGCAGGATTTGCAGCCCCGGTCGTCCAGGCAGGGGGTCGATGGGTCGAGCAGATAAAAGTCGTCCTCCAGATGCTCATGGCATTGCGCGGGCAGCAGCGGCATGGGAAAGGGCGTGGCGGAATCCTGCGGCCCGCAGCAGTAGCGGCAGTCCGCGCAATAAGCGTTGTGCAGATAGCCGTCCGCCCAGCGGACGTCCCGCCGCTGAGGGAAGGTATTCTCCCAGAGGCGGAAATAGTGCTGAAAATCGTTGGCCATACGGGGTCTCCTGTAATGGGCGGGATCGCTTTTCATGCTAGTGCGGGCCGTCGCGAAAGGCAAAGGATAAAATCTTTCTGCTTTTCAAACTGGTTACAAGAAATTTTGTGGAAAAGCGGCAAAGGGTGAAAAAAAGGCTTGCCAAGGGGGCTTTCTCCGGCTATGGTGTTTTCCGCGCCGAAGTGGTGGAATTGGTAGACACGCTAGGTTCAGGGTCTAGTTCTCGCAAGGGAGTGGGAGTTCGAGTCTCCCCTTCGGCACCAGCGGAAAGCAACAGTCGGAATCCTCAGGGAGTCCGGCTGTTTTTTTTAGAGCGTTTCACCTTTGAAAAAGGTGAAACGCGAGGCGGCGGCACAGCGCCGCAACTGCTGACCGTGCCCGCTGCCGGGAAAAGGAGCGGCCTTTGCGGCTGGATGCCCGCGATCACAGTTTTTTCCTCGTGACGAGGACGAAGGGATTCCGGGATGCGGCATCATTTTCCCGAAGAGGACGTTCCCGCCGGATCCGGCGCTCTCTCTCTCTCTCTCTCTCTCTCTCTCTGAGAGGGGGGGCATACCGGTAAGGACGCTCCGTTATCCTTTGTCTTTGGTCGTGTCGTTGTCCCCGGCGTCGGCGTCCCGGGCGGACGTGCGCTGGGCCAGGGCGACGGAAAATATCCCCTGTTTCTCCATGCGCTGGGCGATTTTGACGAAACCGGCCTCCGCCGCGAGAAGATCCATTTCGGCCTGAGAACGACAGCGCATGATCCACGGTCTGCCGCCCCGGTGGCTGGTCAGCACGCGGGCAATGAATTCCTGCTGCGGATGCCACGGCTGGTTGGTGTAGACAAGATAACCGCCGTCCGCCACGGCCGCCGCCAGTCCCTGCAGGGAGGCCAGCACCGGCCCGTTGTCGGGAAAGAGCTCGTACAGGCCGGAGACCACGGCCAGCGTCGGCCGCGGGCTGACGGCGGCGAGGTCAGCGGCGGCAAAGGCGTCGCCCGTGACGCAGCGCACCCTGTCGGCAAGACCGCGTTCCGCGGCGTGCCGTCTCGCCGCTTCCACGTTGTGCGGGTCGATGTCCCGCAGCTGTGCCTCATCCCAGCCGTCCGGGCCGATCCTGTCCAGCATGTCCAGCACATAGCGGCCATGCCCGGCGGCGATATCCATGATGCGCACCGGCAGCCCTTCCGCGCGGAGGCGGCGCGCGGCAAGCTCAAGCAGTTCTTCCACCAGCTCCTTGCGATGGCGGATGCCCGTCCAGCCGGGGCTGTTCAGGTAGAACCCGTCCAGCAGACGTCCCGGCGTCGTACGGCCGCCGACCGTGTTGCGGTAGACGTAATCCAGCGTTGCGCCGGAATCGAAGCCGGTATCCCGTCCCAGTTTCAGGCCGGGCGAGAGCGGAGCCGCCAGCGGCAGCAAGCGCCGCAGCAGGCGGAAGCCCAGTCCCCGGAGCGAGCTGAGGGGGAGCGGCGTTTCCAGCTGTCTGTAGGTACGGGCTGACGGCCCCTGCCTGTCCGCCCAGAGCAGGGCGGTATGGACGGGGGCGGGCAGGCGGCTCGTGCCGCGTTCCCGGGGCGGAGCGAAAACGGCGTCGATGAAGGCGCGCATGGCCGCGAACGCCTGTTCGCGGTCCCGCTCGCCAAACGTATCGTGGAAGAATCCCGGCAGGACGTGACGCTCGTTGAGCGGATGCGGGAGGGCATTGTAAAAGCGGTGCTGCGGTCCGTGCCGGACGACCACGTCACTGCCGGAGATGAAGAGCTGTACGGGAACGGCAATGGCCGAGGCGTCAGCGACGATGCGTTTTGACAGGGCATACAGCCCTGTGAGCAGGCGTGCGGAGACGGCGCGGCTGATCAGCGGATCTGCCTTGAAGGAGGCGGCGCGCTCCTGATCATGGGTCAGCAGACCGGCCTTGACGTAGGAATTGACGAAAAAGTTGCCACACAGCTTCAGACGGAGCGCGATGGCCTGACGGGCAAAGGGCACATACAGCTTTATCCTGAAGGCCGGGGAGCCGAGGATGAGGCCGCGTACCGTGGGCGCGTAATCATGTGCCCAGGCGGCGGCGAGCACTGCCCCGACGCTCTGGGCCAGCACGACCATGTTTTCCTGCGGGATACCGTGCGCGGCGGTAATGTGCCGGACGAATCCATCCACATCCCGCACAAGCGTCTCGATATCCGGCGCGTCGCCGCGCCTGCCGGGGGACTGACCGTGTCCGCGCGCATCCCAGGCAAAGAAATGGAAGTGATCCAGTCCCAGCTCCTGGACGATATGCTCCATCCGGCCCGAATGCTCATGGCCCCGGTGCAGCATGACGACGGCCCGTCCGGGGCCGCTTTTCGGCGGGGTCAGGGCCGGCCAGTGGCGGTAAAAGAGCTCTGTGCCGTCAGATGCGGCAAAGGTTCGGAAGGCGGCCTGACGTGGGGATGTCGTCGATGTCGTCATGGAGGCTCCTGTTCGGGGTCATGCGTACCCGTCATCGCCGTCCTGCGGGTCGGCAAGCCCGGCGAGCGTCTGCGTGCGGAGGTTTTCAAAAAGGTTGCGTATCTGCCGGGGAAAGGCTTCCCTGTCCGTGGTGGGGAAAAAGGGCGCGCCGACGCAGATGTCGATAAAGATCGGTACGGGGATCCGGCATCCTCTGGGCAGGGAACGCCCCGGCCCGTGCAGATAGACCGGGCAGACCGGCACATGCGGGAAGCGGCGCGCCAGATGGCGCAGGCCGGGCTTGATGTCGCCCATGACGTCCGGAGCGCCGCGCGTGCCTTCGGGAAAGAAGATGAGGATGTCCCCTCGTTGCAGGGCGGCGACTGCCGGACCCAGCGGATCCCTGCCGCCGTGGCGTGCGATGGGGACCAGCCCGGCGACGTGTTCCGCCAGGAAACGGCGTATGCTGCCGGAAAAGAAATAGTCGGCCGCCGCGGCGATGCTGATGGACGGGGCAAGGCCGATGGGAAAGAGGCTGAACAGGATGAGGGCGTCCAGATGGCTGTTGTGATTGGCGATGACGATGGCCGGTCCCCGGCGGGGCAGATGTTCCGCGCCGCGCAGGCTGTAGCCCAGCCAGAACACCGTCACGATGCGGACGGCAAGGGCAAAGAGTGTTCGGCAAAGCGCGTCCATGCTCAGTAATAGAGATAGAAGATCAGATGGAAGAAGAGAGGCGCGGTGAAGGTCAGGGAGTCGAGCCGGTCAAGGATGCCGCCGTGACCGGGCAGGAGCGTGCCCGAATCCTTGACGCCCACGTCCCGTTTGACGGCGCTCATGACGACATCTCCCAGAAAGCCGCAGACGCCGATGAGCAGCCCCGTCCCAAGAGCGCGGAGCGGCGTGAGCGGGCTGAACAGCGGACCCAGCAGCGCGGCGGCCGCCGCGGTGGTGCCCACCCCGCCCAGCAGAACTTCCCAGGTCTTGCGGGGGCTGACCAGCGGCAGCACGGCATGTCTGCCCAGCGTCCTTCCCCAGAGGAACTGGGCAACGTCGTTGATCTCGGTGAGAAAGAGCAGGAGGAAGAGCATCGACGCGCCGGTGACCATTCCATGCGGCCCTGTCCCGTCCGGCAGCGACAGCAGGAAGGCCATGTGGCTGAGGCTGTAGACGGTGGTCATGAGTCCCCAGTGCAGCGTGGCCGTGGCGCGCAGAAAGCCCTTGGGATGCCCCGCCAGCACCATGCGGCTCGGCAGGAAAAGGAACAGGTAGACCGGGATGAAGATGATGAACATGCCGTACCAGCTCATGCCCGCCCAGAGATATTGCAGGGGGATGGCGATATAGGCCCAGAGGAAGGCCCATCTGTCCTGACGCCGGGCAGGCGTCAGCGTGATGAATTCCTTGAAGGCCAGAAAGCTCACCAGTCCGAGCAGCACATACGGCCAGGGCGAAGGCGCAAGCAATACGGGCAGCAGGAAGAGGAAGATGCCTCCCCACGTCCTGATGCGCGGCAGGATCTCCGCTCTGGAAGGCGAGCTCTCCGGCAGCAGGAGACCGGCAAGCAGCCAGGCCAGGCAGATGAAAAGACCGACAAGGGCCAGCGCCACGGACAGGGCGTTCATGAGGCGGACTCCGCAAGGGTCGCGCGCAGGCGGTTGAAGATCGTCCCGAGCATGAGCGCCGCGCAGAGGCAGAGCCCGGCGGTGAGGATATGGCCAACCTGCCAGCCGTCCGGGAGGGGCAGGAGCGGCAGCAGGCCCGCCAGGCCGAGCAGCAGCGCGCGGTCGCTCTTGCCGCAGGGGCCGTCATAGCGTCGGGAAGACCCGATGAGCAGGCCCAGCGTTCCGGCAAATTCCGTCAGCAGCGCAAGCCAGATGACGCAGGCCACGAGCGCTGCGGGAACGCCGGGAAGCAGGGCCAGCGGAGCGAAGAGCGCGGCATCGGCCACCACATCGCCCATTTCGTTGAGCAAAGCGCCGAGGCGGCTTTGCTGTTGGTGTTCACGGGCCAGGATGCCGTCAAGGGCATTGAGCGCCATGCGCAGGAACAGGAAGACGGGGAGAAGGCCCCACAGCAGGGTGGCGGCGGGGAAGCAGGCGAGCAGAGCGGCATAGAGGAGAGAGAGCAGGCAGGCGGCCACCGTCACCTGATTGGCGGTCACTCCGACGGCGGCCAGACCGCGGGCGAAGGGGCGCAGCAGAGCGACGAAAGCCGGCTTGAGCCTGTAGACCGAGATCGACATCCTTTCCTCCGGGGAGACGGTGCGCCGTCAGCAACGGCAAAGCATATGGCTGTACCTTTTATTAAACTAATTTTTTAGTCAATATTTTTTCCGCCGCCCAGACGGGCGGTACTGCCGTCGCATCTTCCTGGCTTTTCGGCGGCAGGCGTGCGGCCCGGGAAGGAGCGCGTGCCTGCGGGAGACCGGCGGAAGGCGGCGCGAACGGCGCGATACGAAGCACCAAAAATTTTTATCAAAAAAAGCTTGCCAGAGGTCGGCGTTTTCGCTATGTTCTTTTTCGCGCCGAAGTGGTGGAATTGGTAGACACGCTAGGTTCAGGGTCTAGTTCTCGCAAGGGAGTGGGAGTTCGAGTCT
>NZ_CALVHE010000063.1 GCF_944327235.1 uncultured Desulfovibrio sp.
CCTGGCGTATCCTGCTGACCTGCGTGCTCATCGTGGGATCGGTCTTCTTCGTCATGTGGGACAAGCACAACAAGTAGACGGCATCCTCCTGCCTTTGAGGGCGGGCTCGCCTCGTATCCCTGTCGCGTCCCCTGACAAAAACGCATTGGGGAAGAGGTGAGGGGGGAAGGGAACGCCCGAATGGCGGCCCGCAGGACCGTGCCCGTCAGGCGGCGCAGGAACCTTGCAGGCATCGTAGCCGAGCGAGGACATTCCCCTTTCCCCCAAAACACGCAACACATGGGCTGACAGGCCCTGTGGAGCATTTTCAGTTTGAAACGCTCCGCGTCCCAAACCCTGCGGGCTGGCGTTTCGCGGAAAAAACGCGGTCATCCCGCCTGGCCTGGGCCGGGCGGCGCTGCGCCGCCGCCTCGCGTTTTACCCTTTTCAAGGGCAAGACGCTCTCTCCCTGTACCGACAAGACAAAAAGGGCGCTCCCGTGGGAGCGCCCTTTCGTCATCTGATACCCTTCTCTTTCCGGCGGCCGACCGCCGGACGGGGAAGAGATATGTTACGCGTTCGTCTTGCGGTCGCGCAGCATCTTCACCGCGCAGAACTTGCCGCACATGGCGCAGACTTCTTCATTCTTGTGCTCTTCGCGACGCTTGTCGAGCTGTTCGGGATCAAGGGCGGCGGCGCGCATCTTGTCCCAGTCCAGCGTCTTGCGGCCTTCGTTCATGAGGGCTTCACGCGCCACGGCGCGCTTGGTGCCCAGAGCCACTTCGCCCACCTGCGCGGCCACGCGGGAGGCCATGACGCCCGCGCGCACGTCGGCTTCGTCGGGCAGGGTGAGGTGTTCGGCAGGCGTGAGATAGCAGAGGAAGTCCACCCCGGCCTCCACGCCGATGGCGCCGCCGATGGCGCCGGCGATGTGGTCATAGCCCGGAGCGCTGTCGCAGCACAAGGGCCCGAGCACATAGAGCGGCGCATTGTTGGTCAGACGCTTGATGCCCTGGATCTGGGTGCGCACCTGATGCATGGGCACATGGCCGGGCCCTTCGATCATGCACTGCACACCGCGCTCCAGCGCGTATTTGGCCAGACGGCCGAGATTGATGACTTCTTCCCACTGCGCGGCGTCGCCCGCGTCCACGCCCGCGCCGGGACGCAGACCGTCGCCCAGCGAGAGGGTGACGTTGTACTGGCGGCAAACGTCGATGAGGCGGTCAAAGTATTCGAGCAGGGGATTTTCCCGCTGGTTTTCCAGCATCCAGCGGGACAGCATGGAACCGCCGCGCGACACCACGCCCATGACGCGGTCGGCTTCCACGCCGTACTGCGCGCCCTTGAGGGACAGGCCGCAGTGCACGGTCATGAAGTCCACGCCCTGTTTGGCCTGCTTTTCGATCTCATTGAACAGATCGTCGGCTTTCATGGTGGCGATGTCGCGGTCCGCGTCGAGGATCTGCTGGCCCACGGCGTACATGGGCACGGTGCCCAGCGGGGCGGGGCTGGCGGCCAACATGCCCTGACGGATGGCATCCAGATCGCCGGCGATGGAAAGGTCCATCACCGTGTCGGCGCCCGCATCCAGCGCGGCCTTGAGCTTGCGTTCCTCGGTATTGAGGCAGTTGCAGAGCGGGGAAGTGCCGATGTTGGCATTGACCTTGATGCGGGACGGCTGGCCCACGATGATGGGCTTCACGCCCTTGTGGGCGGGGTTGGCCAGCAGCACCATGGTACCGGCGTTGATGGCGTCGGTGATGGTCTGGGGGTCGAGTCCTTCCTCGGCGGCGATCCGGGACAGGTGCGCGTCGAGCAGGTCGCGCAGCGCGCTGTTGAGCGAAAGAAGCGAAGATGCCATTGGTTGAGCCTCGCGGGTTGCGACGCAGGGCAGGGATAAAAAAAATCGCACGGCAGGAAAGCAATGCGATGACGAGCTTCCCTCCGGCAGTGCGAACTGCGTCAGGTTCACAGGGTCTGGGCCTTGCCCACTCTCAGCCGCGTCATCTGCCATGCGCGGCTCCCCTAGCTTGATTCGTCTTCTTTAGCCAAAAAAGATCCACCTGTAAAGGTCTTTCTTGTCGGCTTGCCTTGGCGGACGGGATGGGCTAGGCATGGGCCATGCGACGCCGAATCTTCTCCCCGGTGACCTGGCCGGTCATCTCCTTTCTGGCGGCCATCGTGCTGGGCGCGGTGGCGCTTGCCCTCCCCTTCAGTCACGCCGACGACGCGCATCTCGGCTGGCTGGATGCGCTGTTCCTGTCCACTTCCGCGGTCTGCGTCACCGGCCTGAGCACGGTGGACATCAGCACCGTCCTCTCTCCGGCGGGACAGGCCGTCCTCCTGCTGCTCATCCAGACAGGCGGCCTCGGCGTCATGACCTATACGAGCCTCGCCTTCCTGCTCTGGCGGCGGCAGGTGCCCTTCACCAGCCGCGAGGCCGTGAGCCAGGCCCTGCTGGGCGGTTCGTTCGACCTGCGGGCCTTTCTCCGGCAGATCGCCGGCATCATGCTGGGCATCGAACTTCTGGCCGCGCTGGCCCTCCATCTGCACGATCCGGCCTTCTTCACCCCGTTCCGGGCCATCTTCCATGCGGTGTCGGCCTTCTGCAACGCGGGTTTCGCCCTGCGTGCCGACAACCTCATGGCCTGGCAGCGCGATGTGACGGTCAACGTCATCATCAGCCTGTGCGTCATTTTCGGGGGGCTCGGCTTCGGCGTGCTGCACGAGCTGCTGGGCCTGCTCACGCGGGGACGACTGGGCGCGGAGGTCACGCGGCTTTCCCGCTTCAGCCGTCTGGTGCTGCGGACCTCGCTCTTCCTCGTCGTGGCCGGCGGCCTGCTCATCTATGTCATCGAATGGCGACGGCCCGGCAACGAGCATCAAGTGGGTGAAGGCTTCGACCTGCTGCTGACCGCCTTCTTCCATTCGGTCTCCGCGCGCACGGCGGGCTTCAACACGGTGGACATGGCCCACCTGAGCCTTGCCAGCCTGCTGCTCATCATGCTGCTCATGTTCATCGGCGGCGGGCCAGGCTCCTGCGCGGGCGGCATCAAGCTGGGGACCTTCCGCGTGCTGGTGGGCTACTTCCTTGCGCAATTCCGGGGCAATGACCAGATCGTACTGGGCGGACGCGGCGTGCCGCACGAAAACGTCAAGCAGGCGCTGACCCTCTTCTTCCTCTATTGTCTGACCATCGTGGGCTCACTCTTCCTGCTGACCCTTACCGAGACCGGCATCCTGCACCGCAGCGACGCGCACAGCGGCCTGCCCTTCGTCCACCTGCTGTTCGAGGTCGTTTCCGCGCTGGGCACGGTGGGGTTGAGCGTCAACGTCACCCCGCAGCTGACCGCGGAGGGCAAGCTGATCATCATTTTCAACATGTTTGCCGGACGGGTGGGCCTGCTCAGTCTGCTGCTGGCCATCCGCAGCCTGCGCAGACGCACGAGCTACGCCTATGCGGAAGCGCAGATGCCCATAGGTTAGAACATTTTGCCTTTGAAAAAGGCAAAGCGAGGCGGCAGCACAGCGCCGCCCGGCCCAACGTGAGCGGAACGACCGCGCTTTTTCCGCGAAACGACAGGCCGTATGGTTTGCAACGCGAAGCGTTCCACACTGAAAATGCTCTTGGAGCGGATTCGCATTGAGATCGTGTCCAATCTCAATGCTGACGCTGCCCTCACACTACGGAAAAAACGTGGTTTTTCCGTGTGTTCGGTTGCGGGTAGTCGCTCTCGCGACTACCAGAGCAATCCACATTTTCAATGTGGAATTGCTCTTAGGAATCGGGGGCCGGGGGCCGCGTCCGGCCCCGCTTGCCGCATACGGGACGTGCCCGCTTCGCCCATCCCGCCGCACGCCCGAGAGAGATCGTCACAGCCGGGACGGCGTGTCCCGGCCTTCAACCGACAGGAGACAACATGGCCGCCAGAAAAACACTGGAGATAGGCGTCATCGGACTGGGGAAATTCGGCCTGCGCATGGCCAGAACGCTTGTGGAGCTGGGCCATACCGTGGTGGGCATCGACCAGTCCGACGCCCGCGTCCAGCTTGCCGAGGAACACCTTGGAGCGGTCTACAAGGCCGATGCCACCAACTTGTCGGTGCTGCGCTCCCTGCGCGTCCAGGATCTGGACTGGGTGGTCATCTGCGTGGGGGCCGGGGTCGAACATTCCCTGAGCATCACGCTCAACGTGCAGGAGCTCGCCGGTCCGCGCATCTGGGTCAAGGCCTCCAATGAAGAGCATCGCAAGATCCTGGAACGCCTGCATGTGGACCGGGCCGTGGTGCCGGAAATGGAAGCCGCCGTCATGGCCGCGCACCAGCTCACCCATCCGGGTATGCTGGATCTCATCCCCAAATACGGCGGCATCGCCATCCAGGAGCTGGAGGTGGACAACTGGGACGGCAAGACGCTGGTGGAACTCAATCTCATGCAGGAACACGCCGTCATGGTCATGGGCATACGCCCCGTGGGAGAAGATGCCTTCATCTTCGTGCCGCCGGCCCGCACGACCCTGCATCGCGGCGACCGGCTGGTCCTCGCCGGACGCTCGGCTTTCATGGGCAAGCTGCGCCCCTGAGCGGTAGAACGGGAACGGTCCGCTCGATACCGGGCGCATCCTCCAGCTCAGGACGCATGACGTGTCCAGCGCGGCAGCTCTCTCCAGAACCGGCTCAAACGGCGCTCCCGTTCCGGCCAGTCCGGAGCGTAACGGGCAAGTTCTTCCCGGTAGGCGGTGGAATGGTCCATCCGCAGGATATGACACAGCTCATGCAGACAGAGGAAGGCGGCATCCTCCCGCGGCAGCAGCACGGCCCGCCAGTTGAGACGGATGACGCCCCTTCCCTGCCGGTCCCGGCTGCAGCTCCCCCAGCGTGAACGCTGATCCCGCACGCTGATCCCGCTCACCGCAAAGCCGTGTCGCCGCGCCAGCTCTTCCAGCAAGGGCGGCAAATACTGCCCGGCCTGCCGCCGACACCAGCGCCGCAGGGCTTCCGCCGCCAGTCCATCATCCACATCGCCAAAGAAGGTCAGGCTCGTCTCCGCCGCCATCAGCAGCAGACGCCGCGCCCCGGCTTCCACCCGCAACGGCGCATGGCCGCTGCGGGCGACGGCCGCGCAGCCCTGCTGCCAGTCCCCTCCCCGCCGGACAGCAAATGTCTGCCCCATCAGCGGCAGGGAAAGCTCTTCCGGCAGAAAATTCCCCTCCGGCCCTTCCTGGACACTGCGACGGTAGCGCCGCCATGCCCGCTCCACGAAGGGGAGCAGGCTCTCCAGCCAATCCAGCCCGTCTGCCAGAGATAACGCGGACGGCACGGACAGCCGCCACTCTCCCGCAGCCGTCAAACTGAGACGAGCACGACGGGCCCGCGTGGAACGCCGTACCGCAGCTTGCAGCTTCGTTCCGTCCGCCAGCCGAAAAACCAGCCTTTCCGCCCCCTCGGGGAGACGTTCCAGACAGACGGACGGCCCGTCGGGAGCGACGGCGGAAGGCTCAGACGAGCGCTGGGGAAAAACGGCTGACGGCGGCATATCTGTCATGCTGCCACAGGCCAGGGGACCTGTAAAGCGGACAGAAATGCCGAGCCTCCAAAAACAACACTGGAATTATTAACTTTTTCAGAAATGGCACCGGAGTTGCAAGAAATGATGCAGAAAACATCAACGCATGGAAAAATTTTCCCGTAGGAGAAGTTATGGACATCACAGCGTTGCAAAATAATGGCATCTTGTCTCTTGATACCAACAACACCGTCAGCAATCCTCTGGCCACTTACAGCAAGAATGACAACGCTGATACCACTTCCAGCAGTGACAGCGTGTCCATTTCCGAAGAAGCACGTCTTTTGTTCGCCCAGTCTTATGGACAGTACAATGGGCTTGTTTCCTCGATGCAGTCTTCCGATAGCAGTGATTCTCTGCTCCAGAGCCTGGCCCAGAGCTACACGTCCTCCGGCAAGGCGGATGAGAGCGTCGGCAGCCAGCTTGCGGCGGAAAGCACCGCTGCGGCCGAACAGTCCCAGAGCGCTGCCCCCGCTCCCGCTGAAGGCGGACAAGGCGGCGGTGGCGGACAGGGCGGCAGCGGCGAAGAGGACGACAGCGCCGAACAGGAGAACATCCGTCAGCAGATCTCCGCGCTGCAGTCCCGCGTCAGCATGTTGAGCGCCACGCTTGCTTCCGGCGATACGACGGCCTTCGGCCAGCTCGCCAGCCTGGAAGCGCAGATCTCCTCCCTCACAGCCAGCCTGCGCGCATAACTCCCTCCCCCTTCGTGTGCAGACTGCCAGAGGCATAAAGCGGAAGAGAACGCCCGTTCTCTTCCGCTTTTCTTCATGCATATCCAGCAGTCCCGGCAAGCTCGCTCCGCCGGTCTGTCTGAGGGAAAGGTCTTGCCCGTCCGCTGCCTGAAGGCAATACGGGCATATCGCTCAGGACGGATCCCGCTCGCCGCCCCCCCCCGTGGCATTCAGGGGCAGATCTTCCGGCAGAGGCGGCATGTCGGTCACGGCAAAGGGAGCACGCCACTCCGGCAGGCAGGAAAAGATTTCCCCGTCCGGCAGGATCACCCGCAGCGCGTGCAACATGAGCCGCGGAGCCGTACCGGGCGTGCCGTATTTGCCGTCGCCCAGTACCGGATGGCCCATATGGGCGAGCTGGGCACGGATCTGATGCGTGCGGCCAGTGTGCAGACGTACGAGGAGCAGGCTTCTGTCCGGCCCGCATGACAACGGCTGTACGGTCAACGACGCCTCCACTCCCTCGCCGGGGACCTCGCTCACCCGCATCCGCTCGCCCGTACCGGTGCTCGCCTTGCGGAGCCAGTGCGTCAGCCGCCGCGCACCGTGCCGCCAGTTGCCCGCCACCCAGACAAGGTATTCCTTGCTAAGCTCATGTCGCCGCAGGGCGGACGTCGTGGCGCTGAGCGCCGCAAAACTGCCCGCCACCAGCAGGATGCCGGAGGTGTCCTTGTCCAGACGGTGGATGGGGGTCGGGATATACGGTTGACCGGCATAAAAGGCGGCCAGCCGGCCGGCCAGACTGTCCTCATGCCCGGTGCCGGGCTGGGTCGGCAGGCCGGAAGGCTTGTTGAACGCCCAGATGTCGCCGCTCCTGCCCACCAGCGGCGGCAACGCGGCCGCCGGGGATGCGCTCCCGCCCGCCTTCTTGCGGCCCGCCATCCCCTGTGCGAAGGGAGGCAGACGGATCATGTCGCCCACGGCCACGATGGCAAAAGGCTTGGCACGGCCGCCGTTGAGCCGGACCTGTCCGGTGCGTATCCAGCGATGCAACAGGCCCTGCGGCAATTCCAGCCGCCGCTGGAGCAGCTGAAGAAGTTTCTGGCCGCTCTCCACGGCCTGTACGGTAAAGATGTGGGATGCTTCCGCCGCGGGGGCCGGCGGCGGGACGTGAGGATCTTCTGGCATGTGCGGCAACCTCGGTGCCGTGGTGAAAAAAAGCGACGGCTTCCAGAGCGTCGCTGGACCGGCCTCCACCATAGCCGCAGCAGGCTGGGAGGTCAACGTGCCCCGAACAAATGCCAGCTCGTTCGTTTACTTGTGGGAAGCGCTCCCTGCGGGGGAAAGGGGGGACTTTTTGCAAAAAAGTCCCCCCTTTCCCCCGCGCCCCCTTTCCCCTTCAAAAACTCTTCTCAAGGAGGATGGCAGGGAGCTGCTCTCCGGCAAGGCGTCCCCTGACCGATGGTCCCCCGGCGGGACCTGCGATGAAAGACATTTTTCTTGCATTGGATAACGCGCCTGCCCTTCCCGCTTGCTCCATCAAACGGGAGTCAGCACGCAGACGGACGAACGCCCTTTAGAGCATCTCCCATTTGAAACGCTTTGCGTTCCATCCATACGGGCTGCCCCGTCTCGCGGAAAAACGCGATCATTCCGCTCGCTTTGGCCGGACGGCGCGGCGCTGCCACCTCGCGTCATGCTTTTTTTCATGGCACAACGCTCTGATGAAAAGCTCCCCGTCCATTTTTTGCCTTTTCGGCCGTGCTGCCGGGGGACTGGCGTCCGGAGGAAGGCCTTGTGGAGGCAAGCTCTCCGTCATCTGCCCCGGCAAGTTTTTTTGAAGGATGGATGGGGGGCGCGGGGGGAAGGAAGGGGACTTTTTTGCAAAAAAGTCCCCTTCCTTCCCCCCGCAAAAAAAGCCCGATGCTAATCGGCTTCGTCCTGGACGACGGCGAACGCATCCGGCGTCTGGCCGCCGTGGGCGCGCAGGACCTTCAGGGCTTCGTCCCGCGTGAGGATGTGGCCCCGGCAGCGGGGATGCTGCAAGCGATTTTCCGGACAGTAGCCGAGCTGGACGCAGCTTGGCCCGGCGCCGCGGAAAAGATCGGGAGCGGCCTCCCGACACAGGCGCAGCATCTGCCGGGCAAGATGGCGTATCTCGTGCTGGGCGTTGCGGCAGCAGCGTATGGCGAACCAGTCCAGCAGGGCATGGGCGTTCATGCCGATGATGGCCTTGAATTCCGTGGCCTGCGGCTTGAGATAGCGCAGGTCCTCCTCCGGCAGTCCGGCCTCCAGCCCGGCTTCGTACCACTGGCGGGAAAGGTCGGCCAGATCGCGCCCGCTGAGGGCGGCCGTATGGCCGTCGGGCAGCGTGACCTGGGCTGAAAAATCACGGACGGACGGCGGATAGACGACCGAGTAGCGCCGCTTGCCGTTGAGCTCGGCCCGCCCCGATTTGATCAGATACGAGGCCATACGCTTGCGCACGAGCTGCACCTCGGTCACCCGCGAGTAGCCCTCCACGCCGAAGAGGAAAAAATCGAACTCCAGCGCGGCGCGATGCCCGCTGGAAAGGATATTCTCCACGATCTGCCGCGAATAGGGCGAGGCCACGATATCGTCGAGACTGCGCTCGCTGCGGACGAAACGCGCCGCGATATCGGTGAATATCCTGCCGCCGCCGGCCAGCAGCAGCACCTTGCCGTTGCCTGTGTATTTTTCTTCCAACATGCCGCCTCCAGAGCCGAAAAAAGAAGAGCCGCGCACGGGATGGACGCGGCGAGGGGCCACCATAGACGACTTTACCCTTGCCCACAACCGCCTTTCCGTCGCCTCTCCCCGCTCCCGCATGGCGCGGGTCAGGCAACGGGCCGGGGGCCGCCTTGACGCCTGCGGCCAAAAGGGGCATTTTTTTCATTTGGGCCGCCCCCTCTGGCCAGATTTTTTTCAAGGAGACACCATGAGCAAATCCACCCCCTGCGCCGCCCCTGTTGACGGTTTTTTCGGCGCGTACGGCGGCAGTTTTGTGCCTGAAGCCCTGCAACCGCGTCTGGATGAAGTCAGTCGGGCCTTTGAGGACGCCCTCAGGGATCCTGCCTTTTTCGAGGAGCTGGAATATCTGCTGGCGCACTTTGCCGGACGGCCCAGCCCGGTCTTCCACTGCGCCAATCTCAGCCGCAGGCTGGGCGGAGCGCAGATCTGGCTCAAGCGCGAGGACCTGAACCATCTGGGCGCGCACAAGGTCAACAATACGCTGGGGCAGTGCCTGCTGGCCAAGCGCATGGGCAAGACCCGCGTCATCGCTGAGACGGGCGCGGGGCAGCACGGTGTGGGCACGGCGGCCGCCGCGGCCCTCATGGGGCTGGAATGCACCATCTGCATGGGCGAAGTGGACATCGAACGCCAGCACCTCAACGTGACCCGCATGGAGATGCTGGGCGCCACGGTGCGCGCCGCTACCAGCGGACAGCGTACGCTCAAGGAAGCCGTGGACGAGGCGCTCGACATCTGGGTCAACGATCCGGAGATGTTCTATGTGCTGGGTTCGGCCGTGGGGCCGCATCCTTATCCGTACATGGTGCGGCAGTTCCAGTCCGTCATCGGCCGGGAGGCCCGCGCCCAGATGCTGGAAGCCGCGGGACGCCTGCCTGATCTTTGCCTGGCCTGCGTGGGCGGCGGCTCCAATGCCGTGGGCATCTTCTCCGGCTTCGTGGCGGACGAGGGCGTGCGCCTTGTGGGCGTGGAACCCGGCGGCATCGGTGCGGGATACGGCGAACATGCGGCTTCCCTTTGTCTGGGCGAGCCCGGCGTGCTGCACGGCTTCCGCTCCTACATGCTCAAGGATGCCGCCGGAGAAGCCGCCTCTGTCTACTCCATCTCCGCCGGACTGGACTATCCCTCCGTGGGACCGGAACTGGCCATGTGGAAGGACAGCGGTCGCGCCGAGTACGTCAGTGTGACCGATACCGAAGCCCTGCAGGCGTTCTTTGAGCTTTCCCGGCATGAGGGCATCATCCCCGCGCTGGAATCCTCCCATGCCGTGGCTCACGCCATCCGCATAGCTCCCGACCTGCCGAAGGACGCCATCGTGCTGGTCAACCTTTCGGGACGGGGCGACAAGGACGTGGCGCAGGTGGCCGAACTGGTGGCCTCCGGCAAATTTACCCCCGCTGACTAAAACGCCCTTTCGACGGCTGCGGCAAAAACACCGCAGCGCGGCACAAGGCCGCTTTTCAGGAGACAGGCAAGCCTCGAGCTTCCTGTCTCCTTGCTTTTCCGCGCGCCGACCGCCCGCCCGCACGGCCTGTCATCTTTTTTCGGTCTCCGCATCTTACTGAGAGTCTTTTGCGGTAAAAAAATTTTTACTATTCCTCTTGCAAGGCTCACGGGAAAATCCTATGGTTTCCCAGGTTTTTTCACGATCATGCGTTTCAGAGGAGGAAAACCATGAAAAAAATCATGACGCTTCTTGTGGCTGCCGGTATGCTGCTCGGGGGATTGAGCACGGCCCACGCCATCGACTTCAAGGCCAAAGGCCAGTGGATCGTCAGCGCGGACTATGGCCAGAACGGCAATTTCACCGGCGGCAACGGGCAGACGGGGTATAACGGCAGCGAAGACGAGTTCGAGGCCGAGCAGCGTTTCCGCTTCCAGCTGGACGCCGTGGCCTCTGAAAGCCTTTCCGGTACCCTGTATTTTGAACTTGGCGACCAGCGCTGGGGCAAGAACGGCAACGGTGCGGCCCTGGGCGCCGACGGCACCAGCGTCATCGAGATCAAGCAGGCCTACATCGACTGGCTCGTGCCGCAGACCGACCTGAAGCTCCGCATGGGTATCCAGGGCATGGCCCTGCCGAGCTTCACCACCGGCAGCCAGGTCTTCAATGACGACGTGGCCGGCATCACCGCCTCGTACAAGTTCAACGACAATGTGGCCCTCACCGCCCTGTGGGCACGGCCCATGAACGACAATTACAGCGGCTGGACCCGCGACGGCAATCCGAAATACCATGAGAACTACATGGACAATGTGGATCTGTTCGCCCTCGCCCTGCCCCTGACCTTCGACGGCGTGAAAGTGACCCCCTGGGCCATGTACGGCATGATCGGCCCCAACGCCTTCCGTAACGGCCGCGACAACTACTATACCATCAACGGCACCTCGGCCGGCACCTCCAATGCCTACTACAGGGCGGGCATGTATCCCATTGGCGGCGGCTCCCACAATGAAAAGCTCACCGGCTACGGCAATGCCGTGTGGGCGGGCATCACCGGCGACATCGTGGCCTTCGATCCCTTCCGCATCGCCTTTGACTTCAACTACGGCTCCGTGTCCTACGACGACACCTCGGCCAACCGCGCCGGCTGGCTGGCTTCGCTGCTGGTGGAATACAAGATGGACTGGCTCACCCCGGGCATCTACGGCTGGTACGGTTCCGGTGATGACGACAACACCGGCAACGGCTCCGAACGTATGCCCTTCGTGAGCGTGAACAACACCAACAACATGTTCTCCCGCTACGCCTTCAACGGCAATCCCTATCTTGCTCGCGAAAGCGCCATCGGTTACGGCATGACCGGCACCTGGGGCGTGGGCATCCGCGCCAAGGACGTGAGCTTTGTGGAAGACCTCAAGCAGTGCCTCTATGTCAACTTCATGGGCGGCACCAACAGCCCGCACATGGCCAAGGAACTGGTCAACCTCGGCTATGCCGCCAATACGACGGGGCTTGTCGGCAAGGACAGCATGTACCTGACCACCGACGACTATGCGCTGGAGATCGGCCTGGTCAACTCCTACAAGATCTATGAAAATCTGGAAATGGTCTTTGAAGCGTCCTACATCGCCATGTGGCTCGACAAATCCCGCAACGTCTGGGGCCACAGCGTCATGAACGGCAAGGACGACACCGTGCGCGACGCCTGGAACTTCAACCTCTGCTACGTCTACAGCTTCTAGAGCGTTTGCCTTTGAAAAAGGCACGTCGCGAGGTGGCGACACAGCGCCGCCCGGCCAACGCCAAGTGGAAAAACCGCGTTTTCTCCACGAAACGACAGGCCGCCTAGTTTGGAACGCAACGCGTTTCAAACGCAAAGAGCTCCACGACACAGCCGCCGCTGCTCCATACAGCGGCCGCGTACATGTTCCCGACAGGAGAGCCCGCTTCGGCGGGCTCTCCTCGTAACGATCCCCCTGTCCACACGATGACGGCGATCCCCGCGCGCCGCTTTGGGACTATCAGCGCTATGCACAGTTTATTTTGGGGGAAGGGGGACCCCGCGTTTTACTGTCGATGCCCTCAAGGCTTCTTCGCCGCAACGGGTACGGGCCTCCGAGCCTCCTTTCAATCGCTTCCGGCTCGCGCGATAGCCAGCCTTTTCACAACAGAGCGAGAAAAGGCGTTCTCGCCATGCTTCTCCCCAGCTCTTCCCAGCCCGCCTTGCCAGAAGGAACTGCGGGACATGGGGCTGACATTCCTCGGAATACATGTGGCCCCTGTGCAGAGTATTCGTTTTATCTATTTGAGGTGCAGGCGTCGTACTGGTATCGGCAGTAACGCGCGACGGCCCTTTCCGTCACAGACCAGCATGTCCTGTCAGCGTCCTTGGGGATGCGCTCTTGCGAGAAACCGCCCTTCACGCCTATACTCCGCCCATGCAACGTCCAGATCCCGCATCTCTGCCGGTGAGTCCCGGAGTCTATCTCTACAAGGACGCCAAGGGGCGCATCATCTATGTGGGCAAGGCCCGCGTACTGCGTCGCCGTGTCCTTTCCTATTTCCGGCCGGAGGGCCTGCCCGCCAAGACGCGCGCCATGCTTGCCCATGCCGTCAGTCTGGACGTGCTGACCACCACCACCGAAAAAGAAGCCCTGCTGCTGGAATCCAGCCTCATCAAGAAGCATCGTCCGCATTACAATATCGTCCTGCGCGACGACAAGCAGTACGTCCTTTTCCGCATCGATCCCAAGCATCCCTTCCCCCGGCTGGAGATCGTCCGCAAGGCCCGCCGCGACGGAGCGCGCTACTTCGGGCCGTTCACGTCAGCACTGGCGGCCCGTGAGACATGGAAACTCCTGCACCGGGCCTTTGCCCTGCGGCGCTGCTCGGACAGGGCCATGAAAAACCGCGTCAGGCCCTGCCTGTACCATCATATGGGACAGTGCCCGGCTCCCTGTATGCAACTTGTGGACTCCCGGCAATATTACGGAGCCGTCCACAAGGTCATCGAATTGCTGGAAGGCAAGTCCGCTCCCCTGCTGGCCCGTCTGCGTCAGGAGATGGAGGAGGCCAGCGAGGCGCTGGAATTCGAGGCCGCCGCCCGTCTTCGCGATCAGATCCGCGCCGTCGAGCGCACTGTGGAACGGCAGGCCACGGTCCTGCCCGGCGGCGGGGACATGGATGTCGTCGGCCTGTTTGCCGCGGACAAGGGGCTGGCGCTCGGCATCGTCTTTGTACGCAACGGAGCCATGACCGACGGGCGTACATTCTACTGGAGCGGACTCAGCTTCGAGGATGCGCCGGAACTTCTCTGGTCCTTTGTGGGACAGTATTACGGCACCATGACGCCGCCGCCGCGCATCCTGCTGCCCTGGTTGCCACCGGACAGCGAAGATACGGAAGCGCCTGACGATACCGGGACGGAGTCGATGGAGAGCGACCACGCGCACAGTCAGCGCGAAACACTGGAACAGATGCTGTCCGAGCGGCGCGGCGGAGCTGTCCGGTTGGTCGCGCCGCAACATGCCAAGGATAACCAGCTCGTCGACGTGGCCCAGTCCAATGCCCGCGAGGAGGCCCGTCGGCGCGAACGCCATGCGGAACAGGACATCCTGCAACAGCTTGCCGCGGCCCTCCACCTGCCGGAGCGCCCGCAGCGCATCGAATGCGTGGACGTTTCCCATACCGGCGGCCGCCAGACGCGGGTCGGCATGGTGGTCTTTGAGGATGCCCGCCCCAATCCGCCCGCTTATCGCAGCTACGCCATGCCCGACGGGGGGGATGATTACGCCACCCTGTACCACTGGGTCGCCCGGCGACTGGAAAGCGGGCCGCCCTGGCCGGATCTGCTGCTCATCGACGGGGGACGCGGTCAGCTCAACGCCGTGCAGCGCGCACTGGAAGAGGCCGGACAGGGAGAGCTTTTTCCTCTGGCCTCCATCGCCAAGGCCCGCGACGAGGACGGCCATGCCGACCGCCGCGCCGGCAATGTGGCTGACCGCATATTCCTGCCGGGCCGCAGCAATCCGCTGCCCCTGCGGGAAGGCGGACCGGAACTGCTCTTTCTCCAGCACATACGCGACACGACCCACGACTTTGCCATCGGCCGCCATCGCAAGGCTCGCGGCAAGGCGGCCCTTTCCGGAGAACTCATGCGGCTGCCCGGCATAGGACCGGCCACGGCTCGCCTGCTCTGGGAACATTTTTCTTCGCTGGAAGCCATGCGCGCCGCCAGCGAGGAAGATCTGCGGCGCCTGCCGGGCATCGGCTCCGCCAAGGCCGCCCTGCTCCGGGAAAAGCTGCGCGGGCTTTAGGGCCTGTTAACACCATTCGTTGCCTATTTAGAGGGAAGAAAAAAACCTCGCTCTGCTGTCGATGCCTGTAAGGCTCCTTTGTCGCCTAGATGTAGAGTGTCAACACGTTGTTCACCCTCTGCTCAGACATGAAGCTGGAGGTTTTCTGCCAAGAGCCGAATG
>NZ_CALVHE010000064.1 GCF_944327235.1 uncultured Desulfovibrio sp.
CGCTCGCTTGTTGGTTTGTCTGCTAACTTCCAACTTATCGAATGAGGAAAGGGTGAACAACCTATCGGAACACAACACCTAGCCCTTGCGGGCCGTCGCGGCCTGACGTACCATCCCTGGTCAGGAGGTCAGCATGAAAAAGACGGTCACCTGCCCCCTGTGTCATCAGACGTATGAGATCTATGCCAATCCCGCGCCCACAGTGGATGTGATCATCCATGATCCGCAGCGCGGCGTGGTCATCATCGAACGCGGTCACGCGCCGCTGGGCTATGCCCTGCCGGGCGGCTTCATCGACGACGGCGAACAGGCCGAGGCCGCCGCCCGCCGGGAGATGAAGGAAGAGACCAGCCTCGATGTGGAGTTGACCGGCCTGCTGGGCGTCTACTCCGCGCCCTGGCGCGATCCCCGCCGCCACACCATGAGCACGGTCTTCGTCGGGCGTACCGCGCATCCCGAGCGGCTTTGCGCCGGGGATGACGCTGCCCGCGCCGCCTGGTATCCGCTGGACGCCCTGCCCGCGCCGCTCTGCTTCGACCACGGCATCATCCTTGCCCATTTTCGGGAGGTGCTTGCCGGACGCCGCGCCCTTGCCCCCATCCAGCCCGATGCGCCCCATGCGCCCGACAGCGGGGAAGAGGCATGAGCTACCGCAATCTGGCGGCCTGCGTGGCCGATCTGGAACGGGCGGGGCATCTTGTCCGCATCGACGTGGAGATCGATCCCCATCTGGAACTGGCCGCCATCCAGCGCCGGGCCTTTGCCGCCAAAGCGCCCGCTCTGCTCTTCACGCGAGTCAAGGGATCGCGTTTCCCCCTGCTGGGCAATCTCTTCGGCACCCGCGAACGTCTGCATTTCCTCTTCCGGCACAGCCTGCGCGCCGTGGAAGGCGTGCTTGCCGCCAAGGCCGATCCCGCGGGAGCCTTGCGGCATCCGCTGCGCTCGCTGCGTCTGCTCCCCGGCCTGCGGCACATGCTGCCCAGGCTGCGCCGCAACGGCCCGGCGCCGGTCCTGTCCCATGCCTGCCGGGTGGCCGACCTGCCCCGGCTGGTCAGCTGGCCGCAGGACGGCGGCCCCTTCATCACCCTGCCGCTGGTCTATTCGGAAGATCCCGCCCAGCCCGGTCCCGACGCCTCCAATCTCGGCATGTACCGCGTCCAGCTCGGCGGCAACGACTACGCCGAAGACGAGGTGGGCCTGCATTACCAGATCCATCGCGGCATCGGCGTCCATCATGCGGCCGCGCTGGAAAAGGGCCGCCCCCTGCCGGTCCATGTCTTCGTGGGCGGCCCGCCCGCGCTCACCGTGGCGGCGGTCATGCCTTTGCCGGAGGGTCTTTCCGAACTGCGTTTCGCCGGGCTGCTGGGCGGTCGCCGCGTGGACATGGTCCGTGACCCCGGTCTGCCGCTGCCTGTGCTGGCCGAGGCGGATTTCTGCCTCAGCGGTTATATCCTCCCGCACTGCAAGCCCGAAGGGCCCTTCGGCGACCACGTCGGCTATTACAGTCTGCGACATGACTTCCCCGTGCTCCGGGTGACGGCCGTCCATCACCGGCCGGACGCCATCTGGCCGTTCACGGTGGTAGGTCGTCCCCCGCAGGAAGATACCGTGTTCGGGGACTTCATCCACGAGCTCACCGGCGCGCTGGTGCCGCAGGTCTTCGAGGGCATCCGCGAGGTGCACGCCGTGGATGCGGCCGGGGTGCATCCGCTCCTGCTGGCCGTGGGCAGCGAACGCTATACCCCTTATGAAGCGCAGCGTCGCCCGCGCGAACTGCTCACCGCGGCCATGCATCTGTTGGGCACCACCCAGACCGCACTGGCCAAGTATGTGCTGCTGGCCGCGCACGAGGACGCGCCCGGCCTTTCGGCGCGTGATCCCATGAGCTTTTTGCGGCATCTGCTGGAACGCACGCATTTCGACCGGGACCTGCATTTCCTCACCCGCACGACCACGGATACGCTGGACTACACAGGCCTCGGTCTCAACGAGGGTTCCCGTCTCATCTGGGCGACGGCGGGCGAGCCGGTACGGCGACTGGGCAACGGCCCGGACGATCTGGGCGATCTGCCCGACCTGCCGGAAGGTTTCGGTGACGTACGTTGTGCCGGGCCCGGTCTGCTGGTCCTGCGCGGCCCGCGTCACGACCTCGGCCGCAATGAACCGGATCCGCGCATGGAAGCGCTTGCCGAGGCGCTGGCCCACTGGTCGCGACGCGAGGCTTTCCCGCTCGTCACCGTATGCGACGATGCGGCCTTTTGCGCGGCCTCGTCGTCCAACTGGTTGTGGACGACCTTTACCCGTTCCGACCCGGCAACGGACGTTTACGGCGTCCACGGACGCACCCATGCCCGTCACTGGGGCTGCGAGGCCCCCCTTGTGCTGGACGCCCGCCGCAAGCCCTTCCACGCCCCGCCGCTGGAAGAGGACCCGCAGACCATCCGCCGGGTGGAAGCGTTGGCCGGACCGGGTGGCCCGCTGCATGGTCTGCTGGGGTGATGCGGCAGGACGGCAACGCCATTTTTCCCAACCGGAACGTGCCGACGCGGACGCGGCGCCCGGCAGTTCCTCTGCTCAACAAGGATGACCAAGGATAGTTTCCATGAAGATCGCCATGCTGCAATGTAATGTGGTTACCGGCGACGTGGCCGGCAATGTGGAGCGCATTGTGGCCGCCGCCTGCGATGCCGCCGCTCGCGGCGCCGACCTCTGCGTGACGCCGGAACTGGCCCTGTGCGGGGCCGGGCCGGGCAGCTTCCTGCGCGCCGACGATTTCGCTCAGGGCTGCCGGGCCGGGCTGGACCGTCTGGCCGAGGCCCTGCGGGACGGCCCGCCGCTGCTGGTGGGCGCGCCCGTGGCCAGTTCCTACGATGAGAAACTGTTGTCCAACGCGGGCGTGCTGGTGCACAAGGGACAGTGGCAGCCCGTTTCCCGCAAGGTCTACCAGAGCAGCGGCCAGGATGTGGAATCCCGCTATTTCGACCGGGGCGTGACCTGCGGCCTCATCTCCGTGGGCGGCTGGCGCGTGGGCGTCGTCCTCTGCGAGGACTCCTCCACCGAAGACGGCGCATTCTGGAAGATCCAGTACGCCAGCGGGCACAGTCCGCTCATGGAGCTGATCCAGCGGGGCGTGGACGCCATCGTGCATCTGGCGGCGGCCCCCTTCAGCATCGGCTCTCAGGGCATGGCCGAGCGTCTGCTCTCCCATGTGGCGGCCCGCCATCATATCCACCTCTTTTCCGTCAACCTTGCCGGCGGTTACGACAACCGCATTTTCAGCGGGCAGAGCCTGGCCTTTGATCCCACGGGCCAGCTCCTTGCACGCGGCAAGGCCTTTGCCGAAGACGTGCTGGTGGTGGACGCCGCCGCTCCCGAAAACAACGTCATCGAGCCTCTGCCTTCCTGCATCGAGGAAGCCGTCTGGCGGGCGCTGACCCTCGGCGTGCGCGACTTCGTCCGCAAATGCGGCGGTGAGCGCGTCATCGTGGGGCTGTCCGGCGGCATGGACTCCGCCCTCGTCTGCAGCGTGGCCGCCGAAGCCCTCGGCCCGGAAAACGTCTTTGGCGTGCTCATGCCCTCGCCCTACAGCAGCAAGGGCTCCGTGGACGACAGTCTGGCCCTGGCCGCCAATCTCGGCGTCAAGACCGTCACCCTGCCCATCGAGCCGCTCATGGACTGTTACCGGCAAAGCCTCGCGCCGGGGCTGGAATGCTTCCCCCCCTACGAAGGTGAGCTGACCTTTGAGAACATACAGGCCCGCATCCGCGGCAGTCTGCTGGCCGCCATGGCCAACCGTGCGCGGGCGCTCATCCTCAATACCGGCAACAAGAGCGAAGGCGGCATGGGCTATTGCACCCTTTACGGGGACGCCGTGGGCGCGCTGGCCGTCATCGGGGATCTGACCAAGACCGAGGTCTACGCCGTGGGACGCTGGTACAATGCCTCCCGCGGACAGGAGATCATCCCCACGGCCATTTTCGACAAGGCCCCCTCGGCCGAGCTGCGCCCCGGACAAAAGGACGAGGACAGCCTCCCCCCCTACGACCAGCTCGATCCCGTGCTGGAAGGCCTGCTCGCCAGCTCCGCCCTTGGCGAAAAGGACGGTCACCCCGACGGCGACGGCGAACTTTCCCGCGAGGTCCGGCGGCGACTCTTCACCTCCGAATTCAAGCGGCGGCAGTCCCCGCCCGCCCTCTTCGTCAGCCGCGTGCCCTTCGGGCCGGGCTGGTCCGTCCCCATGGCCGGGCGCTACCGTATGCCCAAGGGCGGCTAGCGAGGCTGGATGTTTTCTGGCAGGGGAAAGGGGGGACTTTTTGCAAAAAGTCCCCCCTTTCCCCCGCACCCCCTTTCCCCTTCAAAAACTCTTGTCAGGGAGGATGGCAGGGAGAGCGTTCCCCCCGGTCGTCCCCTGCCCGCTGGTCCCCCGGTAACGCCGCCATGCGGACAGAGCGTACCGCCATCGCAAAAGGCGAACCGCGAACCAGCAAACGACGCCCGACCGAAAGCGAGCGGGATGACCGCGTTTTTTCCGCGAAACGTCAGGCCGTATGGTTTGGAACGCGAAGCGTTTCAAGCTGAAAATGCCTTAAAGGCTGTCAATATGATTTTATAAATAATTTCGATAGATAAGACAAATAAGCCGTATACGCTCCGCTTGTCCTTGGGGGCGGGCCGTCGTGTCCCAGACTCTCCCTCGGTTAGAGCAATTCCACATTGAAAATGTGGATTGCTCTGGTAGTCGCGAGAGCGACTACCCGCAACCGAACACACGGAAGAACCACGATTTTTCCGTAGTGTGAGGGCAGCGTCAGCATTGAAATTGGACACGATTTCAATGCGGATCCGCTCTAAAGTGCGCTGGGGAAAGGAACAGGAAAGGACCGCCTTTTGCCGCAAGTCGCGGCCGAAAGACGGTCCATGAAACGGTGTCTGTTGCCCGCAAAGGGCGTTACGGGCGATCAGGGCCACCGCCACGACACGGGGGACGTGGCGGGCGGGAGCCTCAGGCCCGGTCCAGCGCCTGCCGCAGATCGGCAAGCAGATCGTCGGGATGCTCCACACCTACGGAGAGGCGCACCATGCCGGGCGTGATGCCCGCTTCCACCAGTTGCTCGTCGCTGAGCTGACGATGGGTGGAGCTGGCCGGATGGAGGACGCAGGTACGGATGTCGGCCACATGCACCTGAAGAGAGATCATGTTCAGGGCGTCGATGAAGCGGGCCCCGGCCTCGCGTCCGCCCTTGAGGGTGAAGGAGACCACGCCGCTGCACCCCTTGGGCAGATACTTTTGGGCCAGCGCATGACAAGGGCTGGAGGCCAGTCCGGGATAGAGCACCTCGCCCACCTTTTCCTGCCCGCTCAGCCACTGGGCCAGCCGCAGGGCATTGGCGCAATGCTTTTCCATGCGCATGGGTAGGGTCTCCAGTCCCAGATTGATGTAGAAAGCGCCCTGCGGCGTCTGGCACATGCCCATGTCCCGCATGAGCTGCACCCGCGCCTTGACGATATAGGCCGCCTTGCCGAAAGCCTGCGTGTAGACGAGCCCGTGATAGGAGGCGTCCGGCTCCACGAATTCCGGGAAGCGCGGGCTAGCCGTCCAGTCGAAGCGGCCGCCGTCCACGATGACGCCGCCCATCTGTACGGCATGGCCGTCCATGTACTTGGTGGTGGAATGGGTCACGATGTCCGCGCCGAAGTCCAGCGGACGGCAGAGCACCGGCGTGGCAAAGGTATTGTCCACGATGAGGGGCAGCCCGTGTTCGTGGGCGATGCGGGCCAGACGTTCGATGTCCAGCACGTCCATGGAGGGATTGGACAGGGTCTCCCCGAAGACGGCCTTGGTCTCCGGGCGGATGGCCACGGCGATCTCCGCATCGGAAGCGTGCTGGTCCACAAAGGTCACCTCGATGCCCATGCGCTTGAGCGTCACGGCAAAGAGATTGAACGTGCCGCCGTAGATGCTGCCCGTGCTGACGATGTGATCGCCGCTGCGGGCCAGATTGAGCACGGCCAGCATATTGGCCGCCTGCCCCGACGACGTGCACAGCGCGCCCACGCCGCCTTCAAGGGCGGCGATCTTTTTTTCCACCGCGTCCACAGTGGGATTGCCGAGGCGGGTATAGAAAAAGCCTTCGGCCTCAAGGTCGAAGAGCTTGCTTACTTCCGCTGTGGAAGCGTAGGTGAAGGTAGTGCTCTGGGTGATGGGCAAAACGCGCGGTTCGCCATTGCCTGGCGTATACCCGGCATAGAGGCAGAGGGACTCTTCTTTCATGCAAAAAACCTCGCTGAACATGCTGGAATGTCGGCAGCTACCTTACGTCAGGCCGTGCCGCATGGCAACCGTGCGCCTGTGCTCCCTTTTTCACATCATGCCCAAAAAACACGGCCCTATTGACCTGCCCTTTCCAACAGGCTAGTGTGGACCTATCCAGACATGTCCGTCCGCGGTCCGCCATAGCGTGGCACGGCCGCAGGCGGGGCGGGGGCGGTCCGCCGTGCCCGTTATCCATCCTGCCTGGGAGTCATTTCATGCTCCCTGTGGAATGACTCGACCGGCGCGGCGCGGGCTGCGCCGCGAATGAGCCAGGAACCGCGTTTTTGGCGAATGATCCTCATGCTTCGACCTGAGGCCGGAGTATGGAATGCGTTCTCGAGTTCACACACTCTTGCCAGGAGGCTCTTATGCGTATTGCCGTGGGACTGGGCAAAAAAGATGCGGAACAGCGCCTTGACAGCGCCGGCGTCAGCCGCCGCGATTTCATGAAATTCTGTACGGCCGTGGCCGTCACCATGGGCATGGGCCCGGCCTTTGCGCCGCAGGTGGCCGCCGCCCTGACGGGCAAACGTCCTTCCGTGGTCTATCTGCATTTTGCCGAATGCACGGGCTGTTCCGAAGCCCTGCTGCGCACCTACAAGCCCTTCCTTGATTCCCTGATCCTGGACACCATTTCGCTGGATTACCATGAGACCATCATGGCCGCCGCCGGCGAAGCCGCGGAAGATGCCCTGAACAAGGCCGTGGAAGGCCCGGACGGCTTCATCTGCATCGTGGAAGGCGCGGTGCCCACCGCCGACATGGGCAACTTCGGCTATGTGGCCGGTCACACCATGTACGACATCGGCAAACGCATCCTGCCCAAGGCCAAAGCCGTCATCACCATGGGCACCTGCGCCGCTTACGGCGGCATCCAGGCCGCCGCGCCCAATCCGACCCAGGCCAAGGGCGTCAACGACTGCTATGCCGATCTGGGCATCAAGGCCATCAACATCCCCGGCTGTCCGCCCAACCCTCTCAACCTTGTGGGCACCATCGTGGCCTTCCTGCAGGGCAAGGAGATCGAGCTGGACGACAAGGGCCGTCCCACCATGTTCTTCGGTCAGTCCGTGCATGACCAGTGCGAACGCCTGCCGCATTTCGAGGCCGGAGAATTCGCGCCCTCCTTCAATTCCAAGGAAGCGCGCGACGGCTGGTGCCTCTATGAACTGGGCTGCAAGGGGCCGAGCACCTTCAACAACTGCCCCAAGGCCCTGTTCAACGACACCAACTGGCCCGTGCGCGCCGGTCACCCCTGCATCGGCTGCAGCGAACCCAATTTCTGGGACGAACTGACCCCCTTCTATCAGAACTAGCCAGGGAGAAACCACATGAGCGAGAAAAAGACCCCCCAGAGCAGCTATTCCGGCCCTGTTGTGGTGGACCCCCTGACCCGTATCGAGGGGCACCTCCGCATCGAAGTGGAAGTGGAAAACGGCAAAATCAAGGACGCCCGCAGCTGCGGCACCCTGTATCGCGGTCTGGAAAACATCCTGAAAGGCCGTGACCCGCGCGATGCCCAGCACATCACCCAGCGTACCTGCGGCGTGTGCACCTATACCCACGCCCTCTGCTCCACCCGTGCGCTGGAAGACGCCATCAAGGTCAACATCCCGGCCAACGCCACCTACATCCGCAACCTCGTGCTGGGCGCGCAGTTCCTGCACGACCATCTCGTGCACTTCTATCACCTGCACGCCCTCGACTTCGTGGACGTGACCAGCGCCCTGCAGGCCGATCCGGTCAAGGCGGCCCAGCTGGCCACCTCCATCTCGCCCCGTCCGGCCAAAGCCGAGGACTTCAAGGCCGTGCAGGACAAGCTGAAAGCCTTTGTGGCCTCCGGCCAGCTCGGCCCCTTCACCAACGCCTACTTCCTCGGCGGACATGAGGCCTACTACCTCGAGCCGGAGGAAAACCTTGTGGCCACGGCCCACTATCTGGAGGCCCTGCGCGTGCAGGTCAAGACGGCCCGGGCCATGGCGGCCTTCGGGGCCAAGAACCCGCATCCGCAGTTCCTCGTGGCCGGCGGCGTGACCTGTTACGAGTCCCTGACGGCCGCGCGCATCAAGGAATTCACCGAGCTGTACAAGGAAACCCGCAATTTCGTGGAACAGGTCTACATCCCCGACCTGCTCATGGTGGCCAGAAAGTACAAGGACTGGGCGAAATTCGGCGGCACCCAGAACTTCATGACCTTCGGCGAGTTCCCGGCCCCCGGCGGCGAGCGCCAGCTTGACAGCCGCTGGCTCAAACCCGGCGTCATCTACAAGCGCAATCTGGCGGACATCAAGAAGTTCGAACCGGAAAAGATCGCCGAGCATGTGCGCCACAGCTGGTTCAAGGGAGACAAGGCCCTGCACCCCTATGACGGCGTGACCGATCCCCAGTTCACCAAGATGGGCGATACCGACCGCTATTCCTGGCTCAAGGCCCCGCGCTACAACGGGACCGCCGTGGAAACCGGCCCGCTGGCGCAGGTGCTCGTGAGCTACGCTCAGGGCCATGAAGCCATCAAGCCCCTTGTGGACCATGTGCTCAAGGCGCTGAACGTGAAACCCGATGCGCTGTTCTCCACCCTGGGCCGCACGGCCGCCCGCGGCATCGAGACCCTGGCCATCGCCAAGCAGATCGACGCCTGGCTGAAGGTCTATCAGGAGAACATCGTCAGGGATCAGCAGATCGTGGAAGACCTCGAGATTCCCAAGGAAGCGCGTGGTGTGGGCTTCGTCAACGCGCCCCGCGGCGGCCTCTCGCACTGGCTGCGCATCGAGAACGGCAAGATCGGCAATTTCCAGCTTGTGGTGCCCACCACCTGGAACCTCGGCCCCCGCGACGCCGATAACGTCATGGGCGCCGCCGAACAGGCCCTTATCGACACGCCTGTGGCCGATCCCAAGCGTCCGGTGGAAATCCTGCGCACCATCCACTCCTTTGACCCGTGCATCGCCTGCGCCGTCCACGTCATCGACGGCGAAAGCAACGAAGTGCACAAGTTCAAGGTCCTGTAATCCCGCAACACGACACGATACGGCGGGGGCTTCGGCCCCCGCTTTTTTCAGGGAGTGCCATGCTTTCCTCCAGCCCGGATATGACGCCGCCCCGCATCCTCATCATGGGTGTCGGCAATGTGCTGCTGTGCGACGAGGGCTTCGGCGTGCGTGCCGTCGCCTACCTCGAGGAACACTATGACTGGCCGGACAATGTGCAGTTTCTGGCCGGCGAGACCGGCGGCATCATGCTCATGCCGGAAATCCAGTCCTGCGATCTGCTGGTGGTGCTGGATGTGGTGCTGGGCGGGGAAGCCCCGGGGACGGTCTATCTGCTGGAAAACGACGATCTGCGCAAGAGCCTGAGCTTCCGGGACTCCATGCACCAGACGGACCTGCTGGACACGCTGGCCACCTGCGAACTGGCCGGACATCGCCCCGAAGCGCTGGCCTTCGGCCTCCAGCCCTTTGACTATCACAGCATGGTCATGCAGCTCAGTCCGCAGGCCGAGGCCATGCTGCCCACCTTCTGCCACAAGGTCGTGGACGAACTCCAGCGGCGTGGCATCCGCGCCGTTGCCCGCCCCGCGACGGAAGGCGACGCCTGACCGGCACCACGCCCCCCAGCAAAGAAAACAGCAAAGGAGCGGCTGCCGCTTCCCGGCAAGACCGCTCCTCATACGCATTTTTCGGTTGAAACGCTTGGCGTTTCACATCATGCGGCCCTGTCGTTTCGCGGAAAAAACGCGGGGGCCGCTTGCTTCGGGCCGGACGGCGCTGTGTCGCCGTTTTCCGGCATACTGCGAAGACGTTCAATCCCTGTTTCCCGCCAATTCCGGGGGCAGCGCCTCCTCACTGTAGAGGGCAAGTCCCGCCTCCCGCAGGCGGCGCGCCCAGAGGCCCTCACCTTCACAGGTAGCCCCGGTAAAACTGCCGTCATAGATACGCCCGAAACCGCAGGAAGGCGAACGCGCCTTGAGAATGGCCGCCGTGCAGCCGTGTTTCCGCACGATGTGCATGGCCCGTTCGGCGCCGCGTTCAAACGCCTCGGTCACATCCTCCCCTGTCCGCATGATGACCCGGCCGTCCCGCTGCTCGCACGGCGGCCGCGGCACCGGCAGGCCGGACAGGCTCTCGGGGCAGGCCGTGACCGCCCGCCCTTCCTCCACCAGCTTCCGCACTGCCTCACAGGGCTTGCTGCCGCCGTCATAGCGACAGGGCAGCCCGGCAAGACAACCGCTGACCACATACTTCATGCTTTGGCTTCCTTGTCGGCCGTGCCGCTCTTGGCTTCCGGCGCGGCGCTTTCGTCCGTATCCGGCAGAAGGGCCGCCTCCCACATCTCCTGATAGTACATGCAGGTGCCGGGATTCCAGGCTGTGGCCGTGGCGTGGTCGTAGGATTCGGTGATGGGCCAGTTGGTGAACGGGGCAAGGGCCTCGGCAAAGGAGGGGGCCTCGACCGTGGCTTCCTGCGCCAGCCGCAGCGTGTAATTGGGGCCCTTGAGAAAACGGAGATGATAGCGGGGCATGGATGTCGCTCCTTGCAAAAGACCGGGAGGGAAATCCCCTCCCGGTCTCGTTACGTCAGATGGTGACGGGTATGGCCTAATGGACCGTCATCACGAACTTGCTGATGAGGAAGAGCACCACCAGCAGGCCTACGCCGAGGCCCCAGCTCCAGTGGATGAGCTTCATTTCCGTCTCATCAAGGGGCTCATACTCCATATTCTTGATTTCTTCGTGCAGCTTGACTTCTTTATCTTCCATGAGAGTTCTCCTTAAATGGGACGGGATGACTAGCCGCCGATGACCGGCGGATGCATTCCGTGGAAGAAGGCGAAGGAAATGAACAGACCCACCCAGATGATGAAGCCGAACAGGCAGACCACATACACCACCGCCAGGCGGCCGATGCCTTCCTCACGCAGCTTGTGGAAGTTGGAGACCACGCCGATGCTGAAGAAGGTCAGCAGGAAGAAGATGACGCGGAAGCAGTTGGCCACGCCGGAAACCTGCTTGCCGATGTCGTGGATGGGGCCGTTGGGCTCAAGCAGGCAGATGAACAGCATGATCAGGAAGGTCGCCAGATAGCCCAGCACGAAGCGGGGGAAGCGTTCCCACACGTCGCCCCAGGTCATGGTGCGTTCGCCGCGGGTCTTGTCGAACTTGGCCGTCCAGATCCAGGCCAGCACCAGCGCCCAGATGCCGATGAACATGTCGATGAACACCTTGACCGTGGTCGTCACCATGACGATCCAGCCGGGTTCATACTGCACGCCGGTCATACCGGCCACCTTGTTCAGGATCAGGGCTTCGGTGATGGCGCCGGAAGCGATGGCGCCGCCGTCGGACTTCACGGCCAGGCCCATCCAGCCGCCGGCCACCATGGGCTCGGTGTAGAGGAACTGCTGGGCGATGAAGGGCAGGATCAGCATTTCGATGCAGGTGAACACCACGACGAGGGAGGACACCATGATCGGCACCACAGGCCGGGCGCGGATGGCGCCGCCGGTGGCGATGGCGGCGGACACGCCGCAGATGGAGATGCCGGAGGCCAGCGGAGCGGCCCATTCCTTGTTGAACTTGAAGTACTTGCGGGCCACGTAGTAGACCACGGCCCAGTAGAGCAGATAGGCTTCCACGATGGCGCACAGGCCTCGGAAGAACACATGGCCGGCAAAGGCGGACGCACCGGCGGCCTTGACGCCCAGTTCGGCGCCGAGCACCACGATGGCGATCTTGACGAAGAGTTCGGGACGGCAGGCGTCACGCAGCCAGTTGGCGAAACCCGGCGTCAGGTTGCCGATGAGCAGGCCCACGATGAGGGCGAGGATCAGACCGGCTTCGGTGCTCAGACCAAGGGCCCACTCGATGCCCTGCTTTTCAAGCTGTGTCGGGTTGGCCGCGATATAGGCGTTGGCACCCACGGTATAGCAGATCACGGCGATGAAGAAGATCACCGTGAAGGAACCGAGGAAGCGGCCCACGTTGCCGTTCATCAGTTTCACGCCGAAACCGAGCAGCGCCGCCACAAAGGCAAAGGTGGCAAAGAGCGCACCCACGCCGGGGATGATCTTGCTGGCGGAGCTCCAGCACTTGAGCGGGCTGTCCACCCACATGCCCATCTTGAGCGCCCAGCCAAGCACGTCGAGACCGACGAACTTGCCCAGGGCAAGGATGAAGATAAGGGAACCCAGTAAGAGGGCCACCTTATCTTCATTGAAGGTTGCTTTCGTTGTCATAGCCATCTCCTCCAATTGAATTGACACCACTCCGCCCGAGGGCGGATAACTCCACACGCGTCAGCAGCAATACACCAAATGTCTGGCTACCCCCTACTGCTTTTTGCGGCAAGGTCGGCTTGCGGCTGCGCTTCCGGCCTGCCGGACGGCCGCCTTCCGCCTTTCGCGCTGACATTGTGATTCTTTGAACTACCTAATTCCCTTCTACTCCTATCCATGCGCTTGTCAAGACATAATATGATACATTTATTCATTTACAGATGATGTGGCGGCATGCATGGCAAATTGCGCCGATGCCCGGCCCTTCTTGCCCGGTGCGGGGAGCTTGCCGCCTCCCCTTCCCCCCTTTCAACGCGCCTTTCCGGGGCATGCGGCACTGTCCGGCCCGGCTGCGCCTGTCCCGCACGGCAGGAACGCTGCGGTGGATGCGCGCCGGTCGCACGTCGCTTCCGACGGCCGTCAGGTGCCGTTACTTTCTGTTACTCTGGAAAAATTTCTTCAACAGGCTTTATTTTCAGCCTATTTTGCGAAATTGCACGCCTCGTGCCCCGGGACGGCCATCCGACCGCATACCGTCCCCTTGCCAGATCGCCCGTCATGACTATATAAGGAAGAATGACAGTTTCACATGACGCCCCCGTGCGTTGTTCAACCCCCACTTCAGGGAGTCCAACCATGTCCTTCAAAGCTCTTGTCACAGCCTTTTTCCTGCTCTTTGCCTCCTGTGCCGTCGTCATGCCCGACACGGCGGAAGCCGCCCGCATGGGCGGCGGACGTTCCTTCGGCAGCCGTCCCGCCATGCGCAGCCCGGCCGCGCCGCCCGCCACCATGCAGCGGCAGGCCCAGACCAATGCGGCGCAGCGCCAGAATGCCGTTGGTCAGCCCAACCGCGGATTTCTGGGCGGAATGGGCGGCATCGTCGGCGGTCTGCTGGCCGGTACGCTCCTCGGTTCCCTGCTGTCCGGCGGCGGCTTTTCCGGCGGCGGGATCTTGGATATCCTGCTCCTCGGCGTGCTGGTCTACCTCGGCTATCGCTTCCTTGTCCGCCGTCGGGCCAACTCCACCGCTCCGTCTCCGGCTCCCGCCGCTGCCGCCGGGGCCCATGGCGGCATGATGCAGGCCCCCATCCCCCAGAGCAACTACACCAGCCAGTATGCCGAGACTCCGGCGGAAAACGGAACGGCCCAGTCGGCCTGGGGCTCTCTGAGCAACGGGACGGCCCCTCAGCCCAGCGGCCCCCAGGTCCCTCCCGGCTTTGATATCGACGAATTCCTCGAGGGCGCCAAGCTGGCCTATACCCGCCTGCAGGCTTCCTGGGACAAACGGGATCTCAACGATATCGCACAGTTCACCACTCCTCCCGTGATGGAAGCCCTGCGGGAGCAGCTCGCTCAGGAACCCTCCTCCGGCCGTACGGAGATCATCCTGGTCAATGCGCAGCTGCTGGAAGTGAACGAAGAAGGCACGGAAGAACGCGCTCAGGTCTACTTCGACGTCCTGCTGCGCGAGGACCCGCAACAGTCCACGCCGACCAACGCCCGCGAGATCTGGCACTTCGTCCGGGAACGCAGCAACAACGGCATGTGGAAGCTGGACGGTATCCAGCAGATCTCCGCCTAGCTCCCCTTTTCCCGCACCTTCTCGGCAGGCCGCCATGGCGGCCTGCCTTTTTCATGGTAACGGCGACACTCAGCCGCCGTCCTTTCCCTAACTTCTCCCTTTGAGGAAACGCATGAACAACTATGTAGCCAAGCACGACAAGCTCGTACGCCATCTCGGCATGACCATCGAGGAAGCCACCCGCGAATATGCCCGCGTCACCATGCCCATCACGGAAAACAACAAGAACGGCATGGGGCTGGCCCACGGCGGCGCCATCTTCGCCCTGGCCGACGTGGCCTTCGGAGCGGCGGCCAATGCCGGTCAGGTCAATGGCGTGGTCAGTCTCAACTCCACCATCGAATTCCTGCGCCCGGGGCTTGCCAGCCCTCTCAAGGCCGAGGCGCACCTCGTGCGCAAAGGCGCGCATATCCAGAGCTATACCGTGGAAGTGCGCGATGCCGACGGGCAGCTCATTGCCCGATGCATGGCCACCGGCTTCCAGACGGATGTCCCTCTCCCGGAGTAGCCGCTCCCACGTCTCCAGTATCCGAAGCCCGGCACGTGCCGGGCTTTTTCGCGGGGGAAAGGGGGGACTTTTTGCAAAAAGTCCCCCCTTTCCCCCGCACCCCCTTTCCCCTTCAAA
>NZ_CALVHE010000065.1 GCF_944327235.1 uncultured Desulfovibrio sp.
TGGTAGCCTGCGCGGCTGGCGGCAGGGGGTGAGAGGGGCGTGCCCCTCTACACCCCCTACGACCCCCGTACTCCCCCATGCCCTCGTGGCGAAGGGAGGTCCTGTCGTATCACGTGTACCCTGTCCGCCGCTCGCCGCAGGGGGCCTCGGCGCGCATCTTCCCGAGCTTCGCCCGGGCGATATGCGCGCCTGCTGCGGCGCTCCCGCGTTGTGGGGATCGCCTCCGCGCCCCGGCTCGCTGGGCTTTTGAGAACTTTTCCGGCCCGCGCGTTGAGCGGCAGGGAGTATTTCTCTTGGATGGCGCGTAATCCTCGGTGCGGAGGTTGTCTTCTGACGGGGAGTCTTTTTCTTCTCTTTTTCGCTGTTTGGCGGTGTCGGGTCGGCAGGGATGGTTTCCCTGCTATATGGGATCTGCCGACAACCGGTGATCATAACAGGTTTTTTCAGGGCACCGTGTTCCCCGACCCATTGCACCGAATCAGCAGGGGGAAAGCCGTTTTTTCTGATTTACATCAGCGGCTGGCATCTCGTTTCCGGGAAAGCATGAAGAGTTTGCCTTACTGAGGTAAGCGCGGCAGGGCGCGGAGGAGATCGCCGCCCCGCAGGGGCGGAAGCTCCGACGCCGGGCGGACGCTCGTCCCGCGCAGGCGCGGGACAGCGGGAGGCCGAACGCCCGCTGCCGTGCGGCAGAGAGTGGCCAGGGGGACGGCTGACGTGTTCCTGAGACCCGTCAAGGATGGCTGCCCCAAGGCGGGGTTGGGGGTCGTAGGGGGCAAGGGGCTGGCAAGCCCCTTACCCCCTGCCGCCCGCCGCGCAGGCGACCACACCCAGATGCGGGGCAAGAGCCGTCAGCCAGCGGAGAAGAAAGAAGACCCATTCTCCTCCGTCGGGCAACAGCCGTAAAAAGAAGAGGAGGAAAGCAGGCGACCACACCGGAATGCCGGGCAACGGCCGTCAGCCAACGACAGAAAAAAGAAAACGCCTGCGCAGCAAAAACGCCCGCGGCGGGCTATTCCTCGCGCAACGTACGGGTCATGAGGCGGGTCACGGCGTCGGCGGGCGTTTCGCCGGAAAAGAGGATGCTGTGCACGGCGTCGGTGATGGGGGCCTCCACACCGAGACGCGCGGCCAGATCATGCACGGCAAGCGTGGTCTTGACGCCTTCGGCCACCATGCCGAGCCCGGCGGTGATGTCCTCCAGCGCTTCCCCCCGTCCGAGCCGCAGCCCCACCTGCCGGTTGCGGGAAAGGTCGCCCGTACAGGTAAGGGTCAGATCGCCAAGACCGGAAAGTCCCATGAAGGTGCGTTCCATCGCGCCGCAGGCCATGCCGATACGAGACATCTCCGCCAGACCGCGCGTGATGAGGGCCGCACGGGTATTGTGGCCGAAATGCAGACCGTCGCTGACGCCCGCGGCGATGGCCATGATGTTTTTGAGCGCGCCGCCCATCTCCACGCCCATGACATCCGCGCTCGAATAGCAGCGGAAGCGCGGCCCCGAGAGCAGATCGCGCAGGCGGCGGACAAGATCCGCCTCCCGTCCGGCCAGCACCACCGCCGTGGGCAGGCCGCGCATGACTTCCGCCGCGAAGGACGGTCCGGAAAGGGCGGCAAAGCGGAAGGGCGTACCGGCCAGCGTCTCGGCAACGATGCGGCTCGGCGTGGCCAGCGTGCCCACCTCGAGCCCCTTGGCGGCATTGATGAGCACGGGCGAGGCGTTCAGGTGGCGGCGATGCGCCTCCAGCCAGCCCCGCAGCTGCTGGGTGGGGATGGCCAGCACGAGATAGTCGGCCGACAGGACGCCGGGATCGGTCTCGGCCCGCAAGGCCGGATGCAGGGGCAGGCCCGGCAGGTAGCGCGCGTTCTCGTGGGTCTGGTTGATGCGTTCCGCCGCCTCGGCGTCGCGCAGCCAGAGACGGACATCATAGCCGAGACCGGCCAGCAGATGGGCCAGCGCGGTGCCCCAGCTCCCGCCGCCGGCCACACAGAACCGAATGGATGTTTTCATGCTCAGAACCCCAATGCGCTTTCCCGTCCCGGACTGTCGGGAAGGGTGTCCCGCTCCACGCGCAGGGTATCCCCGAAACGCAGCAGGAACAATCCGGAAAACCGGTCGCCCCTGTAGACTTCCACCCGGAAGATCTTCCCCTGTCTGTCCACGGAAAAACGTTTCTGAAAGGCTTCATGCTCAAGCGCCAGACCGCTTTCGTCCTGCCGTCCGCTGTCAAAGCCGATGGCGTTGACACGGTAGCCGTCCTTGCCGTGGACCACGGCCTGCTCATAGACCCGCACCACCTGTCCGAAGCCCACGAACAGCTTCTTGCCGTCCACGGTGACCATCATGCCGTCCAGGCTCTCGTCCATCTCGTGCCAGTCAGGTTCGATGAGGGTGATGGTACGGTTGCCGTAATGGATGCACAGGCGGTCTTTCCGTTCCGGGCAGGGCAGCACGGCCATGATGGGCTTGGAGGTGACGGCGGTGTCCGCGCAGTCCCTGGGCAGCGGCAGGAAACGGATGCTGTCCCGTACGTCCTCCAGCGGCAGGAATACACGGTTCCCGGCAAAGGCGACGCCGAGGTTCTCCCGCAGGGCCTGCCGGATGCCGTCGGGCGTGAGCTCGAAACCGCGCTGGAAGCGCACGCCGGCCTGATGCAGGAAGTTCTCGATCATCTGCAGGTGATAGTACACGCGCAGCTCCACGGGGAACTCCTTGCTGGCTTCCAGACCGAATGCCGCCTTTCCCTGCCGTACGGCATAGTAGGAAAGGCTCTTCTCCATCTCCCGGTCGCCTTCGGCGGTGCGGGTGTTGTGGATGTGGTAGGTATGGTGCGGGGCCAGGAGGCGCTCGTTGACCGCGGAGATGACGGCGTGGGCCTCGTCGTGCAGCTCGCCCATGAAGACGTTTTCCAGCCTGGCCTGATCGATGACGATGCACTGGCCCCAGCGACGCGGATTATTGAGCTTGTCGATGTAGGTGGGGCGATAGTAGCCGCTGCCGTCGTGCAGGTTGAGCACCAGGCGCACGTCCGGGTGGCCGATGAGGTCCTTGATGCGGCTGACGGTGTGGAATTCGGGATCCTCCCGGTCCAGACGGGCGAACTTGCGGTTCATGTCGCCGTGCAGGCCGCGGGAACGCCGGATGATGCTGGGGAAATTGAGGTTCGGCACGACCCAGACGGCCCCTTCCTGGATCTCGTAGCGCGTGCCGAGCAGCGTGGCCGCCGAAAAGCCACCCGGCTCGTCCCCCTGGATGCCGCCCACCACGAGGACGGCCTGACGGCCCGTCCCCAGCCGGATGGTGGTGAAGTCCAGCGCATCGTCTGCCGCCGCCGGTCGGACAAGGAGACCGCCGAGGAGACCGCACACGAGGCCCAGCAGGCACACGGCCCACAGCGCGGCACGACAGGAGGATACGGTGCGGGCGTCCTGCCGCCGACCGGGGCGAAACGGAATGGCATATCGCATAATCGGCCCTTTGGCGGGGCGATGGCCTCCCCCGCGGGAAAACCGCCCCGTATACAGCAACGGGACTGTATCTCATTAGTGTTACCCATTTGCGGCCAATGAGCAAGTCCTTCTTTTGCGGGAGCGCGCATTGCCCTGCCGTCATCATTTTGTCATACTTGTGGTGTAGGCCAACCTCAAAAAGGAAGGAGCAGGATATGGGCAGCAAATCCGACGCCGAGAGCGGCAAGAAGAGCAAAGAACAGGCGGAGCAGGAGCTTTCCGCAGCCGAGGTCCTTCCGCCGCACGGCGAGGCGCTGCGGGAATGCACGGAGGCGCAGATCCATGATCTGTCCTGCCCCGGTCTGTACATCAACCGGGAGACCAGCTGGCTGGAGTTCAATGCCCGTGTGCTCAACGAGGGCCTGGACAGCCGTCAGCCCCTCCTGGAGCAGCTCAAGTTCCTCTGCATTTTCCGCAGCAATCTGGATGAATTTTTCATGATCCGTGTGGCCAACGTGCAGCGGCAGTATGAGAACCATGTGCCGTCCACCGGCCCGGACAAAACGCCGCCCGGCCGCCAGCTGGCGGAGATACGGCGGCTGGTGCTGGCCCAGCTGGCCCAGGCGCAGGAGCACTGGAGCAAATGGCTGGTGCCGCATCTGCGCGAGCGCGGCGTGCGCCTCGTGCGTTACTGCGACCTCACGCGCAAGCAGCAGAAATTCCTTGATCAATACTTCGCGGACGAGGTCTTCCCCGCGCTGACGCCGCAAGCCATCGACCCCAGCCATCCGCTGCCGGTCATCTCGGCCCTGACGCTGAATTTTCTGGTGCAGCTCGAGGACAAGCACGGCGTCACCCGCTATGCCCGCCTGAAGATCCCCAACAACTTCCCGCGCCTCGTCTTTTCGCCGCGCAGCAAGGAAGCCAAGAGCTATACCTCGCTGGGCTTCAGCTCCAATACGCGCGACAACGACATCATCCTGCTGGAGACGCTGGTGCAGCAGCATCTGCCCATGCTCTTCCCCGGCATGAAGATCGTCAATTCCGCCCTGTTCCGCATCACCCGCAACGCGGATGTGGAGATCGAAGAGGACGAGGCCGACGACCTGCTGGAAGCCGTGCGCGATCTGGTGGATCAGCGGCGTTTCGGGGATGTGGTGCGGCTGGAGGTGGCCCACTCCATGCCCGCGGACATGCGGCGTTTCCTCGTGGACATCCTGGAGCTCAAACCCTTCCAGGTCTATCGGGTCAAGGGGCCCATGGCCTTTTCCTCGCTCATGGCCCTGTACGGACTGGACAGGCCCGGCCTCAAGGACGAGCCCATGTATCCCGTGCTGCCCAAACCGTTTGCCGAGGAGAGCGGCGAAGCCATCTTCGATGCCCTGCGCGCCCAGGACGTGCTGCTCTTCCATCCCTACCAGAGCTTTGGGGCGGTACAGGAGTTCATCCGTCGCGCCAGCGAGGATCCCGGGGTCATCGCCATCAAGCAGACGCTCTACCGGGTGGGCAAGGATTCCCCCATCGTGCAGGCCCTCATCGAGGCCCGGCGCAGCGGCAAGCAGGTCACGGCGGTGGTGGAGCTGAAAGCCCGCTTCGACGAGGCCAGCAATATCGGCTGGGCCGAGGAGATGGAAAAGGCCGGGGTCCATGTGGTCTACGGCATCCCCGGCATGAAGATCCACGCCAAGCTCTGTCTGGTGGTACGCCGGGAGACCCAGGGCGTGCGTCGCTATGTGCATATCGGTTCGGGCAACTACAATCCCTCCACGGCCAAGATCTATACGGATATGGGACTCATGACCTCGCATCCCGGCATCTGCGCCGAAGTGAGCGAGCTGTTCAACGTCATGACCGGCTATGCCGAAAAGGATGACTACACCCATCTGCTGGTCGCCCCGCACGGTATGCGCCGGGCCATCGTGGCGGCCATACGGCGCGAAGTGGAACGCCAGCGCAGCCACGGGGACGGGTTCATCGTGCTCAAGTGCAACCAGCTGGTGGACAAGATCTGCATACAGGAGCTCTATCAGGCGTCACAGGCCGGGGTGCGCGTGCGCCTGCAGGTGCGCGGCGTTTGCTGCCTGCGGCCCAATGTGCCCGGTCTGAGCGAAAATATCGAAGTCACGTCCATCGTCGGCCGCTTCCTGGAGCATGTGCGGCTGTACTACTTCCACAACGGCGGGGATCCGACGCTCTACATGGGCAGCGCCGACCTCATGCCCCGCAATCTGGATCGCCGCATCGAAGTGCTCGCCCCCATCCTTGACCCGGCGCTGCGGGAGCGCGTGAGCCGGGAGGTGCTCAAGCCGCATATCGAGGACTCGCGAGTGTATCGCCTGCAGGCGGACGGCAGCTATACCCCGCCGGATCCGCCCAAGGGCGAGCAGGGCGGCGTACAGTATCGTATGCTGGAAAAGTTCGGCTGTCTGGCGGAGTAGGAGGACAGTCTGTGTGGCGGGGCCCGTGGGGCCCCGCTCCGCCGAAGATGACGCGCAAGGAGATGATATGGCGCATTGCAAGCATTGGCATGACGGCGTCTGCAAGGATTGCCGCAAGAATTGCCCCATCAAGAAGAAACTGGCGGCCAAGGCGGCCAAAAAGGCCGAGCGTCTGGCTGCGGAAGCGGGAGCGTCGGCCGGGGATGTCCCCTGCGCGAGCGTGGATGTCTCGACCGAGGTCCTGCGTCTGGCGGGCGGCACGGTGAAGGGAAAGAAGAAATCGACGATCAAGAAATGCGGCAAACCCCTGCCCGCACCGACTCCCGAAGCGGCGGGGATGCCGTTGCCGGAGGACGCCGCCGGGGAGTTGCGTGAGGACACCCTGCTGGGGGCGCTTGTGCACGGCAAGCGGGTGGCCGGGTTCGCGCGCGAACTCTTCCGGGCCACGCAGGAGCTCCACGGGCTTGACGCCCTGTGGGGCGGCGTGCTTGACTGGGCGGCCCTGCTGCATGACGTGGGCTGGGTCGAAGGCCAGCGGGCCCATCACAAGCGCAGCGCGCGCATGATCCGGCAGAATCTCGTGCCCGGACAGGATGTCCCGGCCGAGTTGCGGGCCTATGCGGCGCTGGTGGCCCGCTATCATCGCCGCCGCGACCCCTCGCGCCGTCAGCGGCGTTTTGCCGCGCTGGACGCTGTGGAACAGCGGGCCGTGCGGCAGCTTGCCGCCCTGCTGCGGCTGGCCGATGCGCTGGACTACAGTCACACGGGAGCGGTGGGGAAATTGGAAGCGCGTCTCGACGGGGACGCGCTGGTGCTGAAAGTCAAGTCCGCACTGGGCTGCTCGGCGGAGCTGCATCGCCTTGAGAGCAAGGCGGAGCTGTTCCGGCAGGTTTTTGAAAAAGAGGTTCGTTGGCAATGCAAGGAACGGGCACGGGCGTAGGCCGGATTCTGGGGATCATCGATCTGGGGAGCAATTCCGCCCATCTCATGGTGGTGCGTATCGCTCCCAACGGCGTGTTCGCGGTGCTCAACCGCGTCAAGCACATGCTGCGGCTGGGCGAGAACGCCTTTCAGGAACGCCGCCTGCAGGAGGAGGCCATGCAACGGGCCTTCCATGTGCTGCACTCCTTTGGCGCCATGTGCGCCTCTTACGGCGCACAGGAGGTCATCACCGTGGCGACCTCCGCCGTGCGCGACGCCCATAACGCGCAGGAATTCATCCAGCGGGCCTATGAGGCCACGGGGCTGGCCGTTACCGTGGTCTCCGGGCAGGAGGAAGCCCGGCTCATCTATCTGGGGGTCTCCAGCGGGCTGCCGCACAGCCTGGGGCAGCGTCTGTTCATGGACATCGGCGGCGGCAGCACCGAGCTGGCCGTGGGCAACTCGCTGGATCACGCCTGCCTCGAATCGCTCAAGCTGGGCTGCGTGCGACTGGACAACCAGTTCCTGCAGGGACGGGAGAAGCCGGTCTCAGACGCCGAATTCGCGGCCATGCGCAACTTCGTGCGCATGGAGGCCTCGCACAGCCTGCAGCGGGTGAGCGCCTACGACATCACCGAACTGGTGGGCAGCTCCGGCACCATCCAGACCCTCCATGCGCTGGGCTACCGGCTGGAACGGGGCGCGGCTCCCGGCCCGGACGAGACCACGCTCACGCTGGACAACCTGCGCCGCACCGCCCGTTACATCTGCTCCCTGCCCATGTCCAAACGCAAGGAATTGCCCGGGGTGAGCCCGCGGCGGGCGGAAGTGCTCGTGCCGGGCGCGGCCATCCTGCAGGCCATGCTGGAAGAGCTGCATCTGGAGACCATGCAGGTCAGCAACCGCAACATCCTGGACGGCATCCTCGTGGATCAGCTGCGGCGGCTGGGCTACGGTCCGCAGCCCGTGCCCGGCGGCATCCGGGAGCAGAGCGTGCAGCGGCTGGCCCGGCGCTGCAACTTCGAGGAGCGCCATGCCCGCCACATGATGGGCCTTGCCCTCCAACTCTACGACTCCGCCGCGGAGTGCGGCTGCATCAGCCCGGACAAACAGGCGCGTGAACTGCTCTGCCATGCGGCCATCCTGCATGACATCGGCATTTTCATCGCCTACCCCAAACATGCCCAGCACAGCCATTACCTCATCCGCAATACGGAGCTGCTGGGCTTCACTCAGGACGAGATAGAATTCATGGCCCAGCTGGCCCTGCTGCACGGCAAGGGGCCTTCCCGCAAGCAGGAGCAGGCCTCCACCGAAGGGCTCGGACGGCTGGCGCAGCACCTGCGCCCCTGCGCGCTCTTCCTCTCGCTGGCCGAGGGGCTCGACCGTACCCATTGCCAGAACGTGCATACGGCGGAATTCCGCCGCGACGGCGGCGAGGTCGTCCGTCTGCACATCACCGGCAACGGCAATTGCCCTGTGGAGCAGGATGCCGTCAAGGGCATGGACAAGGTCATCAAGAAAGGCCTCGGCCGTGACATCCCGCTCAGTTTCGTCAGTCGGGGGGCCGGAGGCGTGCAGGCCGGATGATTTCTTGCGTTGCTCTCCGGCGACGCCATTACACCACATATAAGGAGATGCATGTCCATGGCAAACGAACCCGACGCGCACGTGCTGGAGACCGTGTTGGAGAAACTGCCGAAATACGGGCTGGAACTGGTGGAGATCCGGTCCGAGGATGGAGGCTTGGTCATCCGTTCGGCCTCCGGCGCTGCCGCCCTGATCAATCTGGCAAACGTGACGGAGTACTACACCAGAACGGGGGACGAAAAAGCCCTGGACGATTTCGTGGCCCGGATAGCCGCCGCCCTGACGCAGGATGAGCTCCCCGACTGGAAGGACGCCCGCGAGCATATCTATTATGCCATGCATCCCCGCACGGACGATGAAGTGCAGCCTCCGCTGGCCAGGCAGGTGACGCCGTACTGCGTCAGCCATCTCATCCTGGAATCGCCCACCCGCAATGAGTGGATCACGCCCAAGATGCTTGAACGCTGGGGGGTCACGGAAGAGGAAGCGCGACAGACCGCGGAGAAAAATGGCGAACGTCTGCTGGAGGAAACGAAATTTTCTGTGGAAAGCCTTGACGACGGCATCCCCATTGGGCATTTCGATTTGGAGGATGAAACCCTCAATGCCGCTCTGCTGCTGGCCCCCTCGCTCGGCGAGCGTGTCGGCCCGCACTTCGGCTGGCCGCTGTATGCCGTCATCCCCAACAAGCGGCGCTTCTGCCTTTTCCGCAAGGAGGATTTCGAGCAGCTCCAGGAGCGGATAATCCACTTTGTCATCCGCAACTACGATGACAACAAATTCCTGAGCCCCGAACTGCTGCAGGTCGGCCCGAGCGGCATCCGTGCCGTCGAGGTGCTGATCGACGTGTATGAGGATGACGAGGACGACGAAGACGAATAGAGCATGTTATCTTTGAAAAAGCTAACATGCGAGACGGCGCGCGCAACAGGCTTTTCCCGTGCGCCGGGAAAAACGCCGGCAGCCTTCGGTCGCCCTTCAGGGCCGTAGCCTGTCCGGCATGTCAGGAAAGCACAAGGGGGGCAAATGCCCCCCTTGTGTCATGGCGCGCAGCGCCGTGCGGGTCGATATCCTGTTGGAACATACAGCCTGTCGTTTCGCGGGAAAAACGCGGTTTTTCCGCTCACGTCTGGTCGGATGACGCTGTGCCGCTGCCTCGCGTTTTGCCTTTTCCGAAGGCAAAACCGCTCTATTGCGGGTCAAAGCCGATGTCGGCGATGGCTTCGCGCAGGGCGGCCATGTCCACGGGGGCGCTTTCCTCGAAGCGCAGTTCTCCGGCTTCCAGATCCACTTCCGGCCTGCTGACGCCGGGGATCTTGGCGGCGGCCTCTTCCACCGCCGCCTTGCAGTGTCCACAGCGCATACCATTCACCTTGAGTACGGGCATGTCAGCCTCCTGAGTAAGTATTTTAGGGTATTGATTTTCATTTTCATAAGGTACATGTTTTGTGTACGCCCGCTCGGGACAGGCGTCAAGCTGCCGTCCAGGCGGAAAACGACAGGGCGGGCGAAAAATCCAGGCGGGGAGGATCGTCATGAGTACCGACCAGCTTTGTTCTCTGTGCTACGATATCCAGGGGATGCACTGCGCGGCCTGCTCGTCGCGCATCGAGCGCGTGGTGGGCCGCATGGACGGGGTGGCGGGCGTATCCGTCAATCTGGCCACGGCCAAGGCGGAAGTACGGGTGCCTCAGTCCCGGCGGGACGAGCTGTCGGCGGCCATCGTGGCCAGGGTGGCGGGGCTCGGCTTCGGCGCGACGCCTGCCCGGCCGGAAGATCCGGCCCGACAGTTTGCCGAAAGCCGTCGCAAGGCGGAGGAGGAACGCCGCGGGCGCTTGCGCCGCCTCCTGCCCATGCTCTGCTTTGCCCTGCCGCTGCTCTACCTCTCCATGGGCCATATGGTGGGCCTGCCCCTGCCCGACGCCCTCGCCCCGCACAGCGCTCCGCGGGCCTTCATGCTGGCGCAGCTCATGTTGACGCTGCCCGTGGTCTGGCTGGGCAGACATTTTTATGCGGAGGGGCTGACGGCCCTTGCGCGGCGCTCGCCCAATATGGACAGTCTGGTGGCCGTGGGCACCGGCGCGGCCTTCCTTTTCAGTTGCGGGAATACGCTGCTGGGCCTCATGGGCGACGAGCCGGTACGCCGGGCCATGAACCTGTATTACGAATCCTGCGCCGTCCTGCTCACCATGATCGAATTCGGCCAGTACCTCGAAGCCACGGCTCGCCAAAAGGCCGGGGACGCCATGGGGGCGCTGCTGCGTCTGACGCCGGAACGTGCCCTCAGGGTGCATGAGGACGGCGGGGCCACGGAGATCCCGCTGGCCGAGGTGCGGGTGGGGGATGTGCTGCTGGTACGTCCCGGCGCCCGTGTGCCGGTGGACGGCGTCATCCTCTCCGGCATCAGTGCGGTGGACATGTCCCTGCTCACCGGGGAATCCGTGCCCGTGGCCGTCTCCGTCGGGGATGAGCTGGTGGCGGGCAGCGTCAACGGCGAAGGTCCCCTGACCATGCGTACCGAGCAGGTGGGACAGGATACGCGGCTGGCCCGCATCGTCCGTCTGGTGCGCGAGGCGCAGGGCAGCAAGGCCCCCATCGCCCGGCTGGCCGACCGGGTGAGTTTCTATTTCGTGCCGGCGGTCATGCTCCTTGCCCTGCTGGCGGGGCTTGCCTGGTGGCTGGGCAGCGACGAGCCCGTCAGCACGCCGCTGACCGTCTTTGTGGCCGTGCTGGTCATGGCCTGCCCCTGCGCCATGGGTCTTGCCACGCCCATGTCCATCATGGTGGGCACGGGACGTGGGGCGCAGCTCGGCGTGCTCATCAAGAACGGGGCCGCGCTGGAGCAGACCGGGCGGCTGCAGGTCATCGCCGTGGACAAGACCGGCACCCTCACCACGGGCAAGCCCGTCCTCGCGGACATGCAGCGGCTGGAGAGCGCTCCGGCGGCGTTGGACGCCGACGCGCTGCTGGCGCTGGCGGCCGCGCTGGAGAGTCGTTCCGAGCATCCGCTGGCGCGGGCCATCGCAGCGGCCGCGCAGGAACGGGAGCTGCCCGCCTGCCCTGTACGCAATGAGAGCGTGTGGCCCGGGCGCGGCATAGCGGGCATCGTGCGGCTGGGCGAAGCGGAGTGGCGGGTGGCCGTGGGCAGCACCAATCTCATGGGGCGGCTGGGCCTCGTCGTGCCGGACGAGATCCTCGAACGGCTGGCCGCCGCTTCCGAACGGGGGCAGACGCCGCTCATGCTGGCCGTCGCTCCCTTTGTCCGTACGCCGGAAGGGGAGGAAGCGCCTGCCGTTGACAGCGGCGAAGGGCTGCGCCAGGCGGCCATCCTCTCGCTTGCCGACGCCCTGCGGCCGGAATCGCCGGAAGTCGTCCGTCGCCTGCAGGGCATGGGCCTGCGCGTTGTCATGCTCACCGGCGACAACGAGCGCACGGCGCGAGCCATCGCCGCCCGCGTGGGCATCGCGCCGGAGGACGTGGGCGCGGGCCTGCTGCCCGACGACAAGGCTGAATACATCCGCCGTCTGCAACAGGACGGACAGGCGGTAGGCATGGTGGGCGACGGCATCAACGATGCGCCCGCGCTGGCGCTGGCCGACGTGGGCATGGCCGTGGGGTCCGGCGTGGATGTGAGCGCCGAGGCCGGGGACATCGTGCTCATGCGCGGCGGCATGACCGCCGTACTCAGCGCACTGGCCCTCTCGCGGGCCACGCTGCGCAACATCCGGCAGAACCTCGGCTGGGCCTTCGGCTACAACATCCTCGGCCTGCCCATCGCCGCGGGCCTGCTCCATCTGTTCGGCGGCCCCATGCTCTCGCCCATGATCGCGGGCACGGCCATGGCGCTGTCCTCCTTCTCCGTGGTCAGCAACGCGCTGCGGCTGCGCTTCTTCCGTCTTGAAGCGCCGTCCCCCGTTCCTGCCCCGAACCATAACGCGCGGGAGAACTGATATGGAAAACGCCCTGCATGTCGGCCTTACCGGCCAGAAAGAGATCACCGTCACCTGCGACATGATGGCCTCCAGCATCGGCAGCGGCCATGTCTACGCCTATGCCACGGCCATGATGATCGCGGGCATGGAGGCCACGGCCGTGGACCTGCTCCAGCCCCTGCTGCCCGAGGGGTGCACCACCGTGGGCACGCATGTGGACGTTTCGCACGTCTCGGCCACGCCCTGCGGCATGAAGGTGCGCTTCACGGCGGAGCTGACGGCCATATCCGCCAACGGCAAGGGCTTCACCTTCCGCGTGGCGGCCCATGACGCCGGAGGGCTCATCGGTGAGGGCAGGCACGAGCGGGTCATGGTCAACGGCGACGCTTTCGAGCAGCGCACGCACACCAAGGCGGAGAACCTTGCGCACCGGGACGGTTTTTGAGCGGCCCCGTCGGGCAGGTCCGCACATTGACAGGGGCGGGAGCCGTCCCTACTTTACTGCCGTACCCGTCCGCGACGGGCATCCACGACTTATCGCCGCCTTGCGGCAGGAGAATACGACATGCCCCTGTGCACCATCCCCGAAGCCCTTGCCGATCTGAAGCAGGGCAAGATGATCATCCTCGTCGATGACGAAGACCGGGAAAACGAAGGCGACCTGACCATGGCCGCCGAATTCGTCACCCCGGAAGCCATCAATTTCATGGCCAAATACGGCCGCGGCCTCATTTGCCTGCCCCTTGCGCCCCACATGGCCGACCGGCTGGAACTGCCGCTCATGACGCAGCGCAACGGTTCCCGCTTCGGCACCAACTTCACCGTGTCCATCGAGGCGCGGGAGGGCACCACCACGGGCATCTCCGCCGCCGACCGCGCCCGGACCATACAGGTGGCCGTGGCCGACGGGAGCCGTCCGGAAGACATCGTGACGCCCGGCCACGTCTTCCCCCTGCGCGCCCGGGCCGACGGCGTGCTGGCCCGCGCCGGGCAGACCGAGGGCAGCGTGGACCTTGCCCGCCTTGCCGGACTGCGCCCCGCCGCCGTCATCTGCGAGATCATGAAGGATGACGGCACCATGGCCCGTCTTCCCGATCTGGAGGTCTTCGCCGCCGAGCACGGCCTCAAGATCGCCGCGGTCAAGGACATCATCCGTTACCGTATGGAGCGCGGACAGGTCTCCGTCAAATGCGCGGCCCGCGCCCATCTGCCCAGTCAGTTCGGGGACTTCACCATCTGCGCCTACGAAAGCGAACGCGAGCCGGGGACCCATATCGCTCTCGTCAAGGGCGACATCAGCGGGCCGGAACCGGTGCTCGTCCGCGTGCACAGCGAATGCCTCACCGGGGACGCGCTCGGCTCCCTGCGCTGCGACTGCCGGGCACAGCTCGGCGCGGCCCTGAGCCAGATCGAGCGGGAAGGGCGCGGCGTGCTGCTCTACATGCGGCAGGAAGGGCGCGGCATCGGGCTGGCCAACAAGATCCGCGCCTATGCCCTGCAGGACGAGGGCTACGATACCGTGGAGGCCAACCGCAAGCTGGGCTTCCCGCCGGACTTGCGCGACTACGGCACCGGAGCGCAGATCCTCGTGGACCTCGGCATCCACAAGGTGCGCCTGCTGACCAACAATCCCAAGAAGATCGTGGGCCTCTCCGGTTACGGCATCGAGATCGTGGAGCGCGTGCCCATCGAGGTGGACGCCTGCCCCGAAAACGAGGCTTACCTCCGCACCAAGAAAGAAAAGATGCACCACCTGCTCAGCCACATCTGCGGCCATTAGGTGTAGAGTGTCAATACGTTGTTCACCCTCTGCTCAGACATGAAGCTGGAGGTTTTCTGCCAAGAGCCGAATGG
>NZ_CALVHE010000066.1 GCF_944327235.1 uncultured Desulfovibrio sp.
GTGCCCATACATTCCTTTCGGCAATCCATATTGCTGCCATTGTCATTTTTTACCTTTAATGAGTCCTGACCCTAAAGGTCTCCACATTGACTCAGGGGGACAGGGTCATCTGCCTTGTGCTGGCTCCTTCGCGAAAAAAGGCGGATGAGGCACTTGCCTATGTTGAGGCCTCCCGGGAAGTCATCTGTCATCTGTGCGCGGATGACGGTGTGATCCTGGCATTCGGCAGGACGTATGCAGGTGAGCGGGATATACGGAAGAGTTGCAGGGAAGCGCTATCGGCACTGCGTATTGCTGAGAAGGTCCGTGGGTTTACCATAGTTCACCATGAAAATCTCGGTATCTATAACGTGTTGATCCATGTCGATGATGACGAAGTCCTGCGTGAGTGCTATCAGGGTATCCTGCGTCCGTTGCTGGAGTATGACAAAGAGAACAACTCCCTGCTTCTCCCGACAGTCAGGGCCTATCTCCTCTGTAATGGAAACATTACCAAAACGGCACAAGATATTTTTGTCCACCGCAATACGCTGCTTTATCGCTTGAACCAGATACGCGATCTGACGGGATGGGATCTGGAAGATGCCCGGACACGCATGAACCTTCTGCTAAGCATCCTGATCAGGGAGTATCTTCAGGACGCATGAAATCCTCCCGCCTCTCAGCGTGAGGATTTTCGAGGAAGAGTATGGTTGAGACCTCTCCCGCGCCGTCCAGGGCAAGGGGGATCAGCCTTCGGAAGCCAGTGCTTCGCCGGGAGCGCCGGCTTCTTCGTTTTTGTTTTCCTTGGCGAGGGAGAGCATGACGACGCCGATCATGATCAGGGAGCAGGCGACGATCTTGACGTCGGTGATGCTTTCGCCAAGAAGGAGCACGCCGCAGACGATGCTCGTGATCGGCTCAAAAGTCGTCAGGATGGCGGCAGTGGACGCCCCCACATACTTGATGCCGATCTGGAGCAAGGAAAGCGCCACGACCGTGCACAGCAGAGAGAAGGCAAGGGAAATCCCCCACGAAGCCGGTGTAAGCGTTTTCAGGGCGAGATCGTCCATAGCGGCACCGTACACTCCCATGGCGATGGTGCTCATCAGTGCGACATAAAAGGTGATCTTGAACACGGGCTGATTCTTGAGGCCGCTTTTGTCAAGATAGATGATGTAGAAGGCATACGTCACGCCGGAGATCACCGCCAGGGCAAGACCAAGGAACATGCCGCCCCCCAGTCCCTGAGACGTGTCCCCCCCAAAGAAGAAGCAGGCGATGCCGCAAGTGGCCACGAGCAGGGACACCACCTTTTTGAGGCCCAGCTTTTCCTTGAAAAACAGCACACAGCCTATGGTCACGAAGACGGGATAGATGAAGTGTATGGTGGTCGCTATGCCTACGTCGATGAGGGAAAAGGAAATGAAGAGCAGCAGTGTCGTGAAGGCGTTGCCGATGCCGCCAAGGATGGTCAGGCTTATCAGTTCTTTTCCTGTCACCTTGAGGGAGACTCCCTGATAGCGCAGGATAAGGAACAGCACCGGCAGACTCAGGGCGTTACGCAGAAATGTCAGGGTCGTCGGATTGCTGCCGCCGTCGCCGTAAGTCATGGGCCCCAGAGTGAAGGCAAAGCCGAAGGCGATGGCGGAAAGCATGGTCAGGAGTATGCCTTTCATAAGACCTCACTTTGAGGCCGCCGCCGTGAAATCCCGGCGGCGGCCTTCTTGGGATTGCAGCAATTACTTGAATTCCTTCTTGCAGATCTTTTCCAGTTCGATCAGCACGCTGTCGATGATGATCTGTCCGCGTGCGGCGGAGGAGGAGCGGGCCGGGGCGAGCACGCCGGTATCCGGGACGGCCCCCTTGGGCACGGGATAGATGTGGTAGGGGCAGGGGGTGGCGCCCTGGGTATCGACCATGCGGTCTTCATGCACCAGCTCCGGGGCCATGGCCATCATCAGGGACGTTTCCGTCACGGCGGCATGTTCAAAGGCCCAGCCAGGGAAGGGGACTTCGTCGAACACCTTGCTGATGATCTCCTCCGGTATGGGATCCCACCAGTTGGCGATGAGCACCTTGGCCCTGTCGCCATACTTCTGGGTCACGAGATCGACAGCTTCGCACACGAAGGCTTCGTTTTCGAAATGGCAGCTCAGGACGAGGATGTTGCGCACGCCGTCCTTGATGAGTTCTTCCAGGATGTCGAACGTCAGCCGGATAAGCGTTTCCCCGGAGAGATCCACGGTGCCGGGGAAAAGAGGACCGCCGCCGGACAGGGGCTTGGAGCGGTAGCCATAGTTGATGGCGGGGGCCACAACGCCGCCGATGCGTTCCGCCAGCCTTTCCGCAAAGCCCTGGGCCAGCACGGTATCGACGTTCAGCGGCAGATGCGGGCCGTGCTGTTCGCACGCGCCGATGGGCAGGATGGTGACAGCGCCTTCCTTGATCTTGCTGTTGAATTCCATCCAGGTCATTTCACTCATTCTGATTGTCATGATCCATCTCCTTTGCGTATCTGAGGTTGATTCAGTTTCCCCGGGGGGAGGTGTCAGGCCGCCACTCAGGAGCGCAGGTTGAAGCTAGCATCGGGCAGAGGGGCGAACAATGTGCACAATCAACAAAAATGGAAACGCTTGTTTGTGCAGCGGAAGCACAAGCGGGAAGGGCGTTTTTCGTATGATCCGCACCATGCCTTTCTTTTCGCCGGCGGCTATGGTTCGGACATGCGACTTGCCGGGCAAGGCGCATCCCACAGAACAACGCTCGCACTATGAAGGAGAGAAGCGATGACAAGCACCCTGTTCACCAATGCCGCACTGAAGGGGCGGGACGGCCTTGTGGATATCCTTGTGGAAGGCGGAAGGTTCAAAGCCATCGGTCAGGGGGCCGGCGCTGGCGTCACACCGGAACGCATCGTCGATCTCGGCGGTAAGCTGGTCGTGCCGCCGTATTGTGACCCGCATATCCATCTCGACTATGTGTTCACCGCACTCAATCCCGCGGCGGCCAACAAGACCGGTTCACTTTTTGAGGGGATCCAGCGCTGGAGCGAGACCAAGGGGCATCTGAGCAAGGAAGAAATAAAAGCCCGGGCCCGGCAGGCCATGAAGCAGGAGATCCTTACCGGCGTGCAGCATATCCGTACGCATGTGGACGTGACGGACCCCAAGCTCACCGCACTCCAGGCCATGCTGGAGCTGCGTGAAGAAGTGAAGGAGACCTGTGATCTGCAGATCATCGCTTTCCCGCAGGAGGGCATGTATGCCTATAAGGGGGGGATGAGCTGGTGGAAGAGGCTTTGAAGATGGGGGCCGATCTCGTCGGCGCCATCCCTCATTTTGAATTTACCCGTGAAGACGGTGTAAAGAGCGTGCACAAGGCCTTTGAGCTGGCTGTGAAGTACGACAAGATGGTAGACATCCATTGCGATGAAACTGATGATGATCAGTCCCGTTTTCTGGAAGTGCTGGCTGCGGAGGCTTACCGTACCGGCATCGCTGAGCGCGCTACGGCCAGTCATACCTGCGCCATGCATTCGTACAATAACGCGTATGCCTACAAGCTGTTCAAGCTGCTTGGTCTGTCCAAGATCAACTTTATTTCCTGCCCCACGGAAAACATCCATCTGCAGGGCCGCTTCGACGCCTATCCCAAGCGTCGCGGCCTGACGAGAGTCAAGGAGCTTACCGAAGCGGGGATGAACGTGTGCTTTGCCCAGGATTCCATGAGCGATCCGTGGTATCCCGTGGGAAGCGGCAATCTGATGTATGTACTTGATGCCGGTATGCATATCGCGCAGATGATGTCCATTGAAGAACTGGAAAACGCGCTGGACTTCATCACCGTCAAGGGGGCGCGTACTCTCAACATCCTTGACAGATACGGCGTCGAGGAAGGCAAGCCCGCCAACTTTATCGTACTGAACGCGAAGAGCGGCTTTGAAGCCATCTGCAACCGTGTTTCCGTAGCCTGCTCGGTACGCAATGGCGAATTCCTCTTTGAACGCGCTCCTGAAGTGATCACCACTGACAATCCTTTGCTCAAGGGATAATCTCCCCTTTTCCACCGGGTATTGCAAAACCGCTCCGGAGCGGACCATAGAGTGGCCGCTCCGGAGCGGTTTATTTTGGGGGGGCCTCGTCTGTGGAAAGACTTGCCCGGTCAGAAAAAACGTGGGAAAGGGGGGGACTTGATGCCTGCGTGCCCGTCCGCGGGGCCACAACGGGAAAGCGATGCGCTATGGGGCAACATCCAGCAGCCGAGTCGGCCAGGGCCTGTTGACACTATTCGCTCCCTTTCCCCCAAGTCCCCCATCCCTTCCCCAGCGCGCTTTTATCGTGGGAAGAGTCGGGACATGAGGCAGCCTCGCCCCAAAAGCAAGCGGAGCGCATACAGCTTTCTTATCTCTTGAAATTACTTGCAAAATTTATGTTAACAGCCCCTGTCGCCTGAGACAGCATTTGCTCTGCGGTCAGACATGGGGGAGCTTTATTGTGCCTGCGATCGGGGATCCCTTGAAGTTTTCATGGCTCCCGGCTAACGGCCTCAACTTTGCTTAGCGCTCCCTCCTGTCCCGCTCCCGCAAGCCACGGGCAGAAATGGAGGGCTTCCGGCGTCCACCCCGGCCCGCTCCCCCGTTCCAGCGCGTGCAGGAAGAGCGGCGGCAGCAGGCGGCAGTCGGAAGCCGCATCCCGGCGGGCTTCCACCAGCAGACGGAGCGCCGGATGTTGCCGGTCGGCATGGACGGGCAGCAGACGGCGCAGTCCCAGCCGCGCCGAGGACAAGGCCGACAACAGACGGCTGATGTCCCCGGCCGGGAAAATGGCGTAAAAGCGGCCATGATGGGTCAGGAGGCGCGAGGCGGCCCGGCAGAACACGTTCAGGGCGAGCTGACCATCCTCTTTGCGGGACGTCTCCGTATCCGAACACGAGGCGGAGCGCAGGGCCTGCTCCCTGAGCGGCAGGGCCGCCGTTCTGCCCGGCAGATCGTACGGCGGATTGGCCAGGACCGCCGCAAAAGCCGACTGTCCGCATTGCCGCAAAAAAGCGGGATCCCCCACGTCCCCCCGGACGAAACGACAGGACGGCAGTCCCAGCATCTTCGCATTTTTCCGGGCGGCGGCGCAGAGTGCTTCCTTGTCGTCCATCCCCAGCGACAAAGACGGCGATCGTGTCAGTGCCGGATGCAGCAGCAGGGCAAAGAGCGCCGCGCCGCACCCACAGCCCAGTTCCGCCACTGCGGCTACGCGCCCGGCTTCTCCAAGGCAGTGGGCCGCCCAGGCCCCCAGCAGCAGGGCGTCAGCGCCGAAACGGTACGCGCCCGGCGGCTGTTCCAGTCCACAGGGAAAGGCGGAACGAGCCGCGGCAACGGAGGCGGGGAGACAGATGTCGGACATGGGCGGTGGTGCGAAGAAAAAAGGAGGCGCTATTCGGTCGCTCCCCTTCCTCTCAAACAAGTAGTGGATAGCGTTGACGAGCCCCAGGGGCTCTTCCCCTTGCAACTCCGATAACGGGGGAAGAATTGGCGAAGAAGACCATTTGTCTGTTCATTGAGTCCTCATTCACCGGGACAGCCTGCATGACAAAAGTAACTTGCTGTCCCTAATACGCATCTATCTGCTTGTGATGTAAAAAATCCCTCCCTTAGAGTATTCTGCCTTTGAACAAGGCAAAATGTGAGGCAGCGGCATAACGCCGCCCGGCCCAACGTGAGCGGAAAACCACGTTTTTTCCGCGAAACGCCAGGCCATAAAGTTTGGAACGCAAAGCGCTTCACACCGAAAATGCTCTAAAAGCGTCTCAAAATGAAAGTTTTTTAGCATTCTTTGGGATGTAGCTGGAGACTATCTGTTTACTTCATAGTGGTATGTCGTTCATCTTGCCCCTGACTGCACCGACTGAATTTGCTATACGCTGCATTCATAAATGAACATTTCGCATTCGTCGTTATTTGCCGGTTCTTTCTGGAAATTTGAATATGTCGCTATACTTTTGAATCCACATTTTTTTAAATATTCTTCCATTTCACCATATTGATACAGGTGTGCTTGAAAATCCATATTTTCTCTTCGCCACAATTCATCACCGTTGTAGAGTTCATAAACAGATGGCGAAAACTGTGTCTGACTATCTTTATCATAGTGCTTTTTCATTTTCAAAATCAACTCATGCCCTTCTTTTGTTTTTACAGAGGCGCGTACTTTGTACGTATTGTCCTCATCACACCTTGTAAAAACAGTATCAACAGCAAACACGAATTTCCCGCCAACAGCCAATAATTTTTTCATCTCTTGTAAAATGCTTTCGCACATACGCATATCTGTAAACAAGGAAATAGACCCTGAAGGAATAAAAATATAATCAAAAATTTCCTGTACAGTATAGTTAGCAATGTCCGCCTGTATCACTTGTGCATTCGGCGCTTTCTGTTTTAGCTTGTCCAGCATCTCTTTTGATAAATCTATTCCGTAAATATTAAATCCACGCTCCAAAAATGGAATCAAAAATCTTCCATTACCGCACAAAGGTTCTAAAATTTTTTTCCCCTTTTCTGCATAGGAGAGATAGAAATCAAGTTCGTCCTGCGGAGCCTGTTCATGCAAGATTTCATACATATCGGTACACAAGCTTCCGTAATAATTTTGCTTTACTTCATCCATTTCAAGTATTCCCATCAAAATAAGTTGGTAATTCCGAAATGTAACTAAAATGTTTTTTACTGCCATTATGCTTTATAAGAATATTGGTATTCCATACCAATATTTTGCATAACACCACAACTTCGGGGATTATTTCTGTCATGAGTTGCTGTTATATGAGGCAGGCCGTCCTTAATCATGATGTTCTTCAATTCCAGCCGCGGGGCAGGGCGGCAAGGTGGCAGCGACCGAAAGGCAGCCCGCAGACCGTGCCCGTTAGGGCCTATTAACATAAAATTTATAATTTATTCAAATGGATAAGGAAATAAAGCCGTGTGCAAGATCTGCTTACCCTCCGGGGCGAGGCTGCCTCGTCCTTGGAATCTTTCTCTGCTAAAAGCGCGCTGGGGAAGGGATAGGGGGCTTGGGGGAAAGGGGAACCCCTCCCGCGCCGGCGGAGGGGTTCCCCTTTCCCCCAAACAAGCAGTAAACAGTGTTAACAGGCCGTTAGACGACGCAGGAGCCTTACGGGCATCGACAGCAGAGCGAGGGGGCCCCCTTTCCCCCAAACAAGCAGCGGAAAGCTACAGCAAGGCGCCTTCCCAGTTGAAGAGACCGGGGCGGCGGGCTTCCGGCAGACCTTGCGGGACGTGTTCATCCAGTCGGGCAAAGAAGCTGTAGCCCGCGGCTTGCAGTTCCTGCCGTTGTTCGCTGAGATCCATCGGCCAGCCGGGATATATCCAGATATTGCCGCCGTAGTTGCGGGCCCAGAACACTTCCCCCTTGGGGCTCATGAACGGTTCATTGGGCTTGACGCCCAGCAGACCGAAACGGCTGATCCCCACAGGCCAGAAGCCGGAAAGCACCATGCCCAGCGGCAGCGGGCTCTGCTTCGGCAGGACGAGATAATCCTCCCGCGAGAGTTCCGGGCTGACGTACGCTGCGGAAAAGCCCATGTCCCGCAAGACCGCAAGCGCCGCCACGTTGGCGATATTGCAGAAGGGCCCGGCCACGAGATCGAGCTCTCCTCCCTTGAGGTCGGACGGGAAGAGATCCTTCTGCCAGGGGGCATTGCAGACGAAATGCCGTGCGCCTTCCCGGCAGAGCCGTTCGATGCGCCGCCGCACGCCCTCCTCTTCCTCGGGCCAGATGACGGGCGGCAGCCACCAGCTGATGCGCGGGGCCACCGTGCGGGAGATGTCCGCCGTGCGCGGCGAGAGCCAGAGTCCGGTGATCTGCTGCCGACTGCCGCGTGTTTCCCGTCCTTGCGGCAGGCCGGGCCGTACCACCGTATCCGGGCGAGGCGAAGGCTTGACCGCCGGAGGGAAGACCGGCGCCTTTTCCACCGCCCGGCTTTCCCGCACGGGCAGCGCATTGAGGCGGCCCTGCCATTCCCGCAGCAGGTCCATGAGTTCCGGTTCCCGCCGGTCGATGAGGAATACCGGCGTCCCGGCCTTGGGCGTCTTGTGGCGGGGCAGACGCAGGAGCAGCGTCCCGGCCTTGGGGATGCGTCGCGTCACCGGCAGCGTGGCGTGCCAGCGTTCGTCTTCCACACCTATGCGCAGGTAATCTTGCGGCAGGAGCTCAAAATGCGGCTTGAGGGTGACGCGGCCGTCCTGTTCGATGCGGATCTTGCCCGCCAGCAGACCGGAACTCGTCATGCCGGAGGGCGATGTGGGGATGGTATTGTCCTTTTGCGGCAGGAAACGTGCCCGGGTCCCGGGCCGCCCCAGCGCCATTTCAAGGATCTCCTCGGCGTCCTTGCGGGCCTGCGCATCGCCGGGGTTGTCCCGCAACATGCGATAGGCCGTCACCACATGGTAGACGTAGTGCGGCCCTTTCTTGCGGCCCTCGATCTTCCAGGACACGAGATGCGGGATATGGAGCAGCGTCTTGGCCAGCACATCCAGCGACAGGTCGAGACAGGAGAAAAAGCGCCCTTCTCTGCCCTTGCCCGGCGATCGGCGCTGTTCGCGTCCTTCCCGGCCCTGTGGTTGCAATTCCCGCAACGGACGGCCTTTGCGGCGGGCCTCCTCCTGCGCGATCTGCTGTTCGGCCTGCCGGAACATCGCCGCAGCGGCGGAACCTCCCTGCCGGTAGACACGACGGCAAGGCTGCACGCAGCGTCCGCGCAGACCGCTCTTGCCGCCCATGTAGCTGGACCAGTAGCAACGCCCGGAAACGCAATAGCAGAGCGCGCCGTGGATGAAGCATTCCAGATCGAGCCCGTCGGGACAGGCTTCGCCCATGAGGCGGATCTCGTCAATGGAGAGTTCGCGCGGCAGGATGACGCGGCTCGCCCCCAACGCCTTTGCGGTCAGCAGGCTTTGCGGACTGGTGAGGTTGCCCAGCGTCGAGAGGAAGAGCCCTCCCTCGAAACCGGCCTGCCGGGCGATGTCCACAAAGGCCAGATCCTGCACGATGAGTCCGTCCGGCTTCACCTGCCGGGCCAGTCGATGGATGAGGCGGTAGGCGGCTGCCGGTTCGCCGGGTTTGACCAGCGTATTCATGGCCACATACACGCGGGCCTGTTCGCTGTGGGCAAGGTCGGTCAGGCGGGACAGCTCGGTGAGGCTGAAGTTCTCCGCCTGCATACGGGCGGAAAAATGCTTGAGTCCCAAATAGATGGCGTCAGCTCCGGCGGCCAGTCCCGCCAGGAGGGAGGGCGTATCCCCGGCCGGGGCCAGGATCTCGGGACGTTGTGGCGTGGGCAGAGGGATGTCATGCATAGTTGTAATATTCCTTGAACCAGCTCACGAATCTCGCCATGCCCACCTTCAGGGGGGTCAGCGGCGCAAAGCCCGTGGCGGCGGCAAGATCGTCGATGTCGGCCCACGTCGCCCGCACGTCGCCGGGCTGCATGGGCAAAAGCTCCCGCCGGGCCTTGCGGCCGAGCGCTTCTTCCAGAGCGGCGATAAAGTCGTTGAGCTCCACCGTCTGGTTGTTGCCGATGTTGTAGATGCGCCACGGGGCGCTGCTCGTGGCGGGGTCGGGCGTATCGGCATCCCATTGCGGATCGGGGCGGGCCGCCAGCGGCAGCAGGCGCACCATCCCCTCCACGATGTCGTCGATGTAGGTGAAGTCCCGTCGCATACGGCCTTCGTTGAACACCTTGATGGGCTCGTCCCGCATGATGGCATGGGCAAAGAGCTGGAGGGCCATATCCGGCCTGCCCCAGGGGCCGTACACCGTAAAGAAGCGCAAGCCCGTGCAGGGCAGCCCGTAAAGATGGGCGTAGGAATGGGCCATGAGCTCGTTGCTTTTCTTGGTGGCGGCGTACAGGCTCACCGGATGGTTGACGGCGGCGTGTTCGGAATAGGGCTGGTGCGAGTTCAGTCCGTATACCGACGAGGAGGAAGCAAAGACGAGGTGCTCCACCTTGTGGTGGCGGCAGCCTTCCAGCACATTGCCGAAGCCCACCAGATTGGAGCTGATGTAGGAGGCCGGGTTCTGCAGACTGTAGCGCACTCCGGCCTGTGCGGCCAGATTGACCACATGGCTGAAGCCCTCCGCCGCAAAAAGCTTTTCCATGCTCGCGCCGTCCGCCAGATCGGCCTGTACGAAACGAAAGCCGGGCCGGGCTTCCAGCCGGGCCAGTCGATCCCGTTTGAGCCGCACATCATAGTAATCGTTACAGTTGTCCAGCCCCACGACGCTGTGACCATCCGCCACGAGCCGTTGCGCAAGGTGGTAGCCGATGAAACCGGCAGCGCCGGTGACAAGCACATGCATGATCTTGCTCCTCCTCCCCGAGAGTATGCCAGAAGATGCGCAGGAGCAAGCGGCTTTCCACGCCGTCTTGTCGCTTGCGGGGAATTCTGTTACAGGATGATACATGAAAAAAACTGTATCTTCTTCCTCATCGAAGGCGTCCCATTGGACGGAAAGCCGCCACAAGGACATCATCATCTATCTGCTTGTGGCCATCTTCCTGCTGGAACTGGCCGTAGGCGGGGCCTCCGCCATCTACGGCATCATACACGCCGAACCCGTGGAGCCCGGCGGGCCGCCCCTGCCGCGCTTTCCGTGGCTGGGCTGGGGGCTGGCGGCCCTGCTGCTGCCCGTGGGCCTGCTGCTGATCCTGCACCTTTCCGGCCTGCTGGTGGCCCGGACGCTGGAACGCCCCGCCGGGGGCGAGCCCGCTGCGGAAGGTCAGACCGTCGGACAGGCTGCCGCAACCTCCCTGCCGCCGCATGTGGAGCGTTTCTACAGCATCGTGCGCCATGCGCCCACGGTAGTCATCCTGCTTTCCCTGCTGGTATTCGGCGGGCTGCTGCTCTTCGTGGACGGCCTGGTGGAGACGCTCGGTCGTCTGGGCGGCGCCATGATGGTCTATCTGCCCTGGATCGTGGGGGGGCTCGTCATCTTCCTTACCGTCTGCTACGTGACCCGGCAGTTTTTCCTCTACCGGCACCATCAGATGGAGCGGGAATACGCCTTCCGGCAGGCCGTGCTGGAACGTACCGGCATCATCCTGCTGCCTGACGGCAAGACGCCGTTGGAGATCCCGCCAGCGGCCCTGAATGCCCTGCCCGCCGCGGCCCCCACGAGCCCGCCCACTGCCCCGGTCGCGGGGATCGCTTCGGATGTCCCCCCTGCTGGCCCATCCGGCCCGGATGCGCCGGATGATGCCGCGGACGACATCGTGGACGCCGACATCTCCCCCGCCGCCCCGGCGGATGACGACAAAACAGCCTGAGCGCCGAACGGAGCCGACATCCATGATGCAGCGGGCCGATACTCCGAATGCCAGCGAGCGGAAGGAGCGTTTTTTGTACATTTGCGTGGTATTGGCGTTGGTGTGCACGTTCCTTTTTACCGCGTTCTGCTTCCACCTTTTTGTCGAGTGTACACGCCTGGCCCCGCAAATATCGGGCGGCTGTCTGGAGAGGTTCGATGCCGCTTTCCGCTGTCTCCTGGCAGCCGGCTGCGGAGACGCCGAAGCGCAGGCCCGTCTGGGCGAGCTGTACGCCAAGGGCAAGAACTACGATTTTCGTCCATATGAGGAGAAATCGCTGGCCTGGTACCGCAAGGCTGCCGAGCAGGGCCATGCCGGAGCCCAGTTCGCCGTGGGTGAAGCCTGCAGAAACGGAAGCGGGACGGAGCTGGACAGGGTGGCGGCGGCCGACTGGTATCGCAAGGCGGCGGTACAAGGACACGCCGAAGCCCAGTACCGTCTGGCCCTCATGTACCATGACGGCAACGACATACCGAGAGACAAGGACGAAGCCCTCCGGTGGTATCGCAAGGCGGCGGAACAGGGACACGCCAAAGCCCAGTACCGTCTGGCCCTCATGTACCATGACGGCGATGGCGTACCCAGGGACAAGGCCGAAGCCATCCACCTGTTCCGTATGGCGGCTGAGGGAGGCGATGCCGAGGCTCTGTGGCGTCTCGGCAAGATGTATGAAAAGGGCGACTGCCTGCCACAGGACAGGGAGAAGGCGCTCCGCTTCTTCCAGGAGGCCGCCAGACGGCTGCATGGTGGGGCCCAGTTCGCTCTGGGCATGGCCTACGCTTTGGGCGACGGCCTGCCGCAGAGCGATAGATGGGCGCTGTTCTGGATCAATTCCGCGCTGGAAATGAGGAGGGCTCTGCAGCATACCTATTTTGCCGATATCGAGGACGCGCGGCTCAGGGCAGAGATGGTCAGCTGGGTCCGCAGGATGGCGGAACTGGGGTACGCCTCGGCCCAAATCATCCTGGGCAGCATGTATGCCTGTGGAGACGGCGTGCCGCAGGACAAGAACGAAGCTGTTCTCTGGCTCCGGAAGGCCAGGGATCAGGCAAGAGATGGTCGTGACCGCGATCGTGCCCGCGCCCTTCTGGAGATGTCGGCGCTTGAAGGCTACGGTCTGCCGCAGGACAAGGCGGGGCAACAGCCGGACGGGACGTCAGGCCCGGGGCCCGGACGGCTCCCCTCCGCCGCGCCGGAGCTCCCGCGCCTTCCCGATGTCCCGGAGGCCCCGTATTCCCCTTCAGCGGGAACGCAAAACCTGCACTGACGATGCGCAGGGTTGAGCGTCAGGCAGAGGGATTTTCCATGCGTTTGCCCCTCCCGTTCCGACAGTGAGCGAATGCCGGTCTGCCGGATGTCGGAGACTCTTCCCTTTTTCAAACAGTGGTTTTGGGGCCTCCCGTCTGACGCCGGGAGACAGGCGCAGAGGATATAGAGCTTTTTCAGTTTGAAACGCTTCGCGTTCCAAACCATACGGCTTGGCGTTTTGCGGAAAAAACGCGGTCATTCCGCTTGGTTTTGGCCGGGCGGCCTGTGCCGCCGCTTCGCGTTTCACCTTTATCAAAGGTGAAACGCTCTAAATTATTTGTAAACTTGCGTTAACAGGCCCTGGCCACAGGTCTCAGACGGCATATTTGCCGAGAGGAACATCCAGACTGCAAGGAAGGAGCGGTATGCCGCAAAAAAAAGAGGCCACGACCCGGTATACGGACAAGAACGGTCCGCAGTTCTTGCGGAAGATCCTTGCGGCCGCCGCGCTTCCCCGTGCCGTCCTCAGGTGCAGATCCTTTTTCAAATCGCTTTTCAGCAAGGGAGAGGACAGACCACTGCCTCAGCGTACGCTGCTGGCGGCGGCCATATGCCTCCCCCTTGCCGCCATCTGCCTCAGCACCGTTACCGAAAACGCGTTTTTCATCCTGGGGGAGGAGCGCGGTCGCGGGATGGACAAGGCCTATGCCGCCCTCCGTTGCCGCCTGTCAGCCGGACTGGGAGACGTCGAAGCGCAGGTCCGTTTGGCCAAGCTGTACGCCGAAGGCCACGGCCTGCCCCGGGATGAGGAAAAATCGCTGTTCTGGTATGGCGAGGCCGCCGGGCAGGGCCATGCCGAAGCCCAGCGCTATCTGGCCTTTGAAGCGTACTCTCTGACATGGGCCGAAATGGCCCGCTGGCGTCAAAAGCTGGCGGATCAGGGGGATGTCAGGGCGAAATATCTGCTGGGCGACATGTATGCCAAAGGCATAGGCGTGCCGCAGGACAAAGCCGAAGCCCTTTACTGGTTCCGCAGTGCGGCGGACCAGGAGTATGACAGTGCGCAGTTCATGCTGGGCGACATGTATGCCGCAAGCGACGGCGTGCCGCAGGATAAGGTCCTGGCAGCAGAATGGTTCCGCAAGGCGGCGGAACAGGGACATGGCGAGGCGCGGTTCCGGCTGGGCGGCATGTATGCCAAAGGCGACGGCGTGCCGCAGGACAAGGCCGAAGCCGCCTGCTGGTACCGCAAGGCGGCGCTGCGAGGGCATGACGAGGCGGCCTTCGAGCTCGGCAGCATGTATGCCAAAGGCGACGGCGTGCCGCAGGACAAGGCCGAAGCGGCCTGCTGGTACCGCAAGGCGGCGGAACAG
>NZ_CALVHE010000067.1 GCF_944327235.1 uncultured Desulfovibrio sp.
AAAACCACGCTTTTTCCGTAGTGTGAGGGCAGCGTCAGCATTGAAATTGGACACAATTTCAATGCGAATCTGCTCTAGAGCAGTTTGCCTTTGAAAAAGGCAAACTGCGAGGCGGCGGCACAGCGCCGCCCGGCCCAAAGTGAGCGGAAAAACCGCGTTTTTTCCGCGAAACGCCGGGCCGTATGGTTTGGAACGCGCAGCGTTTCAAACTAAAAATGCTCTAGAGCAGTTTGCCTTTGAAAAAGGCAAACTGCGAGGCGGCGGCACAGCGCCGCCCGGCCCAAACCAAGCGGAATGACCGCGTTTTTTCCGCGAAACGCCGGGCCGTATGGTTTGAAACGTGAAGCGTTTCAAACTGAAAATGCCATATCAGGGGCGATCCTTCACGCTGACGCCTCGCGGAGTACCGGAGTCTGTATGCACATTCGCACCAAGGAAAGTCTTTTTCGCGGCACGGTGGCCGTGGTGGCCGGCAGTTCCCTGCTGGCCCTCACGGGCATCGTGCTCTTCCTCTTCATGGAAGGGCTGCCGCTCTTTGCCCACTATTCGCCCACGGAATTTCTTTTCGGCTCGCTCTGGTATCCCACGGAAGATCCCGGCCTCTTCGGCATCCTGCCGCTCATCGCGGCCTCGCTGGCGGTCACGGCCCTTTCTTCCCTGCTGGCCGTGCCGCTGGGCGTGCTGACGGCCATTTATCTCAATGAAGTGGCCCCCGCCGCCGTGCGCCGCATCATCAAGCCCTTCGTGGAACTGCTGGCCGCCCTACCCTCGGTGGTGCTGGGCTTTCTGGGCATGGTGGTGCTGGCCCCCTTCCTGCAGGACGTGCTGGGCGCGGCCACGGGCCTCAACCTGCTCAATGCCTCGCTGGTGCTGGCCGTCATGAGCGTGCCCACCATCTGCTCCGTCTCCGAGGACGCCCTGCACGCCGTGCCGCGTACCCTGCGCGAAGCCTCGCTGGCGCTGGGCGCGACCCGCTGGCAGACCATTTGCCGCGTGACCGTGCCCGCCGCCCTGTCCGGCATCGGCACGGCGGTCATGCTGGGCATGTCCCGCGCCATCGGGGAAACGATGGTCGTGCTCATGGCCGCCGGGGGCGCGGGCATCATCCCCACGTCCCTGCTCGATCCGGTACGCCCCATGCCCGCTTCCATCGCCGCGGAAATGGCCGAAGCCCCCTTCCGCAGCGATCACTATCACGCCCTGTTCGCCATCGGCATCGTGCTGTTCTTCCTGACGCTGGCCTTCAACCTCATCGCCTCCCGCATAGCCGAGAAACACCGGCAGGCGGGCAGCTCCAGCCTCTAGGGCCTGTTAACACAAACTTTACTAATTATTTCAATATATACAGAAAATCAGATATACATATTCCGCCTGCCCTGACGGGCAATACGCCCCTCGTCCCTACTTTTCCCCTGATAAAAGCGCGCTGGGGAGGGGATGGGGGGCTTGGGGTTCCCCTTCCCCCCAAACAAGCAGCTAATAGTGTTAACAGGCCCAAGAACAGACGCTCATTTGCCCGTATCCGCGCATCCATTCGGAAAAATACGACAGGAGACACCATGTCCACCCCGCTTTCCGCTCCCACCGACTCCGTTCCCTCGTCCGCCCCGCGCCGTCTGCTGACGGAAAAGGCCATGTTCGGCCTGCTGCGCCTCATCGCCGCGCTCAACGTGCTGGTGCTGGTCGGGATCTGCGTCTTTCTGCTGGTGCAGGGCCTGCCCGCTCTGTCCTGGGGATTCCTCACCGAACCGCCCCGCAAGATGATGACCGAGGGCGGCATCCTGCCCTGCATCATCGGTACGGCCATCCTCTCGCTGGGCGCGCTGCTGCTGGCCTTCCCCCTGGGCGTGTTGAGCGCCGTCTATCTGCATGAATATGCCGGAAAATCGCGTCTGGCGGGCTATGTGCGGCTGGGCGTCAACAATCTTGCCGGGGTGCCGTCCGTGGTGTTCGGCCTGTTCGGCCTGTCCTTCTTCGTGACCTTCTGCGGTTTCGGCGTCTGCATCCTCTCCGGCATACTGACCCTGGCCGTGCTCACCCTGCCGGTCATCATCAATACGGCGGAGGAAGCCCTGCGCGCCGTGCCCGCCACCTACCGCGAAGCCTCGCTGGCGCTGGGCGCGGCCCGCTTCCAGACCATTTTGCGCGTGGTGCTGCCCTGCGCCCTGCCCGGTATGCTCACCGGCGCCATCCTCGGCGTGGCCCGCGCCGCCGGTGAGACCGCGGCCATCATGTTCACGGCCGCCGTCTTTTCCACGCCCAAATCCCCGGACTCCCTGTTCAGCGCCGTCATGGCCCTGCCCTACCATATGTATGTGCTGGCCACCGCCGGGACGGACATAGAAAAGACCCGCCCCCTGCAATACGGGACGGGCCTCGTGCTCATCCTGCTGGTGCTCGGCATGAACCTTGCCGCCATCATCCTGCGCGACCGCCTGCAACAAAAACGCTGAGACGAACCGTCGCCGCCCCATGCCTTACCTTTTTCAACGGTAAAGCACTCATGCAAAAACGCCGGGCACTGCGCAAGTGCCCGGCGAAACCATTTGGACCGCCAAGAAGCCGCCCCCTATCCCTGCAAGAGTTGCAGCAACATGTGCGGAAAGGCGTTGGCCTGCGCCAGCATGGATGTTGCCGATTGCGTCAGCACCTGATTGCGCACAAAGGTGGTCATCTCCGTGGCCACGTCCACGTCGGAGATGCGGGATTCCGCCGCCTGCAAACTCTCGGCCTGCACGTTGAGGTTTGTCACCGTATTTTCCAGCCGGTTCTGCGTCGCGCCAAGATGGGCGCGAATCTGGTCCTTGCGGACGATGGCGTTATCCAGCCGATTCAAGGCCCGCTGGGCGAGCGCCTGCGTGCTGATGGAAATGATGTCGCCATTGGGATCGCCGGGAGTCACGACACCGCCACCGCCGCCCGCCGTGGGCATGGTCGTCCAACTGGCCTCGATCTGAAAAGTTCCACGGCCTGAAACTATTACTATTAAATCTTCTGTAACATTATCAATTGTTAGCTTCTCTATTGTTGATATTGGCATAATCATATCGTTTCCATCTCCAGTATAACCTATATCCATACCATTTACCGTAAAATGGTGTAGCTGTGGATTTGCCTTATCTATATATGTAAGATTTGTACCTATTCCATTTATATTACTAGAATCATATTTAGCATTTGGTAAAAATCCATTTTTTTCATTTACAATATCACTTACGCTAGTTAAATTTGGCCATGCTCGCGAGTCTGTTGTAAGTGTTCCTGCTATGTGCTTTCCATCTCTCGTAAATATTTGTATATCATCTCTCGCGCCATCATCATTTATAAATATATCAATCCCTGTCGAACCAGCAGGGATAATAGCAAAAGAAATAATTCCCGAATTAAATTTTTGTTGTACGTTTTGCTGCACTTTATCACTAAATATAGGCACCCCGCCATATCCAGCTCCGCCACCTCCACCAGCGCCACCGGTGCCACCTTCCCGCAGCCCCAGTCCGGCCAGCGTACAATCCCCTATCTCCACATAGTAATAGTCTTCCGCGCTGTCGTTGGCCGTACCGAAATGCACCTTGAGCGCGCCGGTGGAGGACAGACCGTCCGCGCTGCCGCGTCCGGAGCCGTCGTGCGGCCCGGAGAGTGAGCCGTCCAGCAGCTTCACGCCGTTGAAATCCGTTGCCTTGGCGATGCGGTCTATCTCCGAGGCCATTTGCTGGAACTCGCTGTCTATCATGAGACGCTGAGTGGAGTCATACGTACCGGTGGCCGCCTGCTCGGCCAGTTCCTTCATGCGGATGAGCTTTTCATCAATTATCTGCAAGGCCCCGTCCGCCGTCTGGATGAGGGAGATAGCGTCATTGGCGTTGCGCGCGCCCTGCCCCAAGGCCCGGATGTCCGCTCGCATGAGTTCGCGGATGGCCAGCCCGGCCGCATCGTCCGCCGCCCGTTCCACGCGCAGACCGGTGGAGAGGCGGCGCACGGAATCCGCCAGTGTATCGTAATGCGCCGACAACTGACGGGACACGCCGTAGGCCATGAGATTGTGATTGACGGACAGAGGACTCATGCGGCTGCCCTCCCCTGTCCGGCGTGGACGGCAAAATGCGCGCAACGGACAGCCCCAGCCGCGCCATACCCGCGCCCTTGGCGGTCATGCTCCACACGCCCACGCAGGCCAGTCGGCGTCAGATCGAACGCCCGCGCACGTCCACTGCGACGACCGGCACGCCAGCGGGACGGCTGGTCCGCGGCGTTATTTATATCAGCAAGAGAGAGAGAGAGAGAGAGAGAGAGAGAGAGAGGACGGCGGGCAGCCTCATGCCGACGTTCCGCGTACCCACGCAGGCCAGTCGGCGTCAGATCGAACGAGCCCGCACGTCCACTACGATGCCCGGCACGCCAGCGGGGCGGCTGGTCCACGGCGTTATTTATATCAGCAAGAGAGAGAGAGAGAGAGAGAGAGAGAGAGAGGCGGGGGGCAAACTTCGCATAGCTGGCTCCGTGTACTGGATTTTCTTTTATGTAAAAAGATTCCAGTATTTCGTCAATACACCTGCGCGTCGAGAATTGCCCTGCGCCACGGCGCACATGCCCACCGCCGCCCGGCCAGAGGCCAGATACCAGCCAAATATCCCCCGACTTAGAACGGATTCGCATTGAGATCGTGTCCGATTTCAATGCTGACGCTGCCATCATACTACGGAAAAAGCGTGGTTTTTCTGTGTGTTCGGTTGCGGGTAGTCGCTCTCGCGACTACCAGAGCAAGCCACATTTTCAATGTGGAATTGCTCTAACAGGCAACGAATAGAGCGTGTTACCTTTGAAAAAGAGGACACGCGAGGCGGCGGCACAGTCGCCCGGCCCAAACCAAGCGGAAAAACCGCGCTTTTTCCACGAAACGACAGGCCGTATGCTTTGAAACGAGAAGCGTTGCAAACTGAAATGGATTCGCAATCATTTGAAACGTCAGAACTACGCACCCTGCATTACAGCTCGAAAAAATAAACATGTTTACTCGATCGAAAGGCTGGCGCCGCATAGCCATGCGCTATGATCGCTGTGCCCATACATTCCTTTCGGCGATCCATATTGCTGTCATTGTCATTTCTTATCTTTAATGAATCCTGACCCTAACCTGTGATGGTGTCACCACGCCCCAAAGCCGGACCGCAGCACTCCTCCCTGCTCGCTTCGCGAGTTCTCCGCCGTGGGAGGGCTCATTTTAGCTCAGAAATGGTCCCAGTGACTCGGAATACTCTGGATCTTGCCAGGCATCTTGACACATAAAACCGCTTAACGATCCATGAGACGAAAAAATCCCCTTGCGCCAAAGCGCTCAGGGGCTTTTTCCAAGAGAGCGAGGCCACGCTCTCATCAGAATCGCGGTACTGGGGCGGAAGCCCCCAGTCCCCGCCGTGAAGCAGAGTTAGAACGTACGCGATAGCGCAACGCATTGATGGTCTCACGCTGGTCTGTTTTTCGCCCCCACCTTCTCCCGAAGTAGGAGATAGGAGAAAAAGTAGGACTGTACACCTAGTCATGACCCAAAGTGTTTTCTTGCTCTACCATAAACTTTTTACCCTTCTGCAGACATATTCAGAAAGCAATAACAATTTGTTATCAAAAAATAATTCAAAAGACTTATAGACAGGTATGCAGGCTATAAGTATGACAAACCCTAATGATGTGTAATATACAGCTGGAAGAAAATCAACATTTTCCATACATGCAATTCCACGGTAATAGAGACATGCAACAAAAATCCCATTGAACATAAACATAGATAATGTATTTTTTGCTATGTATGTAATAATATTATTACATATAGTTATCTTTGACAGAAAAGATGATATAATCAGGATGAGCAACGTACCAGAAATTGCGCTGAGCATAAATAGAATACTTGTATTGAACATTCGTGGTCTTACTGCCGAAAGTCCATTGGAGAGCGAGCTGCTGACAAAAATCATAGCAAGCAATATAGTCATTGCTAGAACTACTGTTTTTTCTTTCTTCCAAATTAAGTTCAGCATATTGCCAATTTTTATAAAAATGGCAGCGAGCATACCAGAATCTATTCTCAATGGAGGAAAATCGGCTCCTATGATGAAGTTCCATACTGAAAATAGATTAAATGAAAAGATGTACAATATGGTATACATAATGATTTTTACAGAGCGGTGACAATATTTTTCGATAAAGAAAAAAATTATTCTTCCCCAAAACAATGCCCAAAGAAACCATCCCGGCCCCATAAAAATTTTATCTGGTGTCATATCATAAAAAAGTTGCCAAAAGAAAGTTGTATCAAAAATTTCTTTTGGCACAAAGCAAACACGAATTGATACAAATAAAAGCCCAAGAACAACAAAATAGAAATATGGCTTAATAAGTTTTTTTGACAGCTTATGTATAAGTCCAATTGCGTCTTCTTTGTTGCTGATAAGAAGTCCTGTTATAATAAAGAATGCTGGCATATGAAATGCATAAATAAAAATACCTATATTTCCGCTAAGAGTTACCACATGGCCAAATATTACAAGATATATCAGAATTACCTTGGCTATATCAACAGAAGAGTTTCGTTCTGGAAGCGTCAGATCGAACGAGCCCGCACGTCCACTACGATGCCCGGCACGCCAGTGGGACGACTGGTCTGCAGCGTTATTTATATCAGCAAGAGAGAGAGAGAGAGAGAGAGAGAGAGAGAGGAGCGGGGGACAAACTTCGCATAGCTGGCTCCGTGTACTGGATTTTTTTTTATGTAAAAAAATTCCAGTATTTCGTCAATATACCTGCGCGTCGAGATTTGCCCTGCGCCACGGCGCACACGCCCACCGCCGCCCGGCCAGAGGCCGGATACCAGCCAAATATCCCCCGACTTCGGCCATATCCCAGCATGTGGAAGGCATTTTTCGGGTCGCCTGCCGTTCTGTCGCGTCGGCCCATGTAAAAATTCTTTTGCCGCACGAACGGTCCCCGCCGTCGAGCTGCGCGGTCGGGCAGCGCGGAGGCTCCCCTTCCTCTCTTGAGCGGATTCGCATTGAAATCGTGTCCAATTCCAATGCTGACGCTGCCCTTATACTACGGAAAAAGCGTGGTTTTTCCGTGTGTTCTGTTGCGGGTAGTCGCTCTCGCGACTACCAGAGCGATCCACATTTTCAATGTGGATTGCTCTAACAGGCAACGAATAGAGCGTGTTACCTTTGAAAAAGAGGACACGCGAGGCGGCGGCACCGCCGCCCGGCCCAAACCAAGCGGAAAAACCGCGCTTTTTCCACGAAACGACAGGCCGTATGCTTTGAAACGAGAAGCGTTGCAAACTGAAAATGCTCTAACGATCCGCGCGGCCTGAAGAAAACCTTCTCCTAGCCCTGCAGGAGCCGCAACAAAATATGCGGGAAAGTGTTGGCCTGCGCCAGTATGGAGGTGGCGGACCGGGTCAGCACCTGATCGCGGACGAAGGTCGTCATCTCCGTGGCCACGTCCACGTCGGAGATGCGGGATTCCGCCGCCTGCAGACTCTCGGCCTGCACGTTGAGATCGGTCACCGTATTTTCCAGCCTATTCTGCGTCGCGCCGAGGTGGGCGCGTATCCTGTCCTTGCGGACGATGGCATCTTCGACACGCACGACAGCCTTTTGGGGGCGTTCCTGCGTCTTTATGTTGATGACGGGGCCTGTATCCGTAAAGCCGCCTTCCTGCGGCTTGGGTTCCGGCATATCTCCCCAAGAGGCCGTGATATCAAAGGAACCGTTACCGGCAACAAGGATGACGAGGTCTTCCGTCACCGTGTCGATGCTGAGCTTCTCGAACCTGTTGCGCAACACCCCCGGCTGATGCAGACCGACGTCGCCGGTATAGCCGAAGTTCATGCCGTCGATGGTGAAGGGGTGGAGCGTGTTCTCATCCTGGAACGTCAGGTTGCCGCCGATACCGTTCATCTGCGAGCCGTCATAGGTCGCGCCCGTCAGGAACCCGTTGGTTTCGCTGAGGAATTCCCCCGGAGCGACGGGCGCAGCGCGATCCAGCCACAGATCAAGCGTCGTTCCGGCAAGATGTTTGCCGTCGCGAGTGAATATCTGGATGGTATCGTTCAGCCCCTTGTCATTGAGGAGGATCTCCAGATTTGTCGTACCGGACGGGATGACGGCAAAGGAAACCAGCCCGGAAACGAAGGTCGCTTTCTGCCCCGAGACCAGCTTGTCGCTGATGAGGGGGATATCACCGAAATCTGCCGGACCGCCGTCGCGCAGCCCCAAGCCGCCCAAGGTAGCGCTCCCTATATTGAGATAGTAGTAGTCTTCCGCGCTATCGTTGGCCGTGCCGAAATGCACCTTGAGCGCCCCGGTGGCGGACAGGCCGTCAGGGCTGCTGCGTCCCGACCCGTCGTGCGCGCCGGACAGGGAACCGTCCAGCAGATGGATGCCGTTGAAATCCGTGGCGCGGGCGATGCGGTCTATCTCCTGCGCCATTTGCTGGAATTCGCTGTCGATCATGAGCCGCTGGGTGGAATCGTAGGTACCGGTGGCCGCCTGTTCGGCCAGCTCCTTCATGTGGATGAGCTTTTCGTCGATGATAGCCAGCGCCCCGTCCGCGGTCTGGATGAGGGAGATGGCGTCATTGGCGTTGCGGACGCCCTGCCCCAGGGCCTGGATGTCCGACCGCATGAGTTCGCGGATGGCCAGCCCGGCGGCATCGTCCGCCGCCTGTTCCACTCGCAGGCCGGAGGAAAGACGACGCACGGAATCAGCCAGCGTATTGTAGTGGACCTGCAGCTGGCGGGACGCGCCGGACGCCATGAGGTTGTGCTCGATGGACAAGGGACTCATGCCGCGACCCTCTCCAGCCCGGCAAGGACGGCGGAAGTTGCGAAAAGGACAGGCAAGGCCGCAGCCTGCCGACGGTTTTTGCGGTCACGCGCCACCCGACCGCACAGGGCGGGGAACGCCGGTACGCATGACGTCGCATGGCGGCGGCCTCCCGCATGGCGGCGGGACGACTGCTCCCTGACGTTGAGCGTTCCAGCAAGAAGGCGGCTGTGCCTGCAGGGGGGAAACTTTGCATGGCGGACGACTCCGAGCGCTGAGATGCCTTTTATGTAAGAAAGGGGCATCATTTCGTCAATACGCCCTGTGCGCTCAGGCTGATGTCCGTACGCACGCGCATGTCCGCGGACGCCGCCTGTCGCATGGTCTCGGCGTGCGTCTTGCTGTCCGCAAGCTTGCGGGGAAAAAACATCCGCCCGTGCGGTCCGCGCCCGCCCGTCACACCGGCACACGACCTGTTGCCGTTTTGGCCCTCAGCGAAAGGAAAGATCTTTCGCCGCGATCCCCTACCAGCGCGCGCTGGGCAGGCAGAGCTTCCAGCGGATGGCGGCCACGCGCAACCCGAAGCAGGCCAGCCCGCCCAGCCACAGCCCCCAGACGCCGGGCACGAGCACCACCACGATACCGCCCAACAGGGAGGTGGTCGCGTAGATGTCCGTATTGCGCCGCATGACATAGGGCACCTGCCCGGTGTAGGCATCACGCATCATGCCGCCGCTGACGCCGGTCATCAGCCCCATGAGCACGGCGATGAAGGGAGCCGCGCCCAGCAGGAGCGCCTTTTGCGTGCCCATGACCGTAAAATACGCCAGCCCCACGGCGTCCAGCAGGGCCACGGGACGGTCGAGCCGGTGATGCTGGCGGCTGCGGGTCAGGAAAAAGCCCAGCACGCCCACCAGGATGGGACAATAGATCTGATCGCGCTGCGTCAGCCAGAATACCGGCGTCTGCAGGATGATGTCCCGCAGCGTGCCGCCGCCGATGGCCGTCAGCACGGCCACCACGACCACGCCGAAAAGGTCCAGCTCGGCCTTGCGGTCGCGGGCCGCAAAGACGCCGCTCATGGCAAAGGCCCCGATACAAACCCAGTCCACCCAGATGCCGATGTCCACCGGATCCCGCTCCTTTTTCCCGTTATGGGATATATCGACTCGTTGTCTTTTGTACCTTCACGAGGAGGCTCGCCGCATCACTCGCTTCCCCCTGATAAAAGCGCGCTGGGGAAGGGATGGGGGGCCTGGGGGGAAGAATTACGGGAACGCCTTTTCTCGCTTCGCTGTGAAAAGGCTGGGCCCTCCAGCGCAGGCGGCGACCGAAAGGCGGCCCGCAGGGCCGTGCCTGTTAGGCGACGAAGGAGCCTTACAGGCATCGACAGCAGAGCGAGGGGTTCCCCTTCCCCCCAGAAAAGACTGCGACAGCAGAGCGCGACCGAAAGGCGGCCCGAAGGGCCGTGTCCGTTAGGCGACGCAGGAGCCTTACGGACATCGACAGCAGAGCGAGGGGTTCCCCTTCCCCCCAACAAAACTTTTCGCGCCTGACCGCGCTCAGCGCAACTGACTGTCCTTGCTGCCCTTGCGGTTGTAGAGCTGCACCACCTGCCGCTCGCTGTCGGCCTCTTCCTGACAGTCGCGACACAGGCGCACGCCGGGCAGGGCCTCGCGCCGGGCCTGCGGGATGGGCTCGCCGCAAAGCTCGCAGCAAAGCGCGCTCTCCCCGCGCGGCAGGGCGGCCCGCGCCCGCGCTATCTCGTCATTGAGGGAATCCTGGATCTGATCCTGTACGGCATTGTCTCCGGCCCAGCCAACAGCCATGCTCCTGCTCCTCCGGCGCGGGCGCGTCAGCAGCGCACCCGCGGCAATTCGTCCCAGCGGGTGGTCAGACGCGGCGAACGGTGCGCCTGCCGCATGTGCCAGTCCGCTTCTCCCAGTCCCTGCGCGCCGAAAAAGATGGACTCACGTCCGAATTTGCCGTTGATGGCGTCCAGCGTCCGCATGAGCGCCTCCCGCCGCCTGTCCTCCGCCGGGGAAGCGGCACTCAGGAGACTGCCCTGCCGCCTGTCGGCCGCCTCCAGCCCGTAGAGCATGACGCCCGCCTTGGCATAGGCGAGCCCCGGACGGAAGAGCCGTTCCAGCCCGGCGCGGGCGGCCCGCAGCAGGGGCAGCGTATCGGCCGTGGCTTCCGGCAGGGGCAGGGAGATGTCCGCCGCGTGGCAGGGGACGCCCTCCCCCGCGTGCCGGGAGGTGCGGATGTGCACGGCGATGCCTCCGGCGACCAGCCCGGCCCGGCGCAGCCGTTCCGCCGCGCGCCCCGTGAAGCAGGAGACCGCCTCGCGCAGGGCGGCAAGCTCCGTCACCGGACGGGCAAAGGAACGGGAGGACACCAGCGTATGACGCGGCAGAGGGGCGGCCTCCACGGCGATGCAGGGCAGGCCGCGCAGCTCCAGCGCGGTGCGCCAGCCCGTCACCGTCAGCGCGCGCCGCAGCCATTGGTCGTCCGCATCCCGCAGCGCCGCCGCGGTGGTGATGCCCGCCGCCCAGAGCGTGCGCGCCTGCCGCCGTCCGATGCCCCAGACCTCGGCCACGGGCAAGTGGGCAAGCACGTCATCCGTACGGAACAGCAGATGCGCGTCGTCTCCCTCCAGTGCGAAGTCCTCCGCGCCGTTGCCGAGGAAGGCCAGCCCGTCGGCGCGCTTCTTGCCGAGATGATTGGCCAGCTTGGCCAGCGTGCGCGTACGGGCCACGCCCACGGAGACGCTGATGCCCGTCCAGCGCACGACGCGCTCCTGCAGCTGACGGACGGCCTCCGCCGCCTGCGTCGCCAGCGCGCCGTCCAGCCGCACGAAAGCCTCATCGATGGAATATTGCTCCACCTTTGGGCAGGACTGTTCCAGGATGGTCATGATGCGCGCGGACATGTCGCCGTACAGGGCGTAATTGGACGAGAATACCGCCACCCCGTGCTGTTGCAGGAAGGCCCGCCACTGATATTCCGGAGCGCCCATGGGGATGCCGAGGGCCTTGGCTTCCGGCGAACGGGCCACGATGCAGCCGTCGTTGTTGGACAGCACCACCACGGGCTTCCCGGCAAGGTCGGGGCGGAAAAGACGTTCGCAGGACGCATAGAAATTGTTGCAGTCCACCAGCGCCCAGAGCGGCGCGGACGCGCGGGACAGTCCCGCCCTGCCCTCAGAGCTTGTGGATGACATAGCTCACCACGCCCCAGATGTGGACATGTTCCCGCTCGGTGATGTCGAAAGGCGGATAGTCGGGATTCTCCGGCATGAGGTAGACCCTCCCCTGCCGCCGCACCAGTCGCTTGACCGTGAGCTCGCCGTCCAGCGCGGCGATGACCACCCGATTGTGTCCGGCCTGCTGGGAGCGGTCCACCACCAGCAGGTCGCCGTCGTGAATGCCCGCGTTGATCATGGATTCGCCATGCGCGCGCACGAAGAAGGTGGCGGCCTCATTGCGCACGCAATAGTCGTGCAGGTCCAGCTTGCGGTCCTGATAGTCGTCGGCGGGGGACGGGAAGCCCGCTTCCACGGGCGTCAGATAGAGCGGCTGGCCTTCGCGGTCCTGCGGCACGGCGGCGGCCGCGCCCAGCACCTCGAGGCGTCCGGCGGAGGGAGGAAAGACCGATCTCATGCCCGCACTATAGCGGCTTGCGTACGGTCGCGCAATGCCGCGCTGCCCGCCCTCCCGACGGACAAAAGGAAAGGGCGCGGCCCGAAGGCCGCGCCCCGCATGTCGGGTCGTTCCCGCTTCCGCTTAGAAGAAGAGGAAGGTCAGGACGATGAAGAGCGGCACCAGGATGCCCACGGACCACATCATGTAGCCGAAGAAGCTGGGCATGGGCACGCCGCGTTCTTCCGCGATGGAACGCACCATGAAGTTGGGCGCGTTGCCGATGTAGGTATTGGCGCCCATGAACACCGCGCCCGTCGAGATGGCCGCCAGCGTGGACGCCATGTCGGTCATGAGGTGAGCGGCGTCGCCACCGGCCGTGTTGAAGAACACGAGGTAGGTGGGAGCGTTGTCCAGGAAGCTGGAGAGCGCGCCGGTCAGCCAGAAGAACATGGCGTTCACCGGCTGGCCTTCATGGAAGACCATGTTGATGACGCCCGCCAGAGCGCCGTCCGTACCGGCCCGCAGGATGGCGATGGCCGGGATCATGCTGACGAAGATGCCCAGGAAGAGCTTGGCCACTTCTTCGATGGGCGCCCAGGAGAATTCGTTGAGCTCGCGGCACTGCTTGCTGGTGAAGGCCCAGGACAGACCGGCGATGGAGAGCAGGGAGATGTCGCGCAGCAGGTTCTGACCTTCGACGGTCACACCGTAGATGGTGAAGGCTTCGCCAAGCTGGAGCAGACCGGACACGAGCACCGCGCCCACGATGAGCAGCAGGAAGAAGAGGTTGATGCTGCCGTCCAGACCGAGCTTTTCCTTCGGCGCGTCAGGATCGGCGGTGGGGACCGGGCTGCCTTCCTTCTTGTAGAGGACCTTGTCCACCACATAGAAGATGGCCAGCAGAGCGACGACCATGAGCAGGGTCTTCATGAACAGATTGGTGGTGGTCCAGAAGAAGCTCACGCCCTTGAGGAAGCCGAGGAAGAGCGGCGGGTCGCCCAGCGGGGTGAGGGAGCCGCCGATGTTGGCCACGAGGAAGATGAAGAAGACCACGGAATGCACGCGATAGCGGCGGTGGGCATTGGCGCGCAGCAGCGGGCGGATGAGCAGCATGGCCGCGCCGGTGGTGCCCATCCAGCTGGCCAGGATGGTGCCCACGGCCAGGATGCCGGTGTTCACCACGGGCGTGCCCACCAGCGAGCCTTTCAGACGCACGCCGCCCGCCACGGTGAACAGGGCGAACAGCAGGATGATGAAGGGCACGTATTCCAGCAGGAGCGCGTGCAGCAGTTCATAGATGGCGACCTGCGCCCCGTAGACGGCAAAACACGGCACCAGGAAGGCCAGGCCCCAGAAGACGGCGATCTTGCCGAAGTGATGATGCCAGATATGCGGGATGGCCAGCGGCAT
>NZ_CALVHE010000068.1 GCF_944327235.1 uncultured Desulfovibrio sp.
ATCCATTGCGGCATGAGCCGGTCACTCCAGGATTTCCAGCACGGTCCGCTTGCCGCACTTGGTCGAGGCGGCACTGAGCAGGGTACGCATGGCGCGCGCCGTGCGCCCCTGCTTGCCGATGACCTTGCCGAGATCTTCCTTGGCAACCTTGAGTTCCAGCACTGTGGTCTGTTCGCCGTCAATTTCGCTGACGTGCACCTCGTCCGGCTTATCTACCAGCGACTTGGCGATATAGAGAATCAAATCCTTCATACGAACCTCCCCCGCGCCGGAAGAAGGCACGGCATTAGCCCATGTGCTTCTTGATGAGAGCGCGCACGGTGTCGGTAGGTTCCGCACCGCGGCCGAGCCATTCCTTGACCTTTTCAACGTCGAATTTCACTTCGGCGGGCGAGGTCATGGGGTTGTAGTAGCCCAGAAAATCCAGCGGACGACCGTCGCGACGGGTCTCGTCATTGGCGGCCACCACGCGGTAGAACGGATGCTTCTTGCTGCCCATGCGGGTCAATTTCAGCTTTACGGCCATGAGTCAAACTCCCTTGGTTATGATAATTTCCTTGTAACGTGAGGTAGGCAAAAGAGCAAGCCGGGCCGCTCCTGCCGGACAATACCGAACAGACTGACGTCTGTTATTTTTTCTTGCGCTTGGCGGGGCGCTCGCGCTTCTTGCGTTTCTTGGCGGCCGCGGTCTTGCCGGAAGCGCCACCGGGCATCGGCGGCAGGCCCATCCCCGGCATCCCCGGCATCCCGGGCATACCCGCCCCAGGGGGCATACCGGGCAGTCCCATGCCCTGCGCCATACCTCCCATGCCGCCGGGCAGGCGCATACCGCGCGGCAGCTTGGGCATCGCGGGGACCTTGGGTTTGCCACCGCCCAGCATCCCTTTCATCATCTGGCGCATCTGCTCGAACTGACGCACGAGCTGATTGACCTGCTGTACACTCACCCCGGCCCCTCTGGCAATACGCGCGCGGCGACTGCCGTTGAGGATGTCGGGGTTGCGGCGTTCAGCCATGGTCATGGAATTGATGATGGCTTCGGTGCGAGCCATCTCCTTTTCCGGGACCGCGCCGTTCATTTCCGAAAGTTTTTCCCGCAGGCCGCCCAGACCGGGGATCAGCTTGAGGATGCTGTCCAGAGAGCCAAGCTTCTTCACCCGCCGCATCTGGGTACGAAAATCTTCGAGGTCAAAGCTGGCCTTGCGCATCTTCTGGGCAAGGGCTTCGGCTTCTTCGGCATTGATGGTCTCCTGTGCGCGCTCCACAAGGGTCAGCACGTCGCCCATGCCGAGGATGCGTCCGGCGATGCGGTCGGGATGGAAGATCTCCATTTCCGACAGCTTTTCCCCCATGCCCACAAATTTGACAGGCGCGCCGGTGACGGACTTGATGGAAAGGGCCGCACCGCCGCGGGCATCGCCATCCATCTTGGTCAGCACCACGCCGGTGATGCCGAGACGGTCATTGAAAGATTCGGCAACGGTGACAGCATCCTGACCCGTCATGGCGTCGGCCACGAAGAGGATCTCCTGCGGCTGCACGGCTGCCTTGATGGCGGAAAGCTCCTCCATGAGCGGCTCGTCCACATGCAGGCGACCGGCGGTATCCAGCAGCACCACTGTGGCCTGCTGGGCTCGGGCTTCCTCCAGAGCAGCCTTGGCTATATCCACGGGGTCCATGTCCACCGTGGACGGATAGCACGGCATATCGAGCTGCCGGGCCAGCACGGTCAACTGATCGATGGCCGCCGGACGGTAGACGTCCGCCGGGACCAGGTAGGGACGCATCTTCTGCTTTCGCAGCAGATTGGCCAGCTTGCCCGCCGAGGTGGTCTTGCCCGATCCCTGCAGGCCGACCAGCATGATGACCGCCGGTTCCCTGCCCTGCAGATCGAGGTGGGCGGTCTCTCCGCCCAGCAGCTGCACCAGCTCGTCATGCACGACCTTGATGACCTGCTGGGCCGGGCTCACGCCCTTGAGGACTTCCTGCCCCAGACATTTGGCGCGCACGCTTTCCACAAAGTCCTTGACGACTTTGAAGTTGACGTCCGCTTCGAGCAGGGCGAGCCGCACCTCGCGCAGACCGGCCTGCATGTTTTCCGCAGTCAGATGGGATTGACCCCGCAGGCTGCGGAAAGCGGAAGAAAGACGGTCGGAAAGGCTCTCGAACATGGCTACCTCTGTGAGAGGGATGATACGCGCCGCAGACGGTAAAGCAACGAATGCGGCAGTCACAGAACTTTCGTTCATAGACTGTTTGCCGCCGTTGGTCAAGCCGCAAGGCGTCATGCGACAAGGCGAATGGAAACTGCCCATTTACGGGCAGGACCTTCCCAAAAGCACAAAAAGGGAGGGTCCTTGCGGACCCTCCCCGAACAGCCTAGACGCTAGGCGTATGCGCTCTTAGAAGGAGTAGGCGAAGACCAGCTGGGCCTTCCACATATCCTGCTTGGAGAACTGGTTGGTGTTGTAGGTGGAGTGCTTCCAGGTATCCTGGTCGATCATGTTGACCACGTAGCCCAGTTCGAGGTTGAGCTGCAGGTTTTCGTAGATCTGGTAGGTGTTCACCAGGTTGAATTCCAGCAGGCCGTCGTTGGTGGTCAGGTACGGGCCTTCCACGCCAGCGCCGTTATCCCAGGCATAGGAGCTGTCCATGTACTTGACCATGGACGGGCTGTTGGTGCCGCCCCAGTAAGCCACGCGGAAGGTGTGCTTCAGGTCTTCCATGAAGCTCATGTCGCGGATCTGGAGGCCGATGCCCCAGGTGCCGGCATAGCTGGTGTTGTAGTCGTTGAGCCACCAGCCCAGGTTACCGTCGCCCATGAAGGAGGTGAAGTTGCCCATGGGAGCGATGGAAGGCATACGCTCGGAGCCGTTCTTCACATTGCCGTCGTCACCGGAGGCATACCAGCCGAACACGCCGGGCACGCCCCAATCCATCTTGTATTCCACCAGGGCCTTGGCCAGCCAGCCTTCACGCTGCAACTTGCCGCGACGAATATCGTTCACGTTGTTGCGCTTGTACACATCGAAGCGGCCATAACTTTCCACATAGCCATAGTTGATGTCGAATTCGATGTTCAGCGGATCCCACAGGGTGATGGCCACCGGCAGACCGGCCCAGAACATGGAGCCGTAGAGGTTGCTGCTGGGGTTGTAGCCATAGATAGGATCGCCGAACTGATCGTAACCCAAAGGCACATGGTTAAATCCGGACATATACGGATTCATGGTCATCGCGGGATTGCCGTCATTGTACTGTCCGCCGTTGATGGCGTCCCAAGCATTGCGGCCAGCCATGCCGTACATGACCCAGGGGGTGGCCTGCACGCCGTCAAACTTCAGATCGAGCATGAGGGCGAACAGATCCATGTTGTCCAGGTAGTTGGCATGATCATACTTGTTGCCAGTACCGTCGGTGGTGAAGTTGTCGTTGAACGGACGGGCCCACAGGGCGGTCAGGGCGACGTTCTCGTTGAAGGTGTAGGAGGCGGTCACGCCGGCCACGTCGGTATCCATCACAGCGGAACCGCCGGCCTTATTGGGCAGGGCCACGCCCTGAAGACCCATGCGGAACTTCAGGTCGGTGTTGGGCACGAGCCAATCCAAGTAGGCGCGCTTCACCTTGATGACGTTGTTGCCGTCAGCGCCGAGAGCGCCGCCCTGATCCTGACGGCCCCAGTTCTGGTTGCCGATTTCGAAGTACAGGGTACCGGACAGGGACTCGGAAGCCACGGCATCCAACTGCATACGGATACGCTGGATGGCGGAGAAGTCGTCGCCATTGTCGGACTTGGCATGATCCTTCTTGGAGGTCAGGTCGGTGTTGGCGACGCCGAAACCGAAGAGCCACTGGCCCTTAGCCTTGAAGTCGATAGCGCTGGCGCCGGTGGCAGCGCCGAACAGCATGCCCGCAGCCAGAGCGAGAGTCATAAGCTTCTTCATGATCTTCCTTCCTTAACTTTGTGTTTCTGCGATTAGGGCCTTGCGGCCTACCCTTGCGGGTCCCCAATTTCCCGCTCGCTGCAGATGGCGAACGAAAAACCCTTGAGCTGACCCAAAGTCCCCACTTTGGCGAACCGCCATACAGCAGCCCCTATCAGCTCCTCGTGTTTAAATTTTTATACCCTCTTTCGCCGCGTGTCAAAGCAAAAATGCTGTTTTGATAAAAAAATTTTTACCTTGCCGCTTCTCCTGTCATATCAGCACATTAAAAAGTCTATAGAGACTGAGATGCTTCTCGTTGACAGGCCCCTGTCGAGAAGATATGATTCTCTATTCAAAATTATCCTGCAATTTCAGCATATTGCGAGGCGCTTCATGTTTACCAATCGCGGTAAGGCCCTGACATTCGACGATATTCTGCTCATTCCCGGCTATTCGGAGGTCACTCCCGACGCCGTCGATCTCTCCACCTATCTCACCCCGGAGATCCCGCTGCGCATCCCGCTGCTCTCCGCGGCCATGGATACCGTCACGGAGTCGGCCATGGCCATCAGTATGGCCCGCATGGGCGGCATCGGCATCATCCATAAGAATATGCCGGTGGATCGCCAGCGGCTCGAGATCGAGAAGGTCAAGAAAAGCGAAAGCGGCATGATCCTCGATCCGGTGACGGTCTCCTCCCGCAACACGGTGCAGGAGGCGCTCGACCTCATGGCGGACTTCCGCGTCTCCGGCCTGCCTGTGGTGGACGACGAGCGGCTGGTGGGCATCCTGACCAATCGTGACGTGCGCTTTGTGGAAGATGCCTCTACCGTGCTGGTGGCCGACTTCATGACGCGCGACAATCTGGTGACCGTCCCCATGGGCACTTCGCTGGAGGAATCCAAACGCCATCTGCATGAGCACCGCATCGAAAAACTGCTGGTGGTGGACGAGAACAACCGTCTGCGCGGGCTCATCACCATGAAAGATATCGACAAGGTGCAGAAATACCCCAACGCCTGCAAGGACGACAAGGGACGTCTGCGCGTGGGCGCGGCCATCGGCATCGGCAAGGATTGCGACGCCCGCGCCGAGCAGCTGCTGGCCGCCGGGGCGGACGTGCTCGTGCTGGATTCGGCCCACGGGCATTCCGTCAACGTGCTCAACGCCATCCGCAAGGTGAAGTCCGCTTTCCCCCGCTGCCAGCTCATCGCCGGTAACGTGGCCACCTACGAGGGCGCGCGCGCCATCCTGGAAGCGGGCGCCGACACCGTGAAGGTGGGTATCGGCCCCGGCTCCATCTGCACCACCCGCATCGTGGCCGGCGTGGGCGTGCCGCAGGTGACGGCCGTCATGGACGGCAGCCGCGCCGCCCGGGAGATGGACCGCTGCTGCGTGGCCGACGGCGGCATCAAATTCTCCGGCGACATCGTCAAGGCGCTGGTGGTGGGCGCGCATTCAGTCATGATCGGATCCCTCTTTGCCGGTACCGAGGAAAGCCCGGGCGAGACCATCCTGTATCAGGGCCGCACCTATAAGGTCTATCGCGGCATGGGTTCCATCGACGCCATGAAGGACGGCAGCTCCGACCGCTATTTCCAGGAGCGCAGCAAGAAGCTCGTGCCCGAAGGCATCGTGGGCCGCGTCCCCTACCGCGGGCCGGTCATGGACGCCATCTACCAGCTCATGGGGGGACTTCGCTCCGGCATGGGCTATGTGGGGGCGCGCACCCTGCCCGATCTGTACGAGAACACCACGTTCTGCGAGATCTCCCCGGCCGGGCTGCGGGAAAGCCATGTGCACGATGTCGTCATCACCAAGGAAGCGCCCAACTACCGTATCGACAACTAGACCGTGCAGCCGTTTTCGTCAGGCACGCATGGCCACAGCTTTTTGATGGCGTTTGCCGCCCGCGCCGCCCCTTCTCCCGGTAAAAGCGCGCTGGGGAAGGGATGGGGGGGCCTGGGGGGAAGGGAAACCCCTCCAGCGCCGGCGGAGGGGTTTCCCTTCCCCCCAGATAAACCGCGCACAGTGTCAACAGGCCCCAGCCGTCGCGCCCCATCCGCCGCACGGCACAGCCTCAAGGAAGGATCATGGCTCACAGCAAGGTAATCATCATCGACTACGGTTCGCAGGTCACCCAGCTCATTGCCCGCAGGGTGCGTGAGGCCGGCGTCTACTCCGAAATCCATGCCTGCAACGTCACCGCCGCTCAGGTGGCGGCCATGCAGCCTCAGGCCGTCATCCTTTCCGGCGGCCCGGCCAGCGTGGGCGAAGCCGACGCCCCTGTGCTGGATCGCGGTTTCCTGGAGCTGGGCGTACCCGTGCTGGGCATCTGCTACGGGATGCAGCTCCTGGCCCAGAACCTCGGCGGTCAGCTTGCCCAGTCCGAGACCCGTGAATACGGCCCCGCCGATCTGACCCTGGCCGCGCCCTGCGCCCTCTGGGAAGGGCTGGACAGCGCCTCCCCCAGCCGCGTCTGGATGAGCCACGGGGACAAGGTGCTCGTGCCGCCGCCGGGCTTCACGGTCACCGGGCGTACGCCGACCCTCGAGGTGGCGGCCATGGCTGACGAATCTCGGCGCATCTATGCCGTGCAGTTCCATCCCGAAGTGCATCACAGCGTGGATGGCGAGCAGATGCTCCGCAACTTCCTCTTCAAGGTCTGCCGCATCACTCCGGACTGGAGCATGTCCTCCTTCGTGGAGCGCGTGGTGAAGGAAATGGCCGAGAAGATCGGGGACAAGCATGTGGTCTGCGCCCTTTCCGGCGGCATCGACTCCACTGTGGTGGCCGTGCTGCTGCACAAGGCCATCGGACACCGGCTGCACTGCATCTTTGTGGACAACGGCCTCCTGCGGCTCAACGAAGGGGAACAGGTGGTCAGCTACCTGCGTGAGCATTTCGACCTCAACCTCACCTTCGTGCAGGCGCAGAAGCGTTTCCTCGATCTGCTCAAGGGCGTGGAAGACCCGGAAAAGAAACGCAAGATCATCGGCCACACCTTCATCGACATCTTCGATGAGGAAGCCAAAAAACTCCCCGAAGTGGAATACCTTGCGCAGGGCACCCTCTACCCCGACGTCATCGAATCCGTTTCCCACAAGGGCCCCAGCGCGGTCATCAAGAGCCATCACAATGTGGGCGGCCTGCCTGAGACCATGAAACTCAAGCTCGTCGAGCCGCTGCGCGAACTCTTCAAGGACGAGGTCCGCAAGGTGGCCGCTGAACTGGGTATGCCGGATTCCATCGTCTGGCGGCATCCCTTCCCCGGACCGGGGCTGGCCATCCGCGTACTGGGAGAGATCACCGAGGAGCGCCTCCACATCCTGCGCCAGGCTGACAAGATCGTGCAGGAAGAGCTGCGTGAATCCGGCTGGTACCGCAAGGTCTGGCAGGGCTTCGCCGTGCTGCTGCCCCTCAAGACCGTGGGCGTCATGGGCGACGGCCGTACCTATGAACATGTCATCGCCCTGCGCGTGGTGGACAGCGTGGACGCCATGACCGCCGACTGGGCCCGCCTGCCTGCCGATCTGCTGGCCCGCATGTCCGGGCGCATCATCAACGAGGTCAAGGGCGTCAACCGCGTGGTCTACGACGTTTCCTCCAAGCCGCCGAGCACCATCGAATGGGAATAGTCCCATAGGATAGCCCGGCCTGACGACATGACGGCGGGGAAGGCGGAGCCCGTGCTCCCCTTCCCCGCCTTTGAGCATTTCCCGTTTGACACGCTTTGTGCTTCAAATCATGCGGCCTGTCGTTTCGTGGAAAAATACGTTTTCCGCTCACGCTGGGCCGGACAAAGCTGTGCCGCTGTCTCGCGTTTTACCCTCCCCCGCGCCTTGCATCAGGGAAACATGCGTTTACATTGCCCGCCTTTACATCGGCCCCTTGCTGGGCTAACCTCCTCTTTCTGCCGCCGCCTGCCCAACCGGTCTCAGCCGGGAGAAGGCGGATGCGACACCGGATCGTCCCGCACGCGCGGGCGACAGGTCCGGAACGTGCGCCCGCCGCTGCACAGGGCGCAAGAACGCGATGACAGGGGGTCACATGTTCGGAATCGGCAGCACGGAACTTCTGGTCATTCTGCTGGTGGCGCTGGTGGTGCTGGGTCCCAAGAGCCTGGCGGGCGTATCCCGCACGCTCGGCAAGGCCATGGGGGAATTTCGCCGTGTCTCCACGGATTTTCAGCGCACGCTGAATGCGGAAGTCGCCCGCGAAGAAGAGGAAGAGAAACAGCGCAAGACCGCCTCGACGACGCCGACACCTTCCGCATCCACGGACGGAGCAACGGCTGACGCGTCTTGCGCGGCGGACACCGCTCCGCAGGGCGCAAAGACCGAAGCCGCCACGTTGGACACCACGGCCCGACCGGCCGCTGGTCCCGAAGCGCCTGCCCCCCCGCAGGGCAGTCCGCTGGAAAAGGCTGTAGCCGCCACGCAGGCCGCCGCTGGCCCGACGGCGTCGTCCGCTCAACCTTCCGGGAGCGAGCGCGCATGAGCGATAAGCTGACGCAGGATATGGCGGACAAGACCGACGGTCTCCCGACCCCGCAAGAGGGAGCGCCCGACGCCTCCCGCATGGCGGCGGAACGGCCCCGCCCTGGTGACGTGGCCGTCGTCACGGTCGGGACGGAGGACGCGCCCCTGTCGGACGACTATGCGGCCATCCGCGCGGCCACACTGGCCATGAGCGGCGCATCGGACGAGAAGCCCACGCCCGTGGAGACTGACGAGAGGCCGGACATGCGGGAGCCTGCCGAACCGGCGGGGGAGGTTCGCGATCAGGAAACGCGCGCGGAAACGACGGACGTTCCGCCCGCGATCCATGATGCCAGCCCCGATGTTCTGGCCGCGCAGGCAGCCGAGGTCGTCTCTGAAGCTCAGACGGATACGTCCGCCGACGAATCGGCAGATGACGCCTCCGGCAAGGACCGCGCGCCCCTGGCGACCGATCCCGCCGTGCCCGCCACAGGCGGCGGAGGCGGCGATCAGCCGCCAGCCCAACCGCCGACCGAGGAAGAGGAAGCGCCGGATCCTGACGAGAAGCCCATGGGCCTGCTGGACCATCTCAATGAGATGCGCTGGCGCCTGGTGCGCTGCCTCATAGCCGCCGCAGTGGGCTTCTGCGTCTGCTGGGCTTTCGTGGAACCCATCTTCGCCGTGCTGGTCAAGCCGCTGCTGGCCGTCCTGCCCGCCGGCGGCAACGCCATGTACAGCACCATGCCGGAAGCCTTCTTCATCCGCATGTTCGTGGCCTGCATAGCCGGGGTCTTCGTGGCAAGTCCGGCCATTTTCTATCAGATCTGGGCCTTCATCTCCCCGGGCCTGTATGAAGAGGAAAAACTCTTCATCGTGCCCGTGGCCGTCATCTCGGCAGTGTTCTTTGTGGGCGGAGCCCTGTTCTGCTATCACATCGTCTTTCCCTTCGCCTTCCAATTCTTCATGAGCTACAACACCGAGCAGATCCGGGTCATGCCGCGTATCAGCGACTATGTGGATTTTGTCCTCAAGCTGCTCATCGCTTTTGGGCTCATCTTTGAAATGCCGCTCTTCGCCTTCTTCCTCTCGCGCATGGGACTGCTGACGGCAGCCATGATGCGGCAGGCGCGGCGCTACGCCATCCTGGGCATCTTCATCGTGGCGGCCATCCTCACCCCGCCGGACGTGCTGTCGCAGCTCCTCATGGCCCTTCCCATGCTGGTGCTGTACGAAGTCAGCGTCATCGTGGCGGCGGTGTTCGGCAAGAAGAAAAAGACGGCAGCCGTTGCCGACGGCGACGGAGACGAGACCGCTCCGCAAGAGGACGGGCAAAGCACGGGAGGTCAGGCATGACGACGGACATCCGCAGCGCGGAACGCAGCCGCCGCAGCACGGAAACGGACATCAGTCTGCGGCTGGTGCTGGACGGTGAGGGCAAGGTGGACGTTCAGACCGGCTTTGGCCTGCTGGACCACATGCTGCATCTGACCTTTTTCTGGGCCGGTATGGATCTGCACCTGCGCTGCCGCGGGGACATGCATATCGATGCCCATCACAGCGCCGAGGACATCGCTCTCGTGCTCGGACAAGCCCTGCTGGAAGCACTGGGCGACCGCAAGGGCATCGAGCGCGTGGGCTACGGGCGCGTGCCCATGGATGAGGCCCTTGCCGAGGTCACCCTCGATCTCTCCGGTCGTCCGTGGCTGGAATGGCGCGGGGACGAACTGCTGCCGCCGGTCATCGCCGGACAGGAGCGGGATCTCTGGCGCGAATTCTACAAATCCCTTGCCGCGGGCGCACGGTGCAACGTGCATATCGCCCTGCTCTACGGCAAGAATGGTCATCACCTGCTGGAGTCGGCAGCCAAGGGGCTGGGACTGGCCCTGCGCCACGCTGTCAGACGTACCGGCACAGCCATCAGAAGCACCAAGGGAGGTCTGGACTGATGCGTTTCCGTCTCACCAACATGGCGCTGCTGGCGCTCTGCCTCGCGCTCTTTTCTCTGGGCTGCACCAGGCAACCCCGCACGACGGCGGATATCCCCCGTTCGCTCTCCCCGTCCTACAGCATCGCGGTAGCGCCCTTCACGCAGCCGATCAGTACGAGCCAGCTCATCATGGGCGAGATCCCCAAGAATCAGGGACGCATCGCGCCGGAGATGCTCCCTTCGCTGGACAGGGCCCTGCGTGACGTGCTGCTGACCGAGACCAAGCGCCACTACACCTTTGTCCCACGGCATATGCCGCTGCCCGACAAGATGCGTTACCATGACTCCAACCAGCCGCAGGCGCTGTCCGCGTGGGCCGCTTTCGCCAAGGGGCTCAAGACGGATCTGCTGCTGGTGCCGCAGGTGCTCAACTGGCATCAGCGTGAAGGCTCCCGCGCGGGGGTGACCCGTCCGGCGCATGTCCGGGTGGAGTTTTTCCTGATCGATGCGCAACAAGGGACCATCCTCGACCGCTCGGTCTATGATGTGGAACAGACCAGCCTGACCAGCAACCTTCTGGAGATCGGAGAATTCTTCAAGCGTCAGGCGGGTTGGGCCACGGCTGACGAGCTGGCGCGTGAAGGCATGGTCAAGGCCGTAAAGGATATGACGTTATGATCATCTTTCCCGCTGTGGACATCCAGGACGGCAAGGCCGTTCGCCTGCGTCAGGGACGCGCCGACGAGAGCACCATCTTTTCCCCTGATCCGGTGGCGGCGGCGCGCCACTGGCAGGAGCAGGGCGCCCGCTGGCTGCATGTGGTCGATCTGGACGGCGCGTTCGACGGTCTGCCGCGCAGTCGCGACATCGTACGCGACATCTGCTCCGCGCTGGACATCCCCGTCCAGCTCGGCGGCGGCATCCGCAGCGAGCAGATCGCCGCTGCCTATCTGGACGCCGGGGTGGAACGGCTCATCATCGGCACGCTGGCTCTGGAGCAGCCGGAAGCTTTCGCCGCCCTCTGCCGTCGCTTTCCCGGTCGCATCGGCGTTTCGCTGGATGCCGAAGCCGGACGCCTCAAGACCAAGGGATGGGTGGCCGATGCCGGTCTGAGCGTGGATGACGTGCTCCCCCGCCTCATCGGTGACGGCGCGGCCTTCATCATCTATACGGATATCGAACGGGACGGTATGCAGACCGGGGTCAACCTCCCGGCCCTGACCCACCTGGCCGAAGCCTCTTCGGTGCCGGTCATCGCGGCGGGCGGCGTAGCCACGCTGGCCGATGTGCAGGCACTTTATCCGCTGAGTCGGACGGCACGCCTTCAGGGCGCCATCAGCGGACGCGCCCTGTATGAGGGAACCCTTGACCTCAAAGAGGCCAACGCCTGGATCGACGCTCAAAGCTAGGCGTCGGTATTTTTGCGGGTGAAGGGGAACTCCTTTCACTTTGGCCTGTTAGGGTCAGGATTTATTACGCTTTTTTTGAGGGGGAAGAAACCCCTTTTGCTCGCGGCAAAAAGGGGTTTCTTCCCCCTCAAACTCCCCCATCTTCCCCAAAACCCGCTACTTGGGTATGAGTAATTGGAGACGAAACACCTCACGTTATAAAAACATCTCCATCAAGGCATATTACCTGATAATGGGTCCTGCCCTAACACTAATTGCAGTTTGTTTGGGGGGAAGCATGGCTTCTCCCCTTTTTATCAGGTATTGCGAGCATGAGGATGCCATACGTTGCGGTCCAGCCCGGGCTGTGCTATGATATTGCCATGTTTTTTGCCGGAACATTCCCCCCGTATCGGGCTTTCCATGCCTGCCGTGACGAACGCTACTGGCGTTCGTGTCTCTAACGCTTTCTCTCGTACCTCTGCTTGACTTGGCTTCGCTGCGCTTCGGCGTATGCGCTTTATGCTGTCCCTTGCGAATGCGACGGCATGTGCTGTCGCGTTCATCCTGCGACGAGAGGAAACATCATGACGCCTACACGTCCTTATCACTGGTTCTGTCTGCTGGCGGCCATCCTGCTGGAAGTCGGCGGTTCCACCATCATGAAACTGTCCCAGCAATGGGCATTTGCTCATGCGGCCCTGCTGGGCCTTGTCATCATGTGGCTATGTATCGGTTTGTCCTACTACTGCCTTGCCCTTTCCACCACCGGTCTACCCGTAGGCGTGGCTTTTGCCTTCTGGGAAGGTCTGGGGCTGACGCTGGTGACGCTGGCCGGTTTTCTGATACTGGGCGAGCAGCCCAGCCTGTCCCGCCTGCTGGGCTTGTGCTGCGTACTGGGCGGCGCACTGCTGGTGCACCGGGGGACCAGTCACGGCGATGAAGCCAAGGAGGTGCGCCATGCCTGATACGCTCGTACCGCTTCTGCTCGTGCTGGCCGCCGCCGTACTGGATGTGCTGGCCAATCTCCTGCTGGCCCGCAGCGAAGGCTTCCGCCGCCGTCTGACCGGCGTTCTGGCCTTGCTGGGCGTGGGGCTGGCCTTCTACTGTCTGTCGCTGGCCGTACGGACGCTGGACCTGTCCGTGGCCTATGCCATGTGGGGAAGCTTCGGCATCCTCGGCACGTCGCTGGGCGGCTGGCTTTTCTTCAAGCAGCGGCTGCGGCCCTGCGCCTTCGCGGGCATTGCCCTGCTCATCGCGGGCATGGTCCTGCTGCATCAGGCCTAAACCACCAACACGCCGCGCCCGCACGGAAGACGTGCCTGCAAATAACTACAGGCCGGACAGCAAAACTGTTCGGCCTGTTCTTTAGAGCAATTTCGGTTTGAAACGCGTTGCGCTTCAAACCATACGGCCTGTCGTTTCGCGGAAAAAGCGCGGTTTTTCCGCTCACTTTTGGCCGGGCGGCGCGGTGCCGCCGCCTCGCGTTTCACCTTTTTCAAAGGTGAGACGCTCCAAGGCCTGTTAACACTATGCGTTGCCTGTTTGGGGAGCAGGGAGCGCCCCCTCTCTTCCCATGCGCGCTTTTATCAGGGGAAAAAGCAAGGACGAGAGCGCACCGCCCTTCTGGGGATGCGAGGCATGTGTGCTGATTTGCCGTTTCTGCTGAAATAATTGCTAAAATCTGTGTTACAGGCCCTAATCGCTGGGTCTCTTAAGTATATTAACAGGGCCTAGATGTAGAGTGTCAACACGTTGTTCACCCTCTGCTCAGACATGAAGCTGGAGGTTTTTTGCCAAGAGCCGAATGGGGGCGCACAAAATTGTAATGATGCGTCCATTTCGACAAGTAAGCTGCTCTTTTCCATGAG
>NZ_CALVHE010000069.1 GCF_944327235.1 uncultured Desulfovibrio sp.
GCATGTATGCCAAAGGCGACGGCGTGCCGCAGGACAAGGCCGAAGCGGCCTGCTGGTACCGCAAGGCGGCGGAACAGAAGAACGTCAGGGCGCAGTGGCGGCTCGGCAATATGTATGCCGCAGGCGACGGCGTGCCGCAGGACAAGACCGAAGCGGCCCGCTGGTTCTACAGCATGGCGAAATCCGGGAGCGTCGAGGCGCAGTGGCGGCTCAGCAATATGTATGCCTCGGGCGAAGGTCTGTCAAAGGACACGGAAAAGGCGCTGGACTGGTGCGTTACGGCGGTCGAGCGTGGGGCGGTCCTGGGCCCCGCGTATTTTGATGTCCGCAGGGTGGAGAAGGAAGCGGCCGAAGCGGCCGGCTGGCTCCGCAAGCTGGGGGAACAGGGGAATGCCGTCGCGCAGTACTGCCTGGGCTTCATCCATTCCGGGAGCGAGGGGCTGCTGCGGGACAGGGCCGAGGCGGCCCGCTGGTTCCGCAAGGCGGCGGAACAGGGACATGCCGAGGCCCAGTGGCATCTGGGCAATATGCTGGACACGGGCGAGGGGGTGCCGCAGGACAGGGCCGAAGCGGCCGCCTGGTTCCGCAAGGCGGCGGAACAGGGGATCGTCAGGGCGCAGTGGCGGCTCGGCAATATGTATGCCGCAGGCGACGGCGTGCCGCAGGACAAGGCCGAAGCGGCCGCCTGGCTCCGCGAGGCGGCGGAGTGGAACAACAGGGCGCAGTGGCAGCTTGGCGTCATGTATGCCGCGGGCGACGGCGTGCCGCAGGATACGAAAACGGCGCTGGATTGGCTCCGCAGTGCGGTCGAACACGGGATCGGCTACGAAGGACTCGTGTACTTTTCCGCTCAGGGAGAGCCGAAAGACAAAAGCAGGGCGATCAACTGGCTTCGAGAGTTTGTGAAAACAAGAGATCGCGACGATACCCGGCTGTATTCGGACATCCTGTATTCCGGAAACAGCGACATGGCGCAGAACATGGCCGAAGCGGCCGGCTGGCTCCGCAAGACGGCGGAACAGGGGTTTGTGGAGGCGCAGTATATCCTGGGCCGCATGTATGCGGACGCCAGCGAACCGCCCGACACGGCCGAAGCCATCCGCTGGTACCGCATGGCGGCGGAACAGGGGCATCACGACGCGCAGGTGGAGCTGCGCATACTCCTGCGGAGCGAGGGAAAGCTGCCGTAGGGGCCGGACGAAACGACGAGATGAGGAGACACAGCGTGACACAGGAAAAGATCTCTGGTAAGGCGGAAGACCCGGCCTGCTCCAAGAAAAAAAACGGCACGCAGCCGGCAAGGCCCGTCGGGAAACAAGGTGCGGGCCCCATCATCTGCCGGATACTTCTTTGCATCATGTGTCTGTGCCCGATCTTGATCTTCCATGCCGTCAGGTCGGGAAAATTCGACCATCTCATCTTCTACAGGGATGGGCGCAAGGCCGCCGCGGAGCGCATCCAGGATTCGCCGGATGAGCGGCGCAGCGCGGCGGAACTGCTTGCCAAGGGCAAGAAGCTCGACATCGGGGACAGCGTCGAGAGCGTTCAGGCGGTCGGCTACTACCGCAAGGCTGCCGAGCTGGGCAATGTCGAGGCGCAGTTCCTTCTTGCCAAATGGTATGACAAGGGCGAAGGCGTGCCCCAGAACCGGGAAAAGGCGCTCTTCTGGTACCGCAAGGCTGTGGAAAAGAGCAGTTCTTTTTCGATGGAGAGCCAAAAGGCCAAGTTCATCCTGGGCCGCGCCTATGAAACGGGCGACGGCGTAGTGCAGGACAAGGGGCAGGCCTTCGAATGGTATCGTAAGGCGGCGCAGGGCAGCGGCAGCGGATTCGTCGGACGAGGCAACGGCGACGCCGCATTTGCCCTGTGGCGCATGTACGATACGGGCGACGGCGTGCCTCAGGATAAGGAAAAGGCCCTCTACTGGCTCCAGCAGGCGGAGAAGCTGGGTCATGACGAAGCGGAGTTCCGTCTGGGCCGGGCCTATGAAACGGGCAATGGCGTGCCACAGGACAAGGTGCGGGCGCTGAAGTTGTATGGTTGGCTAGCGTCCTCGTACGGCGGCGTTGCCGGAGACGCCATGTTTGCCCTATGGCGCATGTACGATGCGGGCGACGGCGTGCTTGTAGCGTAAAACTTCTTACACTGTCAAGCGGCGCATGTACGATGCGGGCGACGGCGTGCCACGGGACAAGGAAAAGGCCCTCGACTGGCTCCGCAAGGCCGCCGACAGGAATAACGTCGCCGCCGCGTATACGCTGGGCATGATGTATTACCGCGGCGACGGTCTGCCCAGGGATATCCATAAGGCGGCCAGCCAGCTCCAGAAGGCTGCGGCACGGGGAGATGAGAAGGCCCTGAGCGCCATGCGGCAGGATGACCTCCGCAAGGCCCTTGAGGAGAGCCTCAAGGCGGAACAGGATGCCCGGCGTGAGGAACTTCTCCGGCTTGCGGACGCCAGCGCGCGCAGCGGCGGCTACCAGCTCGCCGAAGCGTACGCGGAGGGCGCTTTCGGTCTGCCGCGGGACAAGGATATGTCGCTCTTCTGGTATATTTGGGCGGCGAAGGCGGGCGACAGCAAGGCCATGCTGACCCTGTGGCGCAAGTACGACACGGGCGACGGCGTGCCGCAGGACAAGGAAAAGGCCCTCGAGTGGCTCCTTTTGGCAGGGAAGGAGTTCGATGCCAAGGCCCTGCTCCTTCTGGGCCGACTGACCGAACAGGGCTGCAGCCTGTTGCCGCAGAGCAGGACGCTCGCTGCCGAACTGTACAGCAAGGCGGCCGAAAGAGGAAACAGTGAAGCCATGTTCCTGCTGGCCTCCATGATGGAGGCGGGCGACATCGTGCCGCAGAACAAGAAGGAGGCGCTTGCCCTGTACCATAAAGCGGGGCACGGGTGTCCGCTGGCCGCGTATCGGTTGAGCAGGCTCTACAGCCGGGGCGAAGGCGTTGAGTCGGATCAGGACGTAGCGGCATTCCTGTTCGAGCAGGCGAGGAAGCGCATCCCCGGCCCGGAGGATGCCGCCGGGCAGCTTGCTCTGGGGCAGGCATATGCCGAGGGCAAGGACGTCCCGCGGGACAAGCATCTGGCGGCCTTCTGGCTCTGCAGGGCGGCGGAACAGGGCAATGCCGAGGCGCAATTCGCTCTGGGCGCTCTTTATGCCGACCGCAGCGCCGCTCCCTTTGACAAGAAGCAGGTGTACGAATGGTTCAGCAAGGCCGCTGCGCAGGACAATGCCGAAGCTCAGTGGCGTCTGGGCCTTCTGTACGACACGGGCGACGGCATACCGCAAAACAAGGTGAAGGCCGCGGAATGGTACGGCAAGGCGGCGAAACGGGGGAATGAAAACGCCAGAACGGCGCTGCAGCGGGAAGATATCCGTAAGGCCCTTGAGGAAGGCGGCAAGGCGCCATAGAGCGGATTCGCATTGAAATTGTGTCCAATTTCCCTGCTGACGCAGCCCTCACACTACGGAAAAAGCGTGGTTTTTCCGTGTGTTCGGTTGCTGGTAGTCGCTCTCACGACTACCAGAGCGATCCACATGTTCAATGTGGAATTGCCTTAGGCCGAGTACGGCCGTTCCGGACGAGAAGATCTCACGGGCGGGCGCGCATGGGGGATACGCCGTGGCCGGGCACGAGCCGGGTTCGGCGTGCGTCCCGCGCCCGGGCGAACCGGCACCCGGAAGGCGGATAAGGCCGACTTGACCGCCCCTCACCAGACGGAATGACGATATGAGAAAACGCAGCGTGAAGCAGAAAAAAAAGCCCCCTCAGGCCAAGCCGAAAGCCCCGTCCCCGCAGCGGAAACAGGTCGCCCTGTCCCCAAAGGAAGCGCCGGTCAGCCAAACGAGATCGGCCGCCAGGAAGGAAAGCAGGGACGCCCTCATCACCTTGGTATGCACCTGTATCGTATGCGCGTGCATGGGCCTGGCTTTGCTTGTGGCCTGGGTGAAGCTCGACCATCACGCCCCCCCGTACAGGGGCGGCCCAATACATGCAGGCCCCGGCCCCGGCCCCGGCCCTGAAGACAGCGATACGGTCTCGCTCGCCAAGGGCTTTGCCTACTATACCGGACTGGGGAGGCCCCAAAACATGGAGATCGCATTTCTCCACTTCTCCAATGCGGCCGACAAGGGCAGTGCTTCTGCCCAGTATCAGGTGGGGATCATGCTCTCCAGGGGCGAAGGCGCCCGCAGGGATATGGAGAAGGCGCTTTTCTGGCTGCGCAAGGCCGCCTCGCAGGGCCATGTCGATGCCCAGATCGCTCTGGGCACGCTGTATGCCGAAGGGGAGGGGGGGACCCCGCAGGACAAGGCCGAGGCGGTAAACTGGCTGCGCGCGCTTGCCGGACAGGGCAATACCGATGCTCAGGACGTTTTGAAAGAGCTTGAAAAGGATATGGCGACCGATACGCTGCCTGAGGAGGAGCTGCTTGCCCGGGCATACGCCAGCCTCGAAGGCAAGGGCGTGCCGCAGGACAAGGCCGAAGCGGCGCGCTGGTTTCGCAAGGCCGCCATAAAGGGCAATGTTCATGCGCAGTGGCAGCTCGCCACGCTGTGCGATGAAGGCGACGGCGTGCCGCAGGACAAGAAAAAGGCGCTGGACTGGCTTCTCAGGGCGGCGAAGGACTCACATGTCGAAGCCATGCGCCGTCTGGGTCTCCTGTATGCCGAGGGTAGCGACCTCGTGAAGCGGGACAGGGGATTGGCAGCGAACTTGTACAGCAAAGCGTCGGAAAAGGGCGATGGCGAAGCGTCGTTCCTGCTGGCCTGCCTGCTGGATGCGGGTAACGGCGTACTACAGAATAAGGCCAAAGCGCTTGCCTTGTACCATATGGCGGCGAACCTCCACTATCCTCCGGCAGCGTATCGTCTGGGCAAGGTATACAGCCGGGGCGAGGGCGTCGATCCTGATCAGGAGCAGGCGGCATTCTGGTTCCAGCGGGCGGCGGAGCAGGGAAATGCCGACGCTCAGTATGTCTTGGGCCAGCTGTATGCCGAAGGCAACGGCGTGCCGCAGGACCTGCATGAGGCGGCCCGCTGGTATAGCAAGGCGGCGGAACTGGGGAATAAGGATGCCAGGATGGCCCTGCAGCGGGAAGATATCCGCAAGGCCCATGAGGAAAACGCGGCGGCACACTAAGCAAGGTACGACCGCCCGAACGCGAGAAAAACGCATGGAATGGTACGGATGGAAGAAGCAACGGCCAGGCACGAACAGGAAGAGGCATACGTCCCCGGCTGTCTCGGGATGCCCAGAGCGATGCAAGCTGTCCACATCTGTGAGCAAGGATGTGAGACCGCTCCCTCACAAGGACATGGCCGCCGGGTGCCCTATGTGGAGAATGTCTTGCGTACCGTCCAGACCGCTCGGCAACGCCTCTCCTCTCAAGGCGATACGATGACACGCTCTTCTTGCTGATCGACCGGAGCATCCTCATGAACATCCGTTCCTTGCTCACAAGATGGAGAGCCACGCCTGCCGGGCATCCGGCCATCGTGCATGACGAACGTTTCCGCGTAGGTCTGCTGGCAGTATTCCTTCTTGCCGCCATTCCCGTGAGTCTGACCAACTGTTCGGTGTTCAGCGGGATGTTCTCCTCCGGACACCTCGAGGAATCTTACGCCCCAGCCAAGGGAACCTCTCCGATATCCCGACAGGACGATGCCGAAGCACAACGATATCCGGGCAAAGAGAACAGTGTATCGCAGGGCGGAGAGCCAAACGAGCCGCCCAGGGGAGACTCACCGGCGTCGAACCTCCCGCCCGAAAAGTCGGCGGCGGAACTCTTGGCGGACGGGAAACTGCATTATGAGGGGATCCCGTTCGTTGGCGGAGAATGCGTCATGCAGGACATGTCCAAGGCGTTCGTCGAATTCTCCCGTGCGGCGGAGATGGGCAATGCCGAAGCGCAGCGGTATCTGGGCATCATGCACATGCTGGGGAACAGTGTGCCGCGGGATATGGCGCAGGCTGCCGAATGGTTCCGCAAGGCGGCGGAAAATGGCGATGTCACCGCTGCCTGTCTGCTGGCGCGTCTGTGCGATACGGGCAACGGCGTGCCGCTGGATAAGGCGCGGGCAGTCGAATGGTACCGCAAGGCGGCGGAAAAGGGACATCCTGTGGTTCTGACTCGACTGGCGCAAATGCTTGCCGAAGGCGACGGCATCCCTCAGGACAAGGTTGAAGCGGCGCACTGGTACCGCAAGGCGGCCAGCCAGGGCGATGTCAAGGCCCAGCTGCAGCTGGGCATGATGTATGCCCAGGGTGACGGCGTGCCGCAGGACAAGGCGCAGGCTGCCGAATGGTTCGCCAAGGCGGCGGAAGGAAGGGTGGAAGCCGCATTCCTGCTGGCGCGCATGTACGAGACAGGCGACGGCGTGCCACAGGATAAGGTCAAGGCCTTGGAGTATTACGACAAGGCCGCGAGGGGCGGCCATATCCTGGCCAAGTATCATCTGGGTATGTCCTACAGTCGGGAAGGACTTACCAGCCAGGCGCAAAGCGAAGCTACCTTCTGGTTCAGGGAAGCGGCGGAGATGGGACATGTCGGGGCGGCGCTGGAAACGGCTGTACGCTATGCCGAAGGTCTCGGCGCGGACAAGGATATCGTTCAGGCATACGCATTCCTGCGATTGCATATGGACCTCCGCGATGGAGAGACGCCGACAGACAAAGTGGAAAGCCTGAAAGCCGCACTTGAACAGCAGATGACGCCGGAGCAGCAAAGCCAAGCCCGGCGGAAGGCTGCCGCCTTGCTGGAAAACGTGCAATGGCATCAGGAGACGGCCGGGATGTCGTTCGTGGATCTCATCCAACTGCTCAGGAGCCGCCAGAAGGACGGCGCACAGGACGGGCTCACGCGGTAGGGTTTGTTTGCGTAAATTTTACAAGTAGTTTCATAGATACGGCAAATAAGCCATTCACGCCCCATTTGTCTTTGGGCGGGGTCGACTTGCGCCCCCTGACCCTTTTTCTGGTAAAAGCGTGCTGGAGAAGGGATGGGGGAAGGGTAATCTCCTGACCCGACGGGGCCCGCAGGGCCGTGCCCGTTGCGACGCAGGAAGCTACGGGCATCGACAGCAGAGCGCGACCGAAAGGCGGCCCGCAGGGCCGTGCCCGTTGCGACGCAGGAAGCTACGGGCATCGACAGCAGAGCGTGGGGCCCTTCCCCCCCAAAAAAAACAAACAGCAAATAGTGTTAACAGGCCTTACGGGCAGGACACTTGCGGGGAGTATTTTTGCTGTCCGGTTTGCGGACAAGGATAGGCTGGGGCGGACAGAGGCGGGCGGGTGCGGCGAGGAGGTGTCCGTTCGTTTGCTGTGTATCCGTGTCATACGGGGCACATGGCAAGAAAAAAGGACCCATGCTTTGCATGGGTCCTTACCTTCCTCGTGGTGCCGAGGGACAGAATTGAACTGCCGACACGGGGATTTTCAGTCCCCTGCTCTACCAACTGAGCTACCTCGGCCCTGACGGCGAACCGTCGTGACAGGAATGCTTGTACGCCAAGACGGCACGTTTGGCAAGTCTTTTTTTCATCTTTTTCCCCGGCGCTTGAATTCTCCCCGCTCAGGCGGCATACTCTCTCCGCCCGGAAGCTTCCCGCAGGGCTGCCGCCGGGCTATTTCAGCGACGGGAACCGTGCATGGATCATCGCCATCCGCTGCCCCTCTTTCTCAAGGAAGCGCAGCAACTCCAACGCCTCGGGGCCTGGCGTCTCTGCGGGCAGGCCCTGCTGACGGGCCTCATCGCCGGAGGCATCATCGGTCTCTTCCGCCAGTCGTACGACAGCTTCCGCCTGTATGCTTCTTACTGGCTGCAACTTTACGCCGCGGACTCCCCGTGGGCCTGGGGCTACATCCTTGGGGGGCTGGCCCTGCTGGCGACGCTTGCCCACCTCCTGTTGCGGCATGAACCGCTCATCAGCGGCAGCGGCATCCCGCAGGTGGAACTCATGGCGGCCGGGCTCCTGCCGCCCATGCGCTGGCGGCGAGTGCTCTGGTGCAAGTTCGTGGCCACGCTGGCGGCCTTGAGCGCCGGTCTTTCCGTGGGCCGCGAAGGCCCGTGCATCCAGATGGGGGCCTGTGTGGGGGCGGGCGTCGGACGGCTCTGGCACAGCCCGGAGGAACAGTACTCCCGTTTCCTCGTCGGCGGCAGCGTGGCCGGGCTCACGGCGGCTTTCGGCGCGCCTGTAGCGGGTATGCTCTTCGCCTTCGAGGAGATGCGCAGCCCGCTGGGACTGCCCCTGCTCTGCTTCGCGGCCCTGTCGGCCTTCGGGGCCTGGATCGCGCTCTTCCTCTTCTTCGATTTCGGGCCGGTCTTTCCCTTTGCGGTCTGGAAGGATGCGGAGTTGCCGCAATACGGGCTTGCGCTGGTCATGGGCGTGTTGTGCGGCCTGGTGGGGCTTCTCTACAATGCCGTCATCATGCATCTTACCCTTTGGCAGGACTCGCTGAGCGGTCTGCCGCCGTGGCTGCGCTCGGCCTTCCCCTTTGGCGTGAGCGCCCTGCTGCTGGCGGTTGCGCCCAGGCTCGTGGGCGGCGTGGGCATAGAGACGCTGGATCTCGCGTCCCCCGTATTGCTGGGCAACGGGCTGGGTTTCCTGTTGTTCCTGCTGCTGGGCAAGATCGCCTATTCCGGTCTGAGCTTTGCTTCCGGCGTGGCCGGTGGGCTGCTCATGCCCATGCTGCTGGCCGGGAGCCTGCTGGGGGCCTGCGTGGCCGCTCCGCTCCTGGATCAGGGCTGGCTGCACGCCGACCAGATCCCCCTGCTGCTGGTGCTGGGCATGGGGGGCATGTTCGCCGCCACGGTACGCGCGCCGCTCACCGGCGCGGCGCTGGTGGTGGAGATGGCCCGCTGTCCTTTTTCCGCTCCCGCTGTCCTGCTGACGGCCCTCACGGCTTCGCTGGTGGCCTCGCGCCTGGGCGGCGAGCCGGTCTATGACGCTCTCAAGCGCCGCATCCTGCGTCGCCGCGCCTTGCGGGCGGAGGCGGCATCTGTTGAAAATGTCAAATAATACATTGAAATAATTGAATTTTAAAAAAAGTTCTTGCAAAATCCATGGCAATTGGCTAACACAGTGCACTCTCCAAAAACCTTGACAAGGTGAAGCCATGACCCGCAAAGACCGCACCGAAGGCATTTACAGCCGCCGCGAAGTGCTCGACGAAAGCGAGCGCCGCCAGTACTGCCTGATTCAGCTCAAGGAACTGCTTTCCTACGCCTACCGCTATTCGGAGGACGTCAAGAAGCGCTTTGACCGCGCGCAATTCAATGTGGAGAAGTTCAAGACCCTCTCCGACATCAAACATATCCCCATCCTCAAGAAAAAAGAGCTCATCTTCCTCCAGTCCATGGGGCCGCGTCTGGGCGGTCTGCTCACCAAGGACATCGGGGACCTGAAGCGCATCTTCCTTTCTCCCGGTCCCATCTTCGACCCGGAAGACCGCGCCGAGGACTACTGGGGCTATACCGAAGCCTTTTATTCCGTGGGCTTCCGGCCCGGTGACGCCGTACAGAACACCTTCAATTACCAGCTGACGCCCGCCGGTCTCATGTTCGAGGAACCGCTGCGCAATCTGGGCTGTGCGGTCATCCCCGCCGGGCCGTCGGACGCCACCACCCAGCTGGATGTCATGCAGAAGTTGCGTGTTTGCGGTTATGTGGGCACGCCGAGCTTCCTCATGCACCTTGCCCAGAAGGCCGAGGAGAAGGGCCTCAACCTGCGCAAGGATCTTTTCCTCGAAGTGGCCTTCGTCACCGGCGAGCGACTTTCCGAAAAGATGCGCTCCCAGATGGAAAAGAAATACGACCTCATCATGCGTCAGGGCTACGGCACGGCGGACGTGGGCTGTATCGGCTACGAGTGCTTCCACAAGACCGGCCTGCACATCGCCAACCGCTGTTATGTGGAGATCTGCCATCCTGATACGGGCATCCCGCTCAAGGACGGCGAAGTGGGCGAGATCGTGGTGACGGCCTTCAACAAGACCTATCCGCTCATTCGTCTGGCTACGGGGGACCTGTCCTACATCGACCGCAGCCCCTGCGCCTGCGGCCGCACGAGCCCGCGTCTGGGCAGCATCGTGGGCCGCGTGGACACCACGGCCCGCATCATGGGCATGTTCGTCTACCCGCATCAGGTGGAACAGGTCATGAGCCGCTTCGAAGAAGTGAAGCGCTGGCAGATCGAAGTCACCAACCCCGGCGGCATCGACGAGATGACGCTCTTCATCGAGACCAGCGGCTTCAAGCGCGAGGAAGAGCTGCTGCACCAGTTCCGCGAGAAGATCAAGCTGCGTCCCGAACTGAAGATCCTTGCGCCCGGCAGCCTGCCGCCGCAGATCCGACCCATCGAGGACAAGCGTCACTGGGATTAACGCCTTTCCGCCTCCCGCCGGAGGCGGTACCTGCACTGCGGAAGGGGCGCACGGCCGGGACTCGACCTCCTTTCGGCCTGCGTCCCTTCCTTTCTTATGGAGGGACCTCTCATGTCAGCTACCCCCCGCGCCGCGCTCCGGGAATGGCTCGAACAGCGCCACGCCGCCGTCATGGCGGCCGAGAGTCGGGCCTTGGCCTGTCTGGAGAAGGGCGACCTGCCCGGTCATGCCGAAGGTATGCGTGAAAAGGCCGGTCTGCTGGCCGCCATCCGTGAAGATGTCGCCCCGCTGCTGGCCGCTCTGCCCGCGGACATGGACGCGCAGGAACGCGAACGCCTGCACCATCGCCTGCGTGCCTTTTCGGCCAGCGCCAACAATGCCTTGCGTCTGGGTTCGCTCTTCTACATGTCCGCCCTGCTTTATCCCGAGGATCACAAGCCCGGTCAACCGGACGATATGCAAGTCTTCATTGCGTCCCTGACCGACTGATCCTTGTTCTTCATCCCCCCATCGACCGGGCCGTGTCCCGGACTGGAGTTCAGCATGAAACACTTCCCCCTTGCTATGACCGCCTGCGCCGCCCTGTGCGCTCTTGCGTTCTCGTTCCCCTCCGCCGCTCTTGCCATGCCGGGCATGGAATCCGGTCACGGCGCGGCTGCGGAGAAATTCGCCAAGGTGGATACGGACAAGGACGGCAAGGTCAGCGAAAAAGAATTCTTCGCCGTCTACCCCAATATGCAGAAAGCCGCTTTTGCCGCCATCGACACGGACAAGGACGGCAGCATCAGCGAAAAGGAATGGTACGGTTTTGCGGTGGACCACGCCAAGGGCCGCGCGGGTATGCCCGCTCCCGCCCAGAAAGAGGCCGCGCCCGCCGCGCCCGCGGGCGAAGACGTGCCGCTGGTCATGCCGCCTGCCAAATAGTCGGATAAGGGTGCCTGTCCATGCCGCGTAACGTCCCTTTTCCCCAGCCCGGCCGCCGGGCTGCCTGTCCCGGCGTCGATCTTGCCGCTGCGCCCGAGGTCCCGACCGGGACCGTCGTGGCGAAGCGTACGCCCTTCGGCGCGCCGCAGCCGGAATTCCTGCCCATGAGCCGGAAGGAGATGGACGCGCTGGGCTGGGATGAGCTGGATGTGCTCCTCGTCAGCGGAGACGCCTATGTGGACCACTACGCCATGGGCAGCGTGCTGCTGGGTCGTTGGCTGGTGGCCCACGGCTTCCGGGCCGGGCTGGTCTGTCAGCCCCGCTGGGAGAATGCGGACGATCTGCTGGTCATGGGCAGGCCGCGCCTGTTCGTCGGCATCAGCGCCGGTGCGCTGGATTCCCTGCTGGCCCACTACACGGCCTTTCGCAAAAAACGTCATGATGACGCCTACACGCCCGGCGGGCGGGCCGGAGCCCGCCCCAACCGGGCTTGTATCGTCTACGCCAATCTGGCGCGGCAGGCTTTCCCCGGTCTGCCGGTCATCCTGGGCGGCATCGAGGCCTCCCTGCGTCGCGTCAGTCATTACGACTTCTGGACGGACAGCCTGCGGCGCTCCATCCTCATGGACGCCAAGGCGGATCTGCTGCTCTACGGCATGGGAGAGCGCTCCGTGCTGGAATGCGCCCGTCGCCTGCAGCAGGGCAAGGACATCCGCGGCATCGACGGCTCGGTCTGGATGGACAGCCTGGATGCGGAGGGGCAGCCCGCCAACCTGCCGCTGGAGCTGGCGGGCAGTGCGGGCATCCTCCTGCCCTCGCATGAGCAGCTCAAGGAGGAACCTGCCCAGCTCCTGCGACAGACGCGCCTGCTGGAACAGCAGGTACATGGCCTCGACCGCTGGGCCTTCGAGCCGGTGGGCGGCTCCCGGGCCGTGGTGCTGGCCCGTCCGGCCGCTCCCCTGAGCACGGAGGAGATGGACGCCCTCTACAGCCTGCCCTTTACCCGCAAGGCCCATCCCGCCTATGCCGAGCCTGTCCCGGCCGAGGAGATGCTGCGTACCAGCATCACCAGTCACCGGGGCTGCGGCGGGGGGTGCTCCTTCTGTTCGCTGGCTCTGCATCAGGGGCGGCGCATCTCTTCCCGCTCACAGGACTCCATCCTTGCCGAGGCGGCGGAGCTTGCACAAAACAGCAACTCGCGCCGTGGCGGTCTGGCCATCTCCGACGTGGGCGGGCCCACGGCCAACATGTGGCAGGGCCATTGCGCGCTGGACAGCGAACGCCTTGCCGATGGGCGCAGCCCGCGCTGCCGTCGCGCAAGCTGTTGCTTCCCCACGGTCTGCCGCTCTTTCATCACCCCGCAGATGCGCCATGTGGAGCTGCTGCGGGCCGTGCAGCGCCTGCCCGGCATACGGCAGGTGCGCGTGGCCAGCGGCGTGCGGGCGGACCTCGCCCTGCGCGAGCCTGACGCGCTGGCCGCCTATACCGGCGAATTCACCGGCGGACAGCTCAAGGTGGCTCCGGAGCATTGCGTGCCGCGTGTGCTGGAACGTATGCGCAAGCCGCCGCTCGAGGTCTTTGAGGCGTTTTTGCAAAGCTTCGTGCGTCAGAGTCGCCGTCTGGGCCGGGAACAATACGTCATCCCTTACCTCATGAGCGGTTTCCCCGGCTGTACGGACGAAGACATGCGCGAGCTGGCCCAGTGGCTGGCACGCCGTCACTGGAGCCCGCAGCAGACGCAATGTTTCATCCCCACGCCGGGCAGTCTGGCCACGGCCATGTTCTACGCCGGGTGCGACGAAAGCGGCGAGCCGCTCTATGTGGCCCGCAGCGATGCCGACCGCCTGCGCCAGCACCGCATCCTCATGCCGCATTTCGGACGGCCTGACGCCGGACGCGGCAACGCACGCGCAGCATCCCCGGACGAGGGGAACAGAAGGCGCTCAGATGTCCGGCGGCGTCCCGCCCCTGACGGCGAGGCCCGCACGCCCTGGCCCTTCCGTCCCGGCCGCAAGTCCGCAAAGGACGGCGGCGGACGCTGAGATACGCGCCGGCAGGCGGCCGCAGGCGGTCAATGAAAGATAAGTTTATTGGGGGGAAGCCCTCGCTCTACTGTCGATGCCCGTGGCTTCCTCCGTCGCAACGAGCACGGCTTAGGGTCAGGACTCATTATTTCCATACGCTTCAAAAAAGAGTAGGTATGGAGACGGAGGTTACCATGTCTACTCT